>JBAZSY010000001.1:0-290956 GCA_041662185.1 Bacteroidales bacterium
AAAACTGATTTTTCTTGTGACAGTAAAGACTCTGATAATAATTCATCAGGTAGTATTTTAGATATTCTTAGTGGAGCAAAAGACTTTTTTAAGAAAACTAAAAAAGTACCAAAAGGATTGAGCAATTTAACTAAAACCAGTAATAGTTTAGCTAGGTCAACTGTTAATAAACCAGTTTCTTTTGCCCAAAATTCATTATCAAAGTTTAGTAGATTAACAAACAGTGCAACTAATTCTGCACAAAGTTCATTATCTAATATCAAGAATATTGCAATAAAAAATAATCCAATTAAAAATGTTGGGAACATGTCTAAGATGTTATTAGATAAGGGTTCACCAATAATGAAAACGGCTGGACAAATGTTAGTGCGTTCTGCACCCGCGTTGATTGAAGGTGCAGTTGCTGCTGCACCAGCATTAGCTGTTGCGGCTGCTGGATATGTTGGGTTTAAAGCTGGTGAACAACTTAACAAAGCAATGGAAGGAACAGACGTTGGTGAATGGAAAGATAAGTTATTCGATACTATGTTTTCAGGTATTGACGATTTAACAGGTGGTTTATTAAGTGGAGTTGACCCATCAAAAAGAAAACAAGCTGAAGAAATTAATAAAAAAGATGAAGCTGATAAAGAAACCTTATTTGAAAAATTAAATGAAAATTTAGATTCTCTTACAGACCAAATAAAAGCATCTATGGGTGATGTAGACGCCCAAGACAGAATTTTTGAACGTGCCGCTACTGGTAGAGAAACATCAACTGATAGAGTATCGGGAAGCATTAAAGATGGTGTAGCTGATTTATCAGGAATAAAAGAAGGTTCAACAAAAGGCGGAAAAGAATTTAAAGATAAATCTGTATTAATTATGGATAATCTAATGAAAGATTTTCAATTAACTCCTGAACAAGCGGCAGGTGTAATGGGAAATCTTGGTCATGAATCAGGCGGCTTAAAACAAATGCAAGAAATTGGACAAAAATCTGGCCGTGGTGGTTTAGGTTGGGCCCAATGGACTGGAGACAGAAGAAAGAAATTTGAAGCTTATGCCGCTAGTAAAGGTTTGGATACAAGTTCTGATGAAGCTAATTATGGTTATTTAAAAGAAGAATTAACTAATGGTTCAGAAAAAGGTGCAATTGATAAAGTTAGACAATCAAAAGACTTAAAAGGTGCTGTTTATAATTTTGAACGTGGTTTTGAAAGAAGTGGAGATGTTCAAAACGGACAAATTGTAAAAACAAAACAATACCAAAGTCGATATGATTATGCTAATACTGCATTATCTGCATATAATGAAGCAAAAGGAATAAAAAATACACATGAAGTTAGTGGTGATATTGCAACTGAAGCCGTAAATAATTTAAATTCATCTTTAGTAAAAGATACTCAAATTGCAATGGATAAAGGTATAAAATATAACTATGGTTCAAAAAATTCAAATACTGGAGCGATTGATTGTTCTGGTTGGGTAATGGAATTGAATAAAAAAGTTAGTGCTGATATGGGTGATCCAAAAATTATAAAAGATGCTGTTAATACCATGAATAAAGGTGCGGCAACTGGTGGAGCGGCTGGAATAATTCAAGCAGTTGGACAATCTACTGGTATGGAATTGAGTGGTGAAGATGTAAATAAAAATAATTTAAAAGAAGGTATGGTTATTGGGGTAGACCATTCACAAAATGGGGCTAAAAGTGGAGCTGGCCGATATAAAGGTATTGATCATGTTACACAAGTTGTAAAAGACCCTGAAACTGGTGAAATGATGATTAGTGAATCATCTAGCAAAAAAGGTGTACATTTATCAAAAGCTGATGAATGGTTAGAACGTAACAAAGATAAACAAAAGTATGCAGTTGATCCTTATATGTTAGCTAGAGGGGAAAATGGTAACATTAATGACCCAAGTAAAAAAAGCATTATGTATAATACGGATACTGCAAATAACTTTTTAGCTAATGGTTCAAATGTGCAAGTCGGTGATAATAATAACCCTATAGAAAGAAGTTCTATGGTTAGTAGTGCATATAATCAAACCAATGGAAATGTATCAACTTTTGTACCAAATGAAAATAAAAAAGTTTCAAATTTTGATGGTTCATTAGTTCAATCAGCATATTTAGCCAATTCGAACGGATTTAACACAAATTCAAATGGAGTAATGACCAGTAATTTAGTACCTACTAATGCAAGCTATTCAACAACTAGATTTAACACAAATGTACCTACTAATACATTAATACCTACTAATACAAATTATTCAACTAGTGGATTTACTACAAATGGTGGAATGACAAGTAGTTTAGTACCTATGAATGCAAATTATTCAACTACTAATACTACTATACCAAATAATAATGAAAATGTCAATAGCGTTTTTAATACAGTACAAAGCGATGTTCAACCAACTTCAGCATTATTAAGTTCTGCGACTATTAATGTACAAAGTGCAAGTATCAATGCCGCTTCAAGTAATTTAGAAAACACAGAAAAAGAAGGTTTAGAAGAGAATAATACAAATTCAACTATCAATGATAATAGTATTCAGAATGGGGATTCTAATATCAATAACGGATATAATACAACTGATAGTAGTATTATAAACCATCCAACTGGAGGTATATTAAATCCTATAAGCGCATTATTAAATCCAATTAATCAAATAACTAATTCTGCAAGTAATCTTATAGCAAACCCAGTTGGTAGTATATTAGGTGCGTTGACAAATACATTATTACCATTAGGACAAAATACAAATAGTATTTTAAATAATTCTACTAATCAGGATAGTAATTTAGTTGGTTCAAGTACCAGCTTATTTAATAGTGGCGCACAAACCAATACTGCTGGATATAATACTGAATTAAACAATTCTACTAATGGAATTAATTCAAGTAATAAAGTGAATAGTTCTTTTGTGCCGAATATACCAAGTATTATAGGAAATGGTTTAAATATTGCCGCAAATCCAAGTTTAGGTAATATACTTAATTCTGGTTCAAATTTGATTAGTA
Organism: Bacteroidales bacterium; assembly: GCA_041662185.1. Classification (GTDB taxonomy): domain Bacteria; phylum Bacteroidota; class Bacteroidia; order Bacteroidales; family P3; genus UBA10566. The sequence goes on from JBAZSY010000001.1 coordinate 3,014, forward strand.
GTATGTTTGGGGCCGATATAAGTCCAATATCGAATATTATTGCTAGTAGTGCAAATGTTGCAAACAGCGTAGATTCTATGCGTAGTAATCCTGTTAGTAGTTTAATTGGGGCTTCAACAAATTATTTACAAAATAATATACCTGAAAGTATTCAGCCAATTGCAAATGTTGCAAATAGTGTTAATAATGGTTTGAATTTTACTAGACAAATGAGTTATGATAATTTACAGAATACATCATCAAATTATCTAAATGGACAAGAAAACAGTCCATTAAATTTAGTAAGTAATGGTTTGAATTTATCAAGTCAAATTGCAAATAATAATGATGTTGGTGCGATAGGTTCAGGGTTAAATTTATTAAATGGATTATCACAAACTATTATGCCAGTAATTGGAAAATATGAAAATGATAACTATTCAGTTGCAAATAATATAAATCCTAATGATACTTTATATCAGCATAGTTTAGAAAATAGTAGATTATCACAGAATAATTCTGATTATACTAATTTTAATAATTCTGAATCAATGATGTCGAATGCTAGAGAAAATTCAATTGACCCATCTTTTGTGAAAGTATCAGATAATTTAAATTCTGTTAAAAATAATAATTCTTTCATAAGTGATAAAAAAACAATTGACGAAACTCAATCAAATAAGTTAGACTATGATAATACAACCAATAAACAATATAACAAACTAGAAGGTAATCAATCATCAAAAGTTGGTGATTATATAACAGAAAAAACAATTGAAACAGATACGGCGGTATCAAAAAGAAATAATCCGCCAATGATAATGCAACAAGCACAGCCACAAGTTATACAACAAAGTAGTAGTGAAAAAACTGGTACTGTTGCACCAATGAGAACGAAGCCTTCAGACAGTGCGTTAAGGCGTATATTTGATTCTATGTTAGCTCAAAGTATTTAAATTATATCTAATGTAATTTCTATATAAATCTATCAGAATATCATCCATGATTCGATTTGTATTTTCATGTTCAGTTATACGTAAATAATTTGTAATACTATGGATTACTGCCATTTCATTTTCATTAAGAATATAAGTAAAATATTGATATACGATTTGTTTATCTAAAGTATTACACAAAGTAATATAATTATTAATTAATAATATTACATCAATATTACATAATGTAAGAAATCTTCTTATTGTTTTTCTAACGATAAGAAGACTTCTTAAGTCTTTTTTGAAAAAATAGCCAGTATAGTCCTTTTTTATTATTTCGACTATTTCTTTCATATAATTATGCTTTCTTTCTTGTTCTAACTGGTTTTGAAGGGGATTCTTCTTGAACTTCTTCAGTTGGTTCATCAACTTTTATTTCTTCAACTGGATCAACCCGTACTTCAGTTTCTTTTTTTTCTTGACGAAACGGGACATTTAATTTATAATTCTCAAAAGGATTAGGTAATCCTTTCATACTAACTAACAATTCCCCAGTACGTGGATGTGCCCAACCATAAATTGTTGCAACCGCATCAGGCATAGGTTTTCTTATTTCAGACATTTAAATAACTCCTTTATTAAAAATTTCAATAGTATTTATATAAAAAATTATACTAAATTTTAAGCGCAGAAAATATACCTATAAGGTACAAATATTTTAAAATCATTTTTTAATTTATTTTGAACATAAATCATAGCCAATGTTCTGAGTAGAACATGGACTAGATTTGTAGTTATTATGAAAGTCTTTAACTAAATCTCCAAAACCTTGTATCAATATATACAAAATTAAAAGAAATAAAATATTACGTAAAACCGCTTCTCTATCTATCATTATCATTTCAGCACCCATTTAATTAAGATTTTTTATTCAATCTTACATTTTTAATTTGTGTCTGTTTAGCCCCGTTGTAAGTTGAATGTTCAATTGTCCCTTTTATTTTTATGGATTCAACTGAATTTTCTTCTAAATCAAATAAAGCTTTTGTAAATTCAGTCAAACCACCTTTGTAGTATAATGTGATATTTTCATTTGTCAAGAGTTTTTTTAACCAAGTTTGACCGTATTGACCGTTGATACTGTAAATTGTTTCACTAGCAACAATTACCAGTTCTACTTTCTCTTTTGGCGTAAAGTAGAATTGACCATAATCAACTTTAGTATCAAGGGCAACAAATAAATCACCTTCAATTTGTCTAACAATTGATTCAGGCAAAGATTCAACGTAGGCATAACAAACTTCACCCTCTTTTTGAGTCCAAGGCTTACCAAAAAACATACTTTGTTTATCAATTCTGTCAAAATTATCAATGAATAATTTAGCAACTTCATCAATCAAAGAAGAGCTGATTTTGATTTTGATTTTTTTACCAGCGGGTGTGATACCTTCATCGGGAAGGTATTGACCGCCTAAATAAGTGATACCTTCTTCTTCATAACCATCAAAAGGCGCGTGATAACGTCCAAATTTATCTGGAGTTAATTTGATATTTTTGATAAGAGCTTTTTGAAGACGTAAATCAATTTTTGCAGTATAAGCTAAGATGATTTGCTCTAAGTCTTTTATAGTTTTCATATCAATCTCTCATAATTAAGGTAAAAATCAAATTCGAGTTAAGTATATCAAATTTTAATTTCTTGTCAACTCTTTTTTTGTTGACTTGAAGGCAAAATCAAAACTTCAGTGATAGTATATGAAAATATTATAAACAGGTCAACAATTTTTTAATTTATATTCTTTTAATGCTAGATATAAATCTTCTGGGGTAACTCTATAATGCTTTTTATGTAACAAATTACAACCAACTTCTTTAAAAGCCCAAGCGATTAATTCTGAACAAAACCATTTTGTGTCATCTTTCCAAGAACGTCTAAATGGTAATAAAATTACTGCAAGAATATCATAAGGCTTGCCAATTTGGGTTCTAACTAATTCAATTATTGTGTTTGGCGCACAAGGTAAATCGAATTCTTCATATAATGTACTTCTTAAAATAACATTTTTAAATTCATATTCAGTAACTCCACCTTTACTAAAATCAGAATCAATTATTGTGTTTGAAAAACAATCAACAATAGCACAATGACTGAATTTACTTCTTGTAAAAAATCTGATAAGCCATGATTCTATCGACCTATCAGCAGTAAAAATTATTTTCATTCTGGTATCCTTTCATGCTGATAATAACAACAATTCTTCTATTGTATTACATGCAATTACTGCATCTTTTTTAGCTCGATTTGTCATTATCTTTATTGTTTGATCTTGCATTGCCGCAAGTGCGAATCCTTTTATCATTTCATTTGTCATGTGTACTATTGAATTATCCTTTGCAATCCAATCTACTTCAAATTCTGGTATGGCATTTGCTACTGTATACACGGCCGTAATTCGCAATAATGCGATTGAATTACTATCAAAAATGTGACCAAATATTTCAAAACCATTTTCTATGTCTATTTCATGTTCAGTTTGAATAGTTTCAATCATTTCAAATTTAATAGTTTCTATATTTTTTGGTATAAAATGAGTATATTCAACATGATCTGAAAATATAGTCAATTCAGGTATAGCATAAATGGTATGAAAGGTAATATCTACAGGGTCAACTTGTATCATTGGTAGGTATGTACTATCTTCTTGTGTGTCGCTATATAATTCTAAAATTGGTGAATAGTACATTATGTTATTACCTTTGTAAATGGATAGTTTTTAGTTGTGGTTGATAAACCATCATCTTGAAAATGTAAATCTATAAAATCTACTACAACGTTACCAGTATAACTGGTTCCAGTCGATGGTAAAACTCTAGTTAATGTTATCATTATTAGACCATCAGTTTCTACTAATGTGGCAGGAATGGCTTGAACTAAACTAGCTTCTATAATTTCATTATAATTATATCCTGTTGGACTATCAACTAATGAAATTACTACATCACTTGAAAATGCTGACCTAGAATATCCCCGTGCAATTTGATAACTTAAGTTAAATTGAACAACATGTGTTGGCACAGGGGCAACCGTTAAAGCTCTCCAATGTACATGTGGGTATAATACAGTATTTGGCGAGTATTCATGTGGTATATGAAATTTAAAAGTTTTACTATCATTTATAGCCCAAACTTCTAATCTATGTACACCAAAACTTGTTGCCGCTGGCGCCGCAGTACCAGCAGCGGCAGTACCAGCACCACCTAATAAATCAGACCAACCAGGTATGTTATCTTTTGTAAGAACTACTGGTTCAAATTGTCTTAATAGTGGAGTTCCCATTTATTAACCTTATGCAAGTATTGTTATTCTATAAGCATTTGATGCTGGGGCAACATCAAATAATACTGTAGCAGTTGTTGTAGAAGTATGTTGAATTTCAACGTCAACATCTCTTTTTGAACCTGCAACTTCAAAAACTCTAGCAATAAAATCTGTTGTTCCTAAATTATGTGTAATAACATAACTTGTTGCTGAACCGTCACCAAATGTAACTGAATATCTTTTTGCTTTACCACTATATGTAGCTAATGTCAATGGAGTAACAGCTTGTGCATTATCCGTGCCAGCATCAACAATTGGTTGTGTTGCGATTTGGATAATACCAGGGGTACTTGTTGAAGCCGAAGGACTTGCTGATATAAAATTTACCCAAACGATGTTATTTGTGCCGATAATACCATTTACTTGAGTTTGTCTATATGATACTCCAGCATTTGTTCCTTCATCGACTGTTGTAATAGCACTTTCTAATTCATCAAATGTACTTGCATCTAAGCATCTTGTTAATGGTGTAGCCGAGCCATTAAAAGCATATATACCATTTTCAATTGGGGATGTTTGCGATTTTATTAAAATCCTATCGCCAGTTGTTAATGTAATACCATCTATAGCGGCCCCTGGTGAAGCAATAGTGACATTCACTTGTGAGGCAACTCTTACGTTATCCTTCCAAGAAATACCTTCAATAGCGGCATTCATTTGTTCATAAACAACTGGTTGACCGTTTGCTGTAGCTGGTGCTAAATTGGTGATACCATTTCTGTTATTATAGTCTTGTGCCCTTAAAATTAACTTTGCCATAAAATTCCTTTTTTATTGTACTAAAGCAGTTCCTGCAATAGCTTCATCGATTAATACTTGTGATTGATTATTATTTATTTTTATAATTTCACCTTCAAATTCAACACCACCAGTTGTGTATGTTGTAATAGATACAGGCTTATTTAGATTGTGATTAATTGTCCATGTAGTTGCAGGTGTACTTTGTACAAAATCGAATTGTTGTAAATATTGTGGGTATGGATTACTGCCTCCTGCATTTGTATCTTCAATAGTAGCACATTCTTTCCACGTTGCTACTCCATTATTTACATCAATGATAAACCATAAAGTATTATTATCTAATTGTCTATAAAATTTACCTTCATCATCAATAGTAAAAATATATGCTTCTCTTTCAATAGAATTATTAAATGTTAAATCATATACTTTATGAATTCTTCTTGCATTCTTGTGTAACATTATAATTCCTCTCTCATATAAGTTTCGCCATCATCATCAAACATTAATTCAGGTTCGCCTAAAGAATTATAATCAATCAGCTCTTCTTGTGTTGCAACCGTATTTGTTCCAGTGACTAATTCCCATATACCTAATCCGTTTCTTTTCCATAATTCCCCATTGGTTCTTAAATATATTGAACCAATTGGCAAATCAAAAGAACTGGGGTTAATGGAGCCTGAATAAATTGAGGCCCCATCAGCAATTAGAATTCCATCAACTTCAAAAAAACGTTGTTCTAAACCCATTGGATGATTTTATAATATTGTGCGAATTGCTTCTACATCAACGGCTGTTGTTGAAGCGATTTTTAATTGCATTGATTGTGAAACACCAGTGCCTGATAATTCAACTGAATAAGTTAATCCTGTAATTTCCCCAAGTTTTAATTTTGAGAATACAGTATAATCCGCAGTTGTTGCGTCCGCAGTTGCTTTACCATCATGTATTGCATTAATTTCAACTAATTGTTTCAACGCATTGTTTGCATTACCTTTTACAACTACTAACCATTTTACAGCATCCCATGTGTCTACAGAAACAGAATCAATTACGGCCGCAGTAGTAACACTTGTTGCAGTTGTTAATGTTCTAGTTGTTGCTAATGCAGTATCTAATTTTTCAACAATTGTATTTAATGAATCAGTGTTTCCAAAATATTGACCAGTTAATGCTGGATTTTCTACAGCATCTATAGCTGTATCTAATTTACTGATTGCAGCAGTTAAACTATCATTATTTGCAACATGAAAAGTTGATGTGTAAGTTGGTAATGTATTACCTGTACCTGATTTACCGATAAATGCACGTATATAACCTTCTTCATCTAGTGAAGTTTGACCAGTCAATACCCATACACCTAAATAGTTAAATGTCATTGTACGACCAGCATTAGTGCCTTGTTCGATATAGATTGTATCACCAGCAGTTGCTAAATTGGTATCTTCAACAAATAAGCCTGTTGCTTTATTGTAGATATATACATTTGGGTTTGCTGTTAAATTCGCAAATAAAACTCTGTCATTATCATCAACTACAATACTATCTACTGTAATTGTTTGTGTTGCTGTTCCAGTTGGTAAAGTAGTAACAATCAAGTTAGATGTTAATACTGATTCTCTCCAATCTGTTTGTATTGCAATATTTGCAATATCTGTTGCAGTTGCGCTACGTTCCCATTTATCTGAACCAGAACCAACTAATATCTTACGATATATATGTCCAACGCTGGTATCCATTGCAACTGAACCAACTCCAGCAGTATCAAAGGCTGCACCATTTGGTACGCCGCTTGTTGGTAATATTGTTACGCCTTCAAATAAAAGACCTTTTTCTACTTCAAAATATGATTGTGCCATTTTTATTCCTTCCTTGAATATTAAAAATTATGCTATCATTATTAATAATATCTGGTGGATTATTGATTAATACGACATCAACGGTACTTGGGGTATTGTCATAAATTACATCAGCCATACAACTCTACTTATCTAGTAACTTCTAATGATAAAGACACACTACCATCTAGTAATCTTGTTACTATACCTAGTGGTGAAACCATTTCTAAATCATATACTCCAGCTTTAAAATCTAATGTAGTTGTATCGACTGCCGCAATATTTAAGACAAAAAAACCATTGGTCGCATCAGTAATACTAATACGTCCATTAGTTGTTGATAATTCAATAATAACCGCTTGTGATTTTATATTTTCTCTAATTTGCATTCTGATAGCATAACCAGTGATATTAACTGGTACTAAAGGATTCCCAGTTTTCCACTGAAATTCTTTTATGAATGTAGAGCCTTGATATATTGTTAAATTGACTGTTGCTGGTTTCATTTAGTTACTTCCTTTGAATATATTATATTGTATTTATAATAGAATTAATCAGAAATATAATAAATGCCATCTTTGATAATCCAAACGATTGTTGGATGTTTTAATTTTTTTGAATAGTTTATTGAATCTAATGTGCCTTTTGATGAACCATCCCAAAAGGCAACTGTCATTTGCGAGTTTTTTATAATATCTTTATTACGAACAAATCCTGCTTTCTTACCGTATTTTTTCCAGTCAGGTAAGTATATCTCTGTATCAATATTGTTTAATATAGCGTATTTTTCAGCTATAGAATCAACACCAATAGCCCCGCCAGATACAATACAAGTTATGTAGTATCTGGCAAGGCAATTAAAAATTAATTGTTCATTTGTTATATTTCTACTTCCAACTACAGCAACTTTCATCTATTCATCACTTTCTACTTCTTCAATTTCTTCACCACAAAAAGGACAATAGATAAATACAGTTCCAAAATGCTCGAATGCTTCTTTGCTCATATCAATTGAACGTTTACATTCTGTTTTGATTTTATATTTTGAATAGCATGGACTCCAAGGATTAGGCCCATCAAATTTTAATTCAGATTGAATATTCCAACAACAAGCCATGATTCTTTACCTTTATACGATTACTTTTATCCACCAAACCATTTTTTAATAAAATAGTTCTACTTTCTTTTGTATATTTAATATACCAATTTCTTGCTTTTCCTCGTGGGAATGCCCGTGCTATTTTATCAATCATCTTATCAGAAAGCCAAATATTATTTCCACTAACTTGATTGTATAATGGATTTAATATAGAAGAAACATAAATTAAACGAGGGTTAATACTACCTGTACAAATAATTGATTTCATAATTTAATCTAATAGGTTTTCAAAATACTGGCTTGTCGCCCGTGAATTATTAACTTTCTTTAATATTTCGATAGTAACTACTTCATTTAATATATTTAATAGTTCGCCAACACCAAAATATTTGCCTTCTTTAATTTCAGACCAATCTAAACCACCTGAACCAACAAAAGTTCTTATGTGTGATTCTTCAATTTGTTTCGACCAAAAAAATGTACGTATCCAATGCTTTTTAATCTTAGCCCGAATTTTCCAAACTTTGTTGTGTATAAGTGAGTTATTAACCAAACTTATTTCTACAATTTCTAAATCTCTATAATTCATAATTTAACCTAATAGGTTTTCAAAATACTGACATTGTAAAGATAAATTATGTTGTTCTGCAATATCATTTCGATATTTATCATAATCAATCATCACACCATTTTTAAACAACCCCATTTTCCAATTAAGGAATTGCCGTTTTCGGTAACACCTTCAGTTAATCTAATCAACTGAAGGGTTTTAAATTCATCAGAAATATATTCTTGTTCTGATAGTTTAAACATTATTGTACTCATAATTACCCTTTAATAATCGTGTATTCAATACCTTGAATCTTGATTTTAACGATTCTTGACAAGTAAGTATTGATGATATTGAAGTCATCTTCAACATCGACTGAGCCACGGCCCATCGTTTGTTTTTCAATATGTTTATAGTATGATGGAGTCCACAAATTGAGTTCTTCACCTTGTTTTTCAGTTATTTCTTCACCATTATGAAAGTAAGCTAAGTTATGAACTGTTTGGCTTTTCAAAACTTTACCATCGATCATCAATTCTTTTGTTTTATCAGCTTGTAATAAAGTAGAAGAAATTCTTGTTTTGCCTTTCATTTCATAGGCAACAAAACTTGAATCACCAGTCAGATTTTGAACCTTTTTTGTATAATTATGGTTCAAATAAACATGAGTTATGTTTACTAACTTTTGAACTTGTTTGTTTCCTTTTACTACCTTACTACGTGCATCATCGACTAGATAGGTTATGTTTACTACTGTACTAGCAGTTATTTTAGTCAAAATGTTAGCTAATTCAGTAGTAGTAATTTCAGTCACGGGTTTCATAATTAAATTCCAAATAAAAATAAAGTATGATTTATTATATCAATTCATCTAAATTTGTCAATTTATTTTTCAATTAAATTTCACTTCCAACCAAGCAAATTTTAAAGCTTGGTCAAAGTAACTTTTGACATTTCCGCCGTGAATCTTGGCGCCGTATCGTGCAATTTCCCAAGCCCGACTCATAATTGATTTAGTGTCATGGCCGACTGGAACAACAACTTCTTTAAAAACAGGGATGGCGGCACGGAAAATTTCATTGGCTTCTCGAACCAGTTTTCCTTTCAGCCGATTACCAACAATCAAAGAAGACAATAATTCGACATTGCTATCAACACCAGCAGCAACTAATTTGTTTTTTAATTCTTGATTAATGTAGTTCATGATATTCACCTTTTAATAATAAAATTTATGTTTTTCTTGATTCGTAGTTAGTTTAACAAATTTTAAGAAGTTGTCAACTTTTTTTTAAACTAAACCTAATAATTGTTTTTCTTCTTCTGTCAATTTTGACAAAGCAACATTCTTTTTTTCTTCAATATTTTTGAGATTTATTCCTTTTTGCTGTTCAGCTTCCATAGCTTGTTCATATTCACTATAACTTTCATATAGATGGACAAAACAAACTTCATTTGTATTTCTATTGTGTTGTGTTGCACAGGCATGTACAGCATCACCTTCAAACACAAAATAAGCAAATGGGACTTGATGACCATGACCCCATTCAGGATCAGTATTTCTTGTAGCTATTGAAATTGTTTTCACGATATTCACCTTATAATAAAAAATTTTGTTTGTAGCTTAACCAATTCTAATAACTTGTCAAGCTAATGTCCACCAACCACGCCATTTAATTTGAAATGGTAATCTTAATTTCCAATTTCCAATTTTTCCATTTGCACCTAAATCATTTTCGGCTTTTTTATAAAAACCATCACTTGTTGCACAATTAGCACATAATCTAGGATTGCCATATAAACATGGCGGATTTATCATACCGCAATTATCACATCGTTTAAAAGTAAACATTTTACACCACCTTTTCATATAATCCTACCATACCCCTATCTTCGAGTTGTCTTTTTGTGTAAAAATCAGTAGCTTGTGGTTCACCAACAATAAAATGATTCATCCATTGCCGTTTTTCCATTAATTCATCATGGGGAATAGGTTGAAGCCAAATACTTTCCTGAGTTCTATAATCAATAGTATTTGAAATAAATTTACCCAATGGTTGTTTTTGTAAGAATTTATCAAATCTGTTTGACTTATCATCATCTAAAACATAGGACTTTATTTTAATGGATTTGCTAGTGCTATTATCAGCTATTGGTTCAAAATCTACTAATTTCATAATTATATTCTCTTAACAGTTATAAAGTCAATGGAATTTTTAAATCCCATTCACGAGTTGTTGCATTCCATTCATAATCATCATTTTCGCCTGAAGCATAAAAATCAATGGCAGAAACAGCACCTTGACCATACCCTGCATTATTCATTGCATCAGCAAAATCATCACCTTCAACAACTGTTTTTTCTGGCATACGCCAATAGATTGTGTACTTATTCATCATTTTAACCTTCTTTAATTTTCAATTCAATATTCACTTTTCTTACCAATTCAAGTACAACATTCCAAGGTAAGTTTATTTGACTACCATCGTCAATTGTAATCCAAGCCAAAGAACCAGGTATAATATCAACACCAACAACTTCAGAACTAGCAATGGCTACACGTCTTACATCAATTTGCATTATGAAACTTCATTTACTTGAACTTCATCACCAAAATCACCAGAAAATCCACCAGAAACATCAAGAACGTACCATAATGTCCCGTCATCTCGTCTATAAGAATATCGTATTTTATAAACAACACCATCTATCTTGATTGTACTCATTTCAATAACTCCTGATAATTTTCAATTCAAGTAAATTATAAACAATTTAAAGTTATTGTCAACACTAAATTGAAAAATATTTATTATCCTCAAATTTGTCATAGTAGTGACCTTTCTTGACAATTTCTACAATATCATAACACAATGGCTTATAACTATTCAACATCGAAAGTCTATAAAACAAATAGGACATTTCTTGTAAATTAATTGCTCTAGTCTGAAATTTATAGATAATTTCTCTAACACGATAACTTGTTTTTGAATTCCAATATAAAATACCACTGATGTTTTCTCTAACTTCTTTTTCATCAGGGATATACTGAGAATCATGGTCAAATTTTATTTTATACAATTCGCGGGCCATATCTCTAGCAACATAGCCTTTAAGTAATCCATTATCAAATGCTTCTTTTAGAAAAAAAGATGAAGCATTATTATTTTTTGAAATTTGTTCTAGCTGAACATCTCTTTCTTTGTTTGTGTAAAGTCTAATATAGCCAGTGTTATCTAAACTATACAAACTTATAAAGCCATAATAGTTAATGATAAATGAATCATATAATAAAGTTAAATCTGTTTTTGTTAATTCTTGCATAAAAATATCCAAATAATTAGTTATAAAAAAAGGGACAATATATTTCTATATGTCCCTTTGAGTGTTTAAGATTTAAAGATTAAACCTTATTTTCCATATCATTAATTAAAGCATAATAGTCATCTTCATTGAAGTCATCATTATCAGCATCAACCTTTGGAGTGGTTGGGAAAGCTGGTTTTGATGATTCCACTTTAGGTGAAATATACTGTTCTTGTTGCATAGGCGCAACTGTTGCAGTAATACTATAAAATTTTGTTTTTAATTCATCATAAGATTTAAATTCACTTGCGGCAATGATTGGCAATAATGGATATTGAATTTTCCATAATTGTTCAAGTTTTTCGTCATCGCCTTCAAACAAAGGGGAAATTTTAGCGAAAGCACTATCATCATAATTTCTAAAACCAGCTACTTGTTTGATTTTAATTCTGAAATTAGCACCATTCCAGAAGTCAAATGGGTTAAATGCGACATCATCTTGGAATTCAGGGTTCATTGCTGATTTGATCTTGTCAAATATTTTTTGACCATATCTGAAAATAAATACTTTTCCTTCATTTTCAGGTCTATCTTTATCAGACACAACTAGAATATTTGAGAAATAGCTTTTATTACGTTTATGATCGCGGGCAATCGCCTTTTCGGATTCAAGTTCAGTTGCCCATTTATCACCATTGTTTTCACAAACTGGGCATTTTTCGGTAAGTGTCGTTGGACAATTTTCGATAAACCATTTTGAGCCGACTTTAAATGAATGTTGATATTTTACCACGTATGGCATATCTTCGCCATCAATTTCAGGTAAGAATCTGATTACAGCAAAACCATTACCCGCTTTATCAACGGCTGGTTGCCACAATCTTTCATCTTGCTGATAAGAGCCTTTTTGCTCTTCTTTGTTGATTTTATCAATTAAGTTTGAATATGAATTTTTTCTTAAGTTTGAAAATGACATTTTTTAGTTCCTTTAGTTTGAATTTAGTTAGTTCCATCACTACTAATACTGTCATAATATAATCACACTGTATTACTTACACTGTTTTATTTATACTCATTACAAATTCATCAATGTAATTTTTTATCTTTTGTTTATCTTCTAATAACAATAACTTCCCATATTTATGTATTAATAAACAATCTTCTTGCCATAGTGGATTTTCACCACTAAATTTTGTAAATTTGAAAAACATATCAAGAATAGATAAAGTTTCAATATTGATATTCAAAGATTTTATTAAGTTCCCAATGATAGGTTTATTATCAATAGGCACAAATAAATTCTTCAAACTAATATTATTATCTTCAACATATTCAGTTATTCTTTCAATATCACATTTGGTTTGGTAATTCAATTTACCAAGTCTACATAAACGTTCTTTGTGTTCGTCTATATAAATATTGTCTAATATATCCCTAATATAGACTTCTTTATCCATCATAAAATGAGTTATCATCAATTCTACAACTGATATTCTCGAACCAGTAAAATACTTAAATAATACTTTATCTTTTCGTTTTTCGAAAGAATCAAAAGTCAATTTTATATTATCTGATTTTCTTGTCCAATTGTAATCCCAATTCGAAAAGTGGGTTTTAAGGCCCACATAATCTTTATAAACATTAAACTCATTCAGTTTCGAGCTTACTTGAAGACTCACAAATTTTCCTTTGTACTTTTCTTTTATCACCAGCACAATGTTGTAACATGCTGATAAATTCTTTATTTAATAACTTAACAAAATCTGTTTCTGAAATATCTAATTCTTCAATAATTAAGGCACAAGCCTCAACTAAATCTAGCTCATTATTTGAGTTTTCAATTATTTCATCAGCTCTACTTTTTATTTCATTTGGCGTTAAAGGTATTTCACCATCAACAATAGTAACACGTAAAATGTCTTCTATGCTTACGTCATCCATATTTATGTATCTTCCTGAGTGTATAGAATAAATGATTTTTTTCTTGTTTGATAAATACAAACCCTTTACCAAATTTCACCGTGTTATAAAACAACGCTTGTCTTGCCCATGATAAATTCTTTGGTTCAGAATCATTTTGTAAATACGCATTATACATTGATTTAGCTAATTTGTCAACTTCTTTTTTCAACTTTGAATCATATTTTCTATGCTTCTTTTGTAAATAAGAGAATTGTCCTTTTTGGTGAACTACGCCACAAATACTTTTTGAAAATATATGTGGGTATTTAGTACGATTGATGATCACCATCATCACGGCTTGCATACCTGAGATACCATCACCTCTAGCCTCGTGATATGCCGCCTCACTTAAACAACTAATACTATCATTTGAATAAACATTCATAGAACAAACTAGAATGACCAATGTTACAATTTTTTTTAATGTTTTCATATTTTTTATCCTATGGTTACAAATCAAATTAAAATAATTGATTTGTATAAACAGGCCTATCTTTCTTAAACCTATATAAAAATATATCAATGATTGCTCTTAATTTTGAGCTATGATACTTACTAATATAAATAATTTGTTTAATTCAAATTAAATATATGTCAACAACTTTTAAACCATATACCTATCTAATTGGATGGTCAACAATGAATAAATTTTATTATGGAGTTCAATATAATAAAAAAGCAAATCCTGATGACCTATGGAAAAGTTATTTTACTTCTTCTAAAATTGTTCAACAATTTAGAAAAGAGTTTGGTGAACCTGATATTATCCAATTTCGTAAAGTTTTTGAAACCAAATAACTAGCCATTCAATGGGAATTCAAGATTATCCAAAGAATGAAAATTGTTAGTTCTAGTAATTGGTTAAATCGTTCTCTAGCTGGTCAACAATTCTTTAATGATTATTGTTCGGAAGAACATAAATTGAAAATATCTAATACCAATAAAGGAAAAACACACACAAAAGAAACTAAAAATAAAATATCGCTGTCTTCTTCTGGCAAACCAAAATCAAAAGTTCATAAAAATAATATATCTCTAGCAAAAACTGGTATACTAAAAACCGATGAACAAAAACAAAATATGTCAAATTCTTCAAAAAATAGAGAAAAATTTGAATGTGAATTTTGTCATCAATATTTTACTAAAAACTTATTATCAAGATGGCATAATGATAAATGTAAACATAAAAATTTATTTTGAGCTATGATATTTCCTAATTACTAATACAGCTTGTTTAGCGTAATCAAGTGTTTTTCTTCGAAAAACTTGAGGAACGCCTTCCTCTGTTGCAATAAGAACTATGATATTTTTACTGAAAACCCCTGTTAATTCGAATAACATAAGGGCATAGATGGTACATTGAAGAAAATAATTTTCAATGTCCGTTGCGCGTTTTGATTTTTTAGATGTTTTGAAATCAATAATACTTAATTTGTTTTCGTATAATCCTATACAATCGACTCTACCAGCAATTTTTAATTGGTCTGACCATAAAGGCAATTCTACAGCATAATATTCTATTTTATTAACATATATTAATAATTGTTTATAAAACCACCAACCAAGCTCTTCTTTATCTAGTTCTTCATTTAATAGATGTTTTTCTAATAAATGATGCATACTTGTTCCACGTAAACAGGCATTTTTTGTTATTTCATTTGCATGTTTTTCTCCTATTGCTTCTCGCCAATCATCTAACCAAGTGTTATCAGACATAGCACTTAATACAGTTGTTACCGATGGATATTTACTTCCATCAGGCGTTTTATATAGTCTACCAATACCAGGGATTATTTCATCACTAATAGTATTTAAATACTTAGCTTCAAAATCCCTAATAATTAATTTTTCTTTATTCGTCATATTACTAAATTATTTATATAAATAATAACAGTTAGATTGATACTACTAATATCAATCAGCTTAGGATACTATTACTAAGGTGTCCTGTTTCTATAATTATATCACAAGGAAGATACTATGTCAACAACTTTTAAACCATATACCTATCTTATTGGGTGGTCATCATTAAATAAATTTTATTATGGAGTTCAATATGGCACTAAAGCAAACCCCAAAAATCTATGGACAACTTACTTCACATCTTCAAAATATGTAAAAGAATTCAGAGAATTTTACGGTGAACCAGATATTATCCAAGTTCGCAAAGTTTTTGAAACCAAAGAAAAAGCTATTCAATGGGAATTCAAGATTATCCAAAGAATGAAAATTGTTAGTTCTAGTAATTGGTTAAATCGTTCATTAGCTGGTCAAAAATTCTATAACACTGGTGGATTTATACAATCAGAAGAAACAAAAAAGAAAATATCAGTTGCAACTAAAGGTAAAAATGGTAAAAAAGGTATTTTGAACCCAATGTATGGTAAATTTCACACAGAAGAAACCAAAAAGAAATTAAGTATATCACATAAAAATAAAATTTTGACTGATGAACATAAATATCATATTGGTTTATCTGGTATAGGTAGAATTCATACTAGCGAATCTAAAGACAAAATGAGACAAATTGCATTAAATCGGAATAAAAAACACTGTATTTTTTGTAATAATTATTATGACCCAGGAAACTATAGCAAATCACACGGTAATAAATGTAAAAAATTTACAATTATAGATTAAATCTGATTATAAATATTCACCATGTTGTGAAACCCGAATGATTTGGATTTTTTCTATCTAATTCACGAATAAAGCTTTTCCAGTCTTCATTTGGTTGAACTTTACCTAATGTATGTGTGTGGTTCAGTTCAACACCATAAATAACTTGTCTTAAGCCATGTACATTGCATTCTGGACATGGCTCACTCTCTGGTTTTTTGTAATCAGCAACTTTTAAAATTCTTTCAATAGTTGTACCACAATGTTGACATTTATAATTGTATGTTGGCATTAAAATCCTGCCCAATTAACTTTGTACCCATCAGCAAAAATGTTACCACGAGCAAAATTCTTGGCTGGTGCATTCCATGATGCTGGTTTTAATATGTCACCTTTTTTAAATTTAGCGCCATCTTCTTTAACGACAAAAGCATAAGCACTACCGTTACTAGAAACCTTAACATACAGCTTTGAATCTTTGTATGTCAATTCTTTTTTGAATTTTTCTACAAATTCATTTTTTTGATCGCCATTACGAAAACCAAATTCTTCGTATGATTTGATAACCAACCCTAAAAATTTATCCATCGCTTGTTTGAATTCATCATCCAAAGCTTCATTCAAACTTTCTATTGATTCATTAAATTCTTGAAATGTTTTCATTTTCTTTTCCTATTATTTTCTTTTACAGTTCGAACATCTACCAGTATTTCTTGGTATAGTCATAAATAATACACTTGTGAATATGAAATATATCCAAAAGTATATAGTATTTATACTATAGCAATCATTGATAAAAATTGCAAGTAAAAGATAGGGTAATGTGTGTCTAAAATAATACATTGATTATAATTGTTTGATACCATTTTCTATGGCAATAATTTCTTCTAATGTGTTAGCTCTAGTTTTATCATCTCTTAATTTATTAAATCTTGGATGTAATAAGCTATAACCCTTATCAGTAACAGAAACACCTGAACAAATAACCTCAACAACGGTATTAATTAAAGATTCTTTATTTTGCCAGATGAATTCTCTATCTTCATCAGTTATCCCACTAGGATCAGTTTTTAATTTACCATCTTCAGATTCACAAATTAATGAACCAATTGTATTTTCTAATCGTGTACCTTTTTTACCCTGATTATATCCAATGTAATATAAATCAATAGTCAATTCTAATTTTATTTTTATTTGTGTTGTTGGCTTACCATCTTTCCATTTGGTACTTAATCCTTTAATGATAGTACCCTCTTCACCATTTGCTAATTTTTCTTTGAAATCGTCAATAGCTTCATTTAAAGAATTTACTTGTTTCGATTCAACTAATTGGATTCTGTCCGAATTTATTTCAGCAATAAAGCTTTTCAATTCTTCGAATCGAATGTCATAATCTCTATCACTTACAGCATTTTTATATTCGTCTAAAGTAATAACATCCCAACAAACAAATTTGATTTTTTCAACGGCTTCATTAAATTGAAATTTATGCTTTTTTGTGAATTTAATTTTCTCTTTTGAAACATCTATACCAATATTTTCTTTTTTACAAATATCAACGATGCTTGCGATAATACCATTGGATTCATAACGATTTATGCCATCAATTATCAATTCACCATTAAATACCCGTTCAGGTATATTTTTGAATAATGAATCAAACGTATTAAATATGTGGGTAATTTCTCCACTTCTTGATTCTGTTATTACTTCTTCTGCTGTATTAATCAAATTACAATAACGACCATCCATTTTAATTTGACTAACTACACCTTTTTTATCAGTATCAAATAATTTTTGTACTTTCTTTTTATCATAAGAAACAGCACCCATATATGGCGTTTCTTCAATAAAATTCTTCCAAACCTTATTTGTCGAACCAACATTAAATCCCAATTTAATATCTTTTTCTATAATTCTTTCAATTACATAAGCATCAAATATTGATAATGATGATAGAATAGTCTTTAAATAGTCAATTCCAGCATGACCAGTAAATTGTCTACTTGATAAGAGTTCAAGTTTATCAATAGCTTCATTTAATGTTAATGTTGGCACTTCTGGCAACAAATAAACAGGAATCTTTTTGATATAGAATTTAACTCTAGGGCTTAGAGCATGGTATAAAATCTTTTTCAGCAATTCATTATCAATATGTTGCTTTAAAATTTCTTGCTTTTCTTTTGTTGAATTAGTTTTCATTAATTCTTCAAATATACTTTTAATCACGTCTAAAATCCTTATGTAATTCTTTTCTTTTTTGTATGAGCCAACTTTTTATTATATGAGTTGCTTCTTCTAACGATGCTTTTTCTGTATTGATATACTTAGTATATTTTTTTCCTTCAAAACTAACAGTACCAGTATAATATGTAATATTTCCATTTCTTTTAATATAAAACCCTTTTATATTAAATTTATTATTTTTAGGATGTGTTCTATTACATTGATTTTCTGAATTAGTGGCATTTCTTAAATTATCAATACGATTATTATGTTTATCACCATCAATATGATCAATAAAATCATCAGGCCACGTTCCATAAGTATATAACCAAATTAAACGATGTGCTTTATAAAATTTACCATCTATGTTTATTTTACGATACTCCCGCTTACCTATTGTCTTGACAATTTTATTCTTCTTTCTTAAAAACTCCCCAGTTTCTGGGTTATAATTAAAGTGTTCTTTCAGATATTCTTGAGTTATCATCACTAATCCTTGTGTTTTGTAGTTTTGACATTAGTTCTTTTATGTAAATTATATCATTTTCATAAGCAATTTGCAAGTCTTTATTTTCAGCAATCATTGCTTTTTGTATTTTCATGTGATTTTCTATAATATTAGAATATATCAATTGAAATAAATTTTCAGCATCTACATCGTCTAAGATGAAATTGAAATGAATCATTTAAAATTCCTTGTAAGGATCACCACAAGATAATACTTTTAAACCCAAGCTCAAATACATTCTGATAACTTTTGGTCTATCATCTAAAACCAATTTAACATCATATCTTGGTTGAATATGAGTTTCAAAAATTTCTCTTTTAACTACTGTATCACAACGTTTGTCATTTGATTTTCTCATGTACAATTCATAGTCATCAATTTTGATATTTTTATTTAACCAGTTTTCAGTCAGTTCTTTACAAGTATCTGACCGTCCAGTTACAAAAATAACATTATGATTTTTTGAATGAAATGTTTCTGTAATTAAAATTAATTGTGGATCAGGTTCATCTAAATGAACTTTGTGGAATTCATACGGGGAACGATAATTATGCCCATGTGCAACTGTCCCATCTATATCAACTATGATAGCATCTTTTTTCATTTTATTCCTAAATTGTAAGGTTTTAATATATGTTCATAAACTTTATCAATCAAAGCGGATATACATAATGGCGCAACCATCCTACCAATACGTTCAGCTTTTTGATTAAATGTTCCTGTTAATTGGTAATCATCGGGTAAACCCATAATCCTTTTTAATTCTACAATTGTAAACTTTCTATCTTCATTGTAGTGTAATACCCCAGATTGAGTTAATTGCTGACCTTTTGCAGTCAAAATTGGACAATACGTATATGGCGAACTTCTATACAAATTAAAGTAATGTCCTGTTGGGTTAATTGATTTATCTAAATCGCCAGCCCCTTTAAATGTACTAGCATTGTGTGGTAAAGCATTTGCATATTTTACTATTGTTTTGTTTCGCTGAATCATTGCTTTTAATAATTCAACTTCCTCTACATCATTTACAATGTCATGTAATATTGAATGTAAAGGTATATAAGCTTGTTTGTTTGGAATTAATAAACTATGTAAATTTATTTGATCTATATCTAAATATTCCATAACATCATTTCTTACAGCAACAATAAATACGCGGCCGCGACTTTGAGAAGTGCCATAATCTTTTGCATTCATTTCAAAATATGTTGCTGTATATCCATTTTTTTCTATTGCATTCAAAAACTGGATAAATTTCATAAAAGATGCCCCAACCAATAAACCTGAAACATTTTCAGCAACCATGACTTTTGGTTGAATATCATTGGCAATTCGAATATATTCTAAAAATAAATCCTCGATATTGGTTACTTTCTTTTTATCAGAATAAGTTCTGGTTTTATTCCAACCTAATTCTTTAAGAGCAATTGCAGAAAAAGCAGAACAGGGTGGACTACCATCAAAAATATCCAATTCACCAACTTGTAAATTAGTTAATTTAAGAAAATCATCCCCTGTTATACCTTTTATATCACCATCAATATGTGGCGTATTTGGATAATTTGATAGATAAGTTGTAATTGCTTCTTCAACAAATTCATTAAATGCTAGGATTTTGCCACCAGATAATTTATATCCAGTAGACGAACCACCACCACCTGCAAATGTGCTAATAACCGTAAATAATTCGCGGCTAGCACTATTATTGACTTGTTCTAATGTATATGGGATTTTTATATCAGTCATTACTTAATCACCATATAACCAACAAACATAAAGTTCTGCCATATTTGTTCGATGTGTCTGAACCCCGCATTCTTGAGCATATTTGTTAATTCTGTAGATGTGTTATTTGTCATCATTTTTCTTAATGAATGTTCTTTTTCTAATATATCGGCCGCAGAAAACTTTTCTAATTTATTCTGATAAAAAACAGAATTCATTATGTTATGTATCTTGCTATTTTCGAAATATATTTTTTCAGCTATGATAAAACAACCATGCTCTTTTAACATGGCATATATCATTTCCAAAGCTTCTTTTTTATAATTTGGATTGATGAATTGTAAAGTGAAAATCATAGTGATAAAATCAAACTGATTATCATACCAGTCAAAATCACATAATGATATATTTTCATAATTGATATTATCAGTATATGATTTGCTTTTTATATAGAAATTTTTATCAGGCTCAATTCCTGTATATGATGCTTGATTATTCTCACTATGTAGGTATCTTAATAATTTACCAGTAGATGACCCAATATCCAACACATTACTATCATCTTTGATAAAATAATTAGATATATTAATAATATCCGATAACAAAAAATCATACCCTCTAATAGAGTTAGATATATGTAAATCGAATTCTTTTTCCTTTGAAAAAATAAAATCCATTTTAGTCTCTAGTTGTTGCAGTAATTATTATTTAGCTTAATCAATACGAGCTTTTTGATGCCAATTGTGTTTCTATGAATTTTAATGTTGCTGAAGCATTTCTTTTTGCACCAGCATTTCTTGGTGTTTCTGAAATTTGGCGTAGTGTTTCCATAGCAACATCTAAAGCCAATTTTAGTTTTTCATTTTCTATGATCAATTCACTAGCATTCATTGGCAATTCCTAATCTGTTACATAATTCAGCAGATTCGTTCTCAATTCCTAACAATCTATCAAAAGCAAATTCAACTGATTGCCTTAGTTTTATAACAGTATTTTCACGAATATTAACTGCAAAATCAGATTGTTGGAGTAATTGAATATTACACTGACTACTGGACTTATAATTATATCCATGTTCTTTTTGTTCTCGGATAATATTATCAGCCGATTGTTTTTGTAAATCATTAAGGTAATAACAAAAATCACCTTGTTTGATTTTAAAGTATTTTATATCAACCATTAACTTTCCTTAACTGATAGTAAAAAAGTATAATTCATAGGCAATACCAGCGTTAGAAATACCTGCATAGAACTAATCAATAAATTAGTCTGAAATGGCGGTACGAAAATTGATAACATAATACCAATAAAAGCTATTAGATTTAGTGCTAATAACACATCTATTACTTTTGTATTCAGGATTTTTCTTTTTAATTCATTTAATGTCATAATATAATCCTCAATTTAAATATTTCTTAATCTAATAAAAAGTTCTTTGTTGTCTTCCAGTAATTCACTAAATAGTTTTGTACATAATTCAGTAAATTCTTCACTTTCATCAAGTGTTGCTGAATCGGTATTAATTAATTCAAACAGTTGATAATATCTTTGTTCATCCAAATATTTTTGTTCGCTATCAGTCATAATTATACCTCGGTTTTTGCTAAATTCTCAAGCAATTGTTGTACAGTCAAAAAAACATTTTCTTTGTTGAACTCACCATGTTTTGTACCATAAAACACGCCTGATGCACCAAATAAAGTGTTTACCGTGTTATCTTCGTATGTATGGGGCCATTCATCATTAAGATTTTCGATTGTCATTATAGCTAAAATATTACCACAAGCAACTTTATTTTTATGTAAATAGAAAACTTGTGTACCCAACTCAAATATCATCTTAGTTCCTTTTTTAATTTTCTTGTTTTTTCTAGCTTCTTCTAATTCAAATAATGAATTAAAATACGTTTCTTGGTCTATTAAACTCAAACTATCTGAAATATATTCCATTGTTTTGTCTTTTAAATTTTCTGAATCGGGATGGCAAATATTTTGCGTGGATAAATTTAAATCTACCCCAGTAAATATGATGTTCACGAATAGCTTCTTGTAAAGACATTCGTACTTCTTTTTTAGCAACTCGGCGCATAATCTTGACTTGGTGGTAATCGTTCAATAGTAACACAGCCATTTTCGCGTTTAACTACTCTAAAAACTCCATTATACAACATACTAACATCTCTTAATAGTTCATCACTATAGGTAATTCCATGAATTTTCCAAGTGTCTGTATAAATATCATACCCTTTGTTTTTACCAATAGTATAGTAAAAATAATCAAGTGGAAATAACACAGCACGAATAAATACCAACCAAGTAGGTTTCATTTTACCTGCACTTGTATTAGAAAATTTACTAAAGAAATTATATATTCTTGATCTTATTTTTGGGTTCATTTTTCGTCCATTAATTCTAAAATTGTTTCGCTAATTGCAAGTTCAAATTCAGCTAATAAGTCATTTCGACCCCAACTGGTTTTCGCTTGTAATCTTTCTTTAAAGTTTTTTCTTAGTAATTCTATTAATTTTTTATTCATATAAATCCATTGCTTTGCTTTCCTGTATTGAACGTATACCTAAGATGTGATACAACTTAGTTATAGGGTTTATTAATCTTCCAGCACCCCTATTGATATGGGATTCTAGTTTATGGATGGTATATTTACTCATTTCTTCATACTGAAATTCTTTAAAACATATTTCGCAAATATCATTCAGATACCTATAAAATTCATCCATCATTTCACAAAATAAATCATAATTTTTTGATTCGTAGAACAAATAATATAATTTTTGCAATTCATTGGTATCAATTAAAACAGTATCTTGATAAAATTCATCGATTCTACACGTTATTTTACAAGGCATATTTTTCTTTTACCACAAAATATGAAACATCATCAAAACGTTGATTGAATGGCACAAATTCTGCAAACTTTTTCGTCCTATAAAAATTAGTCAAATCATTCATCTATTTCTGTCCAAAATTCTGGTACCCAACCACTGTCTGATAAACGAGTTCCAGTTACATCATTCCATTCGCCTTGATGCCAATCTTTAACTCTATAACCATTGATAATAAAAATATCATGTGGAAAACAATATCCACTATTACCTTTCAGTAAAACAGTTTTTTTCCACGGGGCCTTATCTATTGGTTTCCAATTCATTTTTATTCCTTATGTCCAAATCTTTTTTCTTTCTGAAAAAATTAAGAAACTTTGCTATGTTCATCATAATCTACCTTATATTGTTCAATATGTTTTTTGTTGAATCTATTTAGAATTACTTCTTGTATTCTGTAATCCCAAACAAACCCACCTCGCCAATGTTTTGCCGCTTTTCCTGCAATAAAAGCATCATCCAAATTATCAAATACCCCAACATTATATCTGCTCGAACCATCACAAATTCTAAACAATTCAGCTATATATAATTTCATACTTAGAACATATCTTCTACCCAATCTCTATCGAAACCAGGCATTACAGGTAATGTAGCGACAACATCAGAAGGCAAAGCATCAATATAATCTAATGCAGCACGTAAAGCAGATTTCAATTCTGAGATTTTATTCCAATAATCTGGAGTATCATATTTCTCAATAATTTCTTTTGCTAATACTGGATTTACACATTTATATTCATCAGCATAGGTCATCATAGCCATTCTACAAGCATGAATATGTTCATAATCTGAACCACCATCATCTAATCTTAATACAAAATAATCCGCGTTTGGATCAGTTTTACCAACAATTTTTTTAACTTCGTATCTTTTATATAGTCCTTTCATATTTTATTCCAATTTAATGATTTTGTTTGACCACTGAATATCAATTTCAAGATAACCGTCCCATAGTATAGCACAAGTAGTTGGGTGCTGCAAATTTCTATCAATTTCTTGAACACACCCAACTAGATTAATATCTCTATAATGTTGAACTCTATCACCTTCAATAAACGGATATTCATAATTTTCAATCATAAAAGTTTGCCTTATATTTTTGCATAATAATTGAACTTAAAATATCAATTACTAAGCATTGATATTTTTTACAATAACCCATCATAACAATTTGCATTGATTGTGGGTATACTACCATTTCCAAACGTGCTTTATATACTGGTTGTTCTAAATATACAACATGATTCCATTTTAAAATATCATTTTCTGTTATTTTAAAATGGTTTCCTTTATTATCAATTTCAAAAATAATATAGATATATGTTCCAATAATATTCATGAACTCAGGCCAGATAATATCGCACCAATTACTTCAAGTACCAGTATAACACATTCACCAAAAAATTCAAATTTATTATTTCTTTCTCTAACATCTGTATTATTCATCACATATCCTTTTTAATCAAAAACTCTCATGTGAGGCAACCCATCACTATAGACTTTATAAACAGTCAAACCACAAAATTGATTCTTTGATACAATTTCAGTATTTTTGAAATGACAATATTGTTCAACTTCTTGTTCAAAATTAATAAATTCTTGTTCGCCTAAATATATTCTTTTTGGTTCTAAACCTGTACTTATACGAAACTCGAAAATTAAACTTTGTATTTATTCTAAAATTGATTTAGTCATCGCTTTCATCTTCTCCTTTTTCTAACCAACAATTAAATTTATAACGATAACAACTGCTAACCATACTTGATTCGAATGTGTAAGTTTCAAATTCAACTTTTAAACAATCTCTACTACGTTGAAATTCAGGAAAGGCATTAGAATGGCCGCAATCATCAAAATCAAACTTATAATAAGCTCGTTCATGTGCAATCGAACAAGCTCTATCAAAATTTGGATATTCTCGTAATTCAATGATTATTGGTATTTTTATTCCAAAAGCAATTGTGCTGGGCATATCATATCCAATTTATTAAAACGTTCAAAATTACGTTCTCTAGCTGTTTTCAACCAATTATGAATTGATGGTAAATCGTTTTCAGTGATATTATAAATTTCAACACCTCTGGAACAACCCTTTCTTGGGTGCAACATCCATAACACCAATTTAACTAAAGGTACATCATTGATTAGTATTTCACCTGAACCATCACATTTATCACAATGTTGTTTTAAACCTAATCGTTTAATTCTTGCATTAGTCAATATGATTCGATTGATAGCATCATGACCCAAACCTGTTTTTTCAGCTTCATTAATACTTTTAGCATTTGGAATAACATCATCATCATCAAAATTAAATAACCTTTTGTGGTCAATTAAAGCTTGAACTTCATCATCAGTAATTTTATCATGCCATTCCATTTGTGTACGATGATAAGGGAAGCAACAATAACCAATTTTAATTGGCATTTCATTTGGACTATCCCAAACATAACCTTCTTCATTCATGCTACTATAAAATGAATTTACAATTGGCAATGATTCTTTATGCCAACCTGAACCATCGCATTCGTCACAAGGAATTGTATTGTTTTCCACTTCAAAATAGAAATTGACACATTCATTTAAATCATTTAATCCCCAATCACGATTAAATGATTCCCAATTTTCAATAAATTGTGGCGAACCCCACTGACTGGTATTAATCATATAATCTTCATGAGGGCCCTCATGCACAATAATTTGGGTTTGCCTTCAATAAATTAATATGCCATTGTTGAAATGATGCTGGTATTTCGTCTTCGTCAAAGTATCTCATAATGTTTTGCCTAATAGTTTCGTTTTTGAAAAGGAAATAAATTCTACGTGACTCATGGTATTATTAAAAACATGTAATGCTTTATTTTTTGCTAATGCTTCACTATCAGCATAAACTTTTGTTTTAAATAAACCATACGTACCACTTTTAGATTTTATTCCCCTGAATGATATTCGTATATAATATCGTTGCATATCTTACACTAATGTAATAAAAATGTCAACAAGTAATATCTATACCAGAAATGGTTTGTTGGTGGTTACATGCTGGACAAACATGTACATACAATTTATCTGGTGGTATATATAAATGTGTTGGCGGGTTATGATTTGGATGATTACATCTTGGTCTAATATTTTTATCAATCATACCAGCATTTGGCGGTATGCTGTTTGCTGTTTGAAAATTATAATGTTGCATATTAATTCAGTTTAAATAATCTTGCTTCTTCAGGAAAGTTTCTGTAATAAATTTGACCAAATTCCCGACCTAATTCATCAATACATTCAAACCGATAATACATACTATATAACCGACCAGGATATAATTCACTGAAAAAGTAAGAAGAACTGGTTTTTTCTTTTTTACCAAGTAATGTAGCAAGCTTATCAAATTCTGTTCTTACCAATTCGACTATTCTTGGGTATTGTTGGATATAGCCATCACCATTGCTAAAACTACAATTATCATCAATTGGTTTTGGATATAATCTTGACATTATATTCGAAGCTTGAAAATAGGCTTCTTCATATTTTCTACATTCTGCTTCAGTTCTAAAAACTGAACCATCTTCTGAAATATATTTTACCGTTGTTTCTACTATCATTATATTATCCTAAAATTAAAAATTTCTGTTTTATTTACGTGAATTATCTATCTGTTTTTTTATTTCTTTTGGTGCGGCATCATAAAATGAAATAAATTTTTTTAATTCTTTTAACAAATTTTCTGCCGTAGATGAATTTATTTCTTCAAAAATAAAAAGTTCATTTTCTGCATGTTCTATTAAGTTTTTCAATTCTTTCATGATATATATTCATTCCAGTTACTATTCTCTGTAAGCAAATCTTTGTCAACAACTTTATATGGTTTACCTTTATCTTTTAAATAATTTATTGCACCAATACAAGGCGTTGTTGGTTCACTATGACAAGCCCACGTTTTATTATGATTTACACGCATATTGATAATTTCAAATGGCGTAGGTAAACACCCATAATTCTGGGCGATTTCACTTTCCATTGACAAAAAATCAAAGGGACAACCTTGACACATACAACCTTTTTCTTGCACTTCTACAATTTTAATATATTCTGACATATTATTCAGAATATGTAAAGCAAAATCTATATCAATAGGATCACTTATTAAGGATTTCATCATCTACACCATACTTAATAATATATTTCAACAACTTATCTTGTATAACTGATTTTTCTTGTAAAAGATATGGAATAATAGTTCTTGTCAATTCATCCCATGTTAAAATATCATCGTTATATAATTGTAACAAATAATGCAATTCAGGATAAATTAATCCCAATTCCATTATTTGTTCTTTTGTTAGAATTGTATTGTTTGACATGATCACCAACTTACAAAAAAAGCAATTTCATTTTTAATTTGAAAAACTTCTTGTAATTTTTTTAAAAGAATATATGCGTCTGAATCATAATCCTCTTCATCCATACTTTCAAAATTAAAAGTCAAATATGTATCATTGCCATTAGAGTAATCACATAAATAATTCCAAACAATTTTCTTGGCATTAGTATAACCAATGGCTTCAAGATGATATAATGCTTGAAATAAATTTAAAGTTGGCAACATTTCTATTGTTGGTTTTTCACATCTTGGACACCAAGGCCGATAATACATTTGTTTTGGTTTATTACAACATTCACAAATGTTTTCACCTCGTCTAGTCAATTCGTAAATATCCATTTCTTAATTCTCCAATGAAACATATAAAATTCTTGATGCCTGTTCATTTTCAATCATTTCTTGTATTAATTTTTTATCAAGATTTGTTTTTTGTCCAGTAGTTGTTAATATTACTTTTTTGAAAAACAATTCATTTTTTTGTAAGGCCATAATTATTCACTTAAATATTGTTGATATAAAATTTCACGGGTTTTACTAGCCCGTTCTTTTCTGATAGTTAAAAACTTACCATATCCTGAATACACATAATGACCCATTCCTGCTCTACGACTCCAGAAGTCTTCACCCATGTGTTGATGTCTTTGGTTTCTATGATGTTTAGTTCTACTCATTATTCACCATAATACCATGAAATTGGTCTATAACTAAAAGTCCATAACAATTTTTTCATTCGGATTCCTTAAAATTCATATTTGCTGTATCGGCTACAAACTTCATGATTCAATATAAATTTGTTGTAATAAAAGTTGTATGTTTCTTCTGAAACAATATCAGTTGGGGTTATTGTGTATTCAATAATTTCATTTGGTGAAAAGAAGTGAAATTCTTCATAAGTTTCATGTAGTTGAACCGCAGTTGTTTTACTGATAATTCTAGCATGACACTTTATGTAAGTGTTATTTTCATTATCAATATGTTCGTAGGCATGGTATATATGTGAACTACCATGACCAAAAGCAATAGCGGGTAATAATAACAAAGTCAAAAATAATTTTTTCATAATCTTAACAAGCTCTTTCATGATAAGCATTTAAAACAGCAATTCTAAACTCAGGGCCGATACCATCATCAGTATTATTGATGAATTCTTTACCTTGTGCTTTGGTCATTTGTTTGATTAATTTTACCGATTGTTCGTGGCTTAAACCTTCAATGGTTTCGTTAGTGTATCCATCTAAACCTTCAACATAAAAATACTTGACAACTTGGTTATTTGCAACAATTTCAAAATCCCATGAAAAAGTAACAACCTTTTTTACTTTGATACCAAATTCTTCATTCACTGCCCCAATTAATTCGTTAAAATCATCGGTATCAGTAAAAACAGAGTATACACTTGCGTCATTTTCTTCAGCAATACGCAAAGCAATATTACATTGGTTATTTGCATACTCTTTACTTCTGTCTGCGCGGGTTACATCAGTAGTAGTAAAGATTACTTTTTTCTTTTTGTTTATGACCAAATAACTCTTCATGATAAATGTCCTTTCAATGTTAATTTCTAATTCGAGATCAGTATAAAACAAGTATTTCTTAATGTCAAACTTTAAATACAACTATCGTAAATTTCTTTCATTCTCATAATATCCATTACACAATCACATAACGCATTGTGTTTCACCATATCGACTGGTGGCTGGAATTTCATGTTGAAATATCCATTCTTTGAACCTGTTAAAATATCGACATAAGTTTTTATGTCTCTATTATTCCATCTATTATATGGCACTTCTAACCCATTTTGTCTATACAAATCAGACATAATAGGAAAATCAAAATCTTGCGCTCTACACCAGTTATAACTTTGTTTAAAATTGTAATTAGTGCTTTTAATAAAAGCAGATAGCTGATTTAAGCCCGTCACCATATCAACATCTATACTTGATGGTTTAGTAACTTCTAATGCTTCTTTTGACTGTTTTTTCCACCAAAGCAAAGTATCTTTTTCAGTGGTTCGACCTGATTTTAATTGTTCTATCGGATTAAATTTTACATAAAATCCTTTCTGAAAATATTCTTCAAATGAACAACTTTCTTCAAATACAAATGGAACACAGGCTAATGATAAACAAACTGCATTTGATCTATTACCAAGTGTTTCTATATCAAATACTAGATGTGTTAATGCTGACATAAATTCCTTTTTATTTTAAATTTTGTGACTTCAGAGAATTATATTGGTTACGAATAATTTTTTCCCCAACATTAACTGGTCTATTTTTATCTCGTTTTATAGCTTCTTCAACATCAATATGAAGAACTTTCAATTCAGTTGTGTAGCCAAGTTGTTCAAGTTGTTCAACAACTTTATCTCTAAATTTTTTAGTAATATTTGTATCAGCAACAATAACGTTTTTCTTTTCCTTAGCGCATTTTGTAAAAAGAGAAAATTGCATTCGATTAATCAATGGTTCTTTTTCAAAATCCCATAGTTTAAACAAATCTTTTTCTGGAATTGGATGGCCCAATTCCTTTTCCAACACTTCTTTTCTCAAATCATCTCGTGAAATAACGACATAATCTTTTTGTTGATTTGCCCAAGTTGTTTTACCTGAACCTGAAATACCAACTGTAATGATTGCTTTCATTCAATCTCCCATTCCTTTTTGTTCCAAAAAGACTGCCAACAATTAGGCAAATCTTTTAAATTTAATTCATTATAACATCGAATACCAAATTCTGTTAATTTTTCTTCATCAGTCATTACTCCAGCTTCTTTCGCATTTCTAAGAAAGTAACTAAATGCTCCCAATGAACCAAAATGAAAACTAGCATCATCTTTTTCGTGTATTCCCTTGATAATGGCTATAGTACACTTATCTAAAATCATACAAGTGTTACTGTAAATGGGGCAATACTATAAACTCCATACCATAAAAATCCAATTGGAATAATTAAAGCAGTATATAAGATACGATCTCGTGATTTAACAGGAACGCCACCAATAGTATATTCGCCAAAAAAACCAAACACACCACAAGCAAACCAAGTTGCAGTAATCATCCCACTAGCAACAATACAAACAATGAAACCAACTATGCTTAAAAACATTTTCTTTTTCCTTACTAAAATCTATAAGTTTTGATTTCTTGCTCTAGTAATTCAAATTCAACATAAGAAATTGAAATGGTTGATGGTAAATAATCTGAAATATTGGTTATTAAATCATCATCTTCAAAATCTGTCCCACCAATGGCATAAAAATTGCCATCACCATCTATACCAACTGCAATTTTAATTTTTGTCTTTTTTTCTGCCATTTGTATCACGTCCTATTTTTTCAAGTTTAGAATAATCATTATCGTACATGCTAAAAAGCAATAACCCAAGGTATGATGTAATTAATAAATTTGCACCATATACACCAGGCAACCCTAGATATATCAATAATGTAATTAATATGATAGATGGAATTGGTAATAACACACAAAACATTCTTGTGTAAGAATTATACCAAAACCATATACCGAATCTCTTAAGTTTGTTTGTTTCCTGTTTATTCAAAACAGATACCAAACAAATGCATAATTTTTTCAAAAAAGATAAAAGTCAGTGAAGCAACAACAAACACACCAACTAATACTTGATCCAAAACCGTAACTTTACTTTTGTCTATGTTTAACATTATATTTTCCTCTCAGTTTAAAAATTTCATTATATATCTAAATAACACTTTTGTCAATGTTTATTTTATCAGATTCGTTAAATTCTCTTATTAATTTCATTTGTTGTGCTAAAACCCAAGTTCCACCTTGAGCAATAGGCCGTTCAAAATATTCAAAATCTTCAACCTCAATTTCATACCATATCCTATCTTTCTTTGATAAATGTGGCGCAATTGGTTTTAAAGTACAATGAAAACCTTTTCTAAAAGCAAACCCTTTTGTTGGATGTGATTCAGCAGTTAGCCACTGATTTATAGGGAATCTAAATCTTTTATTAATAAAAAGTGGTGCTAATGAACCATCTTTCATTTTCCTAATTAGTTTATATGCTAACATATTTTATCTATAATCGTCAAGATTTATTTCAATGAATCCCAACTCAGGCAAACATACAAATCTAGTACCATCAATAACTTCATCTCTTGGTTTATGATGATGACCAAATACCCAAAACTTAGGTTTGTGTATATCTAACAACAGTTGTAATAAAGTACAGGTTGTACTTTTTTGTTCATATCCAAAAAAATGTTTTCTTATATTATGTGGACAATCATGGGTAACAATAATATTAGGCTTTATTTTTTCATATAAATCAATACAATAACAGCATTCGGTATAACTTAATTCTTCATTCCAAAACCAATCTAAACCTTCAATTCTTTTGGCTTTGTCGATACTATATGCGCCACTAACAAAGAAAATTTCTTTATTTTCAATAAAGCCAAATTTACCAAGTGAATGGGGTTCATCTATCATAGTATGTTGATCGTGATTACCAAATAAAATTTGATGATATTTATGATTTACATTTTTTAGATGCCAATTATGATCACCTTTAAAACCAAAATCACCTACTTGTATAGAGCAATCTTTCGCAGTTTTGATGATATATTCATAATTTAATGTTTTACCGTGAACGTCACCAATAAACATCATGTTCTGCATATAATCAGTGTCAGAATTGAACATTAAGTAGCCCCATTAAAACTTGTTGAAATACTAAGTCTTCATTTTGATTTGCATCAATATTAATACACCAATCAGTATCATATTCCTGAAATTCTTGTCTATATATCATTTGAGCAGTTTTTAATTTATCATGGCTCTCATATTTGATTTTCTGGCCTCTATCTTCAATTCGATTCAAACAAATATCTAAATCAGTATCAAGAAAAAATAGTAAATCTGGTTGTAAAAACCTTTTATTCAAATCAATATTTAAATGCCAGTTTGGATAGCTTAAGTTGCCAGAATTATGTGCGTAGGTAGAAAAATAATATCTATCACAAATTACATGAATCCCCGAATTTAATTTATTAATTATTCCATCAGGATTATATAAATGCCAGTGTCTGTCTGCGGCAAATAAATACGAAATTTGTGCGTCAAATGTATCATATAATATTTCATCATCTTTTTCAAAATCATTATCAATGTTAATATATTGTCTGATGATTTTCCCAATATCTGAATTTGTTGGTTGTGCTGTATACCAAGCTTGTGAACCAGTATCATTTAAAAATTGAGTTAATCTTTTTGCTTGTGTACTTTTTCCACAACCGTCAATTCCCTCGAAAACAATGAAATTCCCTTTTGACATTATCGTACACCAAAATCATAGTTATTAAATTTAGTTACTAATTTTTCCATTTCATGATCGTCATCTATAAAGGGCCGATTTTTCTTTGGTTTTTTATTAGCTTTCCTTGCATCAGTGATTTCTACTTCGTGATGTTTTTTGTTATCTCTTACTTTTCTATCCCAGCTCATGTTCTCTATTTTGTGATTGTTTAAATGATATACTTATACAAAAAAAATTAATCAATTGTCAATAAATGAAGTTAAATATCGAATTACTTTTTTATTGTATTCATCATTTACTTCAAATAAGCCTCTACAATCTTTCAAAATTGTTGTTGTTTTTTTAACAGTGGATATTTTAAAATCGTTATTGATTAGTGCTAACATATCAACATAACCAATTTTATAAAATTCGGTTTCTTCGATAAACCAATGCTCTTCATTGTATGAAAAATCACTAATATCAGGCGGTTTTATAGGTTTGTTTTTTGTGTAATATAAAGTTGGAAAACAGAATAGTGGTTCATCATCTTCATCATATTCATCTTTGAATTCATACAGAATTTCATAATGTCTAGGGCTTCTCATGCCAGTAATAGAGCGAAAACAATATAATGGGGAAGTTGATACACATATTCTTTTTTGATTACCTTCTATAGAAATAACTGCACTATCAGGTAAACGTGGCGTTAATGTAACTTTATCACCTAAATCAATTTTGCTGATATGAAAAAACATTATATCCTCACATTAATAAACTAAAATTATATGTTTATATTAACACAAATATTCATCTTCATCAAATCTAAAATAGGTTTCTTCCAACCAATAACCATAATAACCTGTATATGATACTTCGTGTTCAGCTTGACATTTTGGACAAGTGATTATGGAAGGTTCTTCAAAAGTACCTAATTTGTGATTATCATATAACGATACTATGATATTGTCAAGATTTTCTTCACATGAACATAAACATTTATGAGGGGTATGACTTTGATTATTTCTATCTATGAACATATCTTCACGGGACATAATTATTAAATTGGAGCGGGTAGCGAATTCCGAGATCGCATCACTTGGGTGGAAGCCAAGGGCACAGCCTTTATACCATACCCGCATATTATTTGTATTTAGTCTATTGACTACTTATTTTTAAATTTGGCGGAAGAAGAGAGATTCGAACTCCCAAACCCATCTCTGGGTCAAACTGATTTCAAATCAGTGCAGCTTACCAATGCTGTTATTCTTCCTTTTTGTGTAACTTTGCATTTTTTATTTTTAGTTTTGATTCTTCAGTATGTTTATATAAACCACTAGCTGGCCCTTTTGGAACATAAACATTGCCTAGTAATTCTTTACATTTTTTTCTAAAATAAATAATTGTAAATTTATAATCAAATACAGATTGTATATATTTAAAATCATTTTCACAATATAAATTATACATTTTTAAATAGAGTTCTTTTGTTTTTTCACGTTCTATTTCATATAACTCTTTTTTTACCAATTCTTTTTCTTCTGCTTTCTTTTTAATTTCTATTTGATTTTTTAATTTCTTTTCTTTTTTTTCATGCTCTTTAAATAACTTTTTTTCTTGCTGTTCTAATTCTTTCTTTAATTTCTTTTCTTTTTGATTAAATGTTAAACCATATTCCCAATCACTTGGAATTGGTGCATTAAAAGAAATTTTTTTAATTTCTTTTAAGGTATCGTTATGAATCCATTTCCAACGAGTACCATATTGGCTATTATTTTTACCACATTGTCCTATCTTCTGTGCATCAATGAAATTCTTCTTATTACTTTCATATAACCTAGAATTGATATATCTTTCATGATTATCAGAACTACAACCCATCATTGAAAAAGCTTTTATCATTGAATAGAATTCTTTTGATTTGTAA
Source organism: Bacteroidales bacterium (assembly GCA_041662185.1). Classification (GTDB taxonomy): domain Bacteria; phylum Bacteroidota; class Bacteroidia; order Bacteroidales; family P3; genus UBA10566. The sequence goes on from JBAZSY010000001.1 coordinate 38,375, forward strand.
GGATACATTTTAGTCAACAAGTAATGACAAATAAAATGTTCTCTAGCTGAAAGCTCTACTAAATTTTCTTTCTTATTACTACCACCGCAACTTTTTGGTGTTATATGATGGCTTTCTGTATAACCATCAAATCTATTATTCTTTCTGTTTTCAATAATTTCATTATAAATCCGTTTATAGTCCATCTTCTTTCCATATAAATTAGTCTTATAACTATTTATATTTTTAGAAGTTTAAGTATTACATTTATTTATGTTAGCCAAGTTTTCAAGACTTGTTTGCATCCTATGCGCTATCTTCCAAAATTTTTGGTTTCCAAAGTTTAGCAAATTTCAAAACATTTGGATTTTCTTCTCGTGGACATACAACAATACATGAATCTTTTCCTTCTAATGTATTATTTTCATGACCAACATAAACATCAGACAATAATTTAATTTTATCAAATTCTTTCTGATTAACACGAACTACACATTTTTTAAATGAATTGTTTAACCAATAATCATATAATTCATTATTAATGAATCTTAAATGTGCGCCTAAAACTGCATGACCAACTAATGTTGGTGTCATAAAATCAGGGAATTCATCTAATATAGCTATATATAATTTCATTGTTATCTATCTATTTTTAAGTTAATTATACCGAATTAACAAAGTGGTTTGGCGTACAGGGTCAAGCCCTGTTATTAAATTCTAACTTTGTTTTAGCTGGTATACATTTTTATTTGAGCATATAGCTACTTAAGGGGCCCATTCCAAAAGTACGGTACACGGTCAACAGAGTGAAAACGTGTCATCCAAGAGTTTTCTTGCCCCAACTTATTTCTAAGTACCTTGCTCTTTTAAAGTAAATCATTAATAATTTCTTGCTTGGCAATTCGTCTAGCCGCTTTTCTTTCATGCTTTGCAGTTACTAATCTATTGTAATAACCACCATCATAAGTTTTGTGGTGAATATCATAAACTGCTTTTGAGCGACTTGAATTAGTATTACCACAATAAACTTTCATGATTAACTCCTAAATTGTTAATATATTTGTATTATACACAACTTTTTTTAATAAGTCAACAACTTTTATGTTGTTGCATGTGATATTCTCTCAGTATTAATACTTAGCCACTTCAAGTGGCACTTGAATTTATTCAAGCGGCTCTATGTTTTTTCAATCACTTTACATAGTTTTAATGTAAAATCTGTTAATTAATTTCAATATCAAATTGAACTTGAATATTTCTTTTTTTAATTTCAGCTTCAATAACATTTAACAAATCTTTACTACCACATTGACCGAGAACTTGTCTATTTTTAAATTCTTGCGCCCATTTAGGTTGTTTTGAACTATATCTTAATAGATAATTTGCAGTAGCGGCTTGTTTATTAGCGTCTATTAAATCTTTATCATTCAAATCTTTTGCATTCCAACCACCAATAGCTTTATTTAAAGCATTTTTTGATGGTGCTTTTGTTACATAAATTTGTTCTACACCATTAGCATCTTTTTTTTCATTTATATATTCTTGATATGTTTTCATTTTTTTTATACCCTGTCTTAAAAGGTATATTTATTAATAATTATATTTTAGTTCTAAATCTTCATTTTTGTGAGAATTAATAAATGCCATTGCTAGATGTTGAAAAAAGAAAAATTCGTGCATTAAAACGTATCCACATTCATTATCAGCCGCATATTTAGTCCAAACCATCCATCTACCATAATTTGAATTAGTTGGTTCTGCTTTAGTATCAACACTGATTATATCACCCATTATTAATCACCATCAAAACCATCAAAACCATCAAACATATCAAATCCACCAGTGCCATCACCTGAGAAACCACCAGAAGTGATTAATTTAAGCAATAAACCAACAAAAAAACCGATTACACCACCTACAACTAAATGTCCAACATAAAAACCAATTACTAAACCAACACAAGTTGCAAAAACTAACCACATAAACGTACCCATGAAAACCTCCAATTTATCTACTATAAAATATAAATTCACCCATTTTTATCACTGACAACTATATGCAATCAACAAAAAAACAACTACCAGAAAAGCAACAATAGCAAAAGTCATCATAAACCAAACATCAGTGAAACTAATAGCATATTAAATTTTTCCTTATTAAAATCAGTATTCTTTTTGCGTCTTCTGATAATGTATCTTCATTAGTATCATAATCAAAAGTCTCACAGTTTTCAGGAATATTTCCTGTTTCTTCAAAATCCATACGCACATCCAAAATCTTTATTGTTTTATCTTTTGAAAAACAAAATAGAGTTGGGTTATTTGAAATGATAAAATAATATCCTTTATCATTTGGTTTGTCAACAACAATTTCTTTTTTTTCTTTATCAGGAACGGTATAATTTAGTAAAACCTTTAATTCAGCCACTATCAGTTTGATATTTGCTGTTTTTCCAACTTCTTTTATTACTTCACCAACTAAAAAATTAAATGCTTTTTTGTCATTAATTCTTTCTGCATAACTTGGGTATTTTTTAATAATATCAATACAAATTTGTTTCATTATTTTTTAATATTTTGGACACACAAATACAGAATCTATTTGTCTAAATGGTAATGTATAATAAAAACCATCATCTTCTTCATTATACTTTTCTTTTGTTTGAATAGCTAAATCATATAATAATTTACCATTTCCAAAAGTTATAGCAACAATTTTAGCTAATACGCCACCTTCAATTGAAGTACCAGTTTTCCAATCAATTTTATCAACATCTGGTTGAAAAATAACTTCTGTATTTAATGCAAATCTTGAATCCATTGTGTATCCTCTATAAGTTTATAAAATTGGCGGAAAAATAAGGAATCGAACCCTAAGCCATTACTGGCTCCATCTGTTTAGCAAACAGTGTTACACACCAGTATAAATAATTTTCCTTAAATTTGGTGCTTCCAGCTTGATTCGAACAAGCGTTACTAGATTATCGGTCTAGCGTTAAACCACTTAACTATAGAAGCGAAAATGACTCCCAAGGTAGGACTCGAACCAACACAATACACAGCACTTGTGCAGCTCTATCATTAAGCTACTTGGGAATAATTTGGCGGAACTAACGAGAATTGAACTCGTGACTATTGCGTGACAGGCAATTATGATAACCACTTCACCATAGTTCCAGAAATTATTTACATTTTTCTTTTTGACCATTGATTATAGACATAAAAACTTCTAAAAATCTATTTGCCTTTTCTGATGTTTCAAAATGAATATTTATTGTTTCTTTACTGAATTGTTTCATACATGGCATAGGTAATGCTAAACCATTTAAATATAAAGTATTAACTTGCTTTTTAGTTGTTAAAAACCCATCAATATAAATTTTATTTGACCATTCTTTTGCTGTTTTTGCATTACCATCTTTGTCATATAAAATATCATTTTCAAAAATTGGCGTATCATCAATGATAGCAATAGCAAATTCATAATAATCAGGGTTACGTGTAAATGTAGTCATAATATCAAACACTTCACCATCATACTTGATGCAATTCCAACGACTAACATTTTTATCTGCACATAAATCAACAACATTAGCAAACTTTCTATATAAATCAGATTCAGTCATAATTTTTTCAATTTAATAGTTAAAAATTTGGTACTTCTGATCGGATTCGAACCGACATACCCGAAGGCGAGGGATTTTAAGTCCCTTGTGAATACCAGTTCCACCACAGAAGCATATAAATTTGGTCCCAAGAACTGGAATCGAACCAGTGACACTATGCTCTTCAGGCACATGCTCTACCAACTGAGCTATCTTGGGTTTTAATTGGGGTGCAAGTTGGGAATTGAACCCAATTTTCTTGGGTCACAGCCAAGCACTTTAACCATTAAGTTACAAACACCATTGTTTGGCTCCCAAGGTAAGTTTCGAACTTACAACACTCGCATTAACAGTGCGATACTCTACCATTGAGCTACTTGGGAATAAATCTTAGCATAAGTTAATATGCTAGTCTTATAGGGGAAGAAATTAATCTAACAAGTCTATAAGAGTTCAAAATTGTTATACCGAATTAATAAAGAGTTTTTCCGAATATCTTCATTTTAGCTGGTATTTTATTATTATCCGTTTCCTAACTAATAGCCATGACGTATATCTGATTAAACGGTACACCAAATATCACATTGTCGTTGCTATAGCTTTTCAGAGTTTAATCTGAAAATTAATATTACCGAATTTGTCAGAAGCGTATTGTTTGAGAATATTCTGAACATTAGCTGGTAATTATATTAGTGACACCGAATTAACAAAGAGTGTTTTATCCAATTAAATATCTTTGTCTTAGCTGGTATCTAAATCATTTATTTTTAAGTATTATATCAGAGAAATTTTAATATGTCAAGTGATATTTTACTTATTTTTAAAACTGTGGCTTCGTATTTGTCAGGTGGTATAGTTAAGTGGTTATAACCTGAACATTAGCTGGAGCCGTAAATTAATATTTTTAATAAAACTTATTTATTCTATTAAAAATATTAACGTCTATCAAACGTTAATACAACTTTTTCATCCATTGGATAATAAGTTAAATGGTCGCCTATTATAAGCTCGACGATAGGGCTACCTCTTTCTACCCATTGGTAGGTGAGCAACATATTAATCTAATATATTCTATTCAGAATCATTAAATCAAATATTTCTTAATACATTATTTAACCACCAATCAGGAAATGTTCCATCTTGATATAATTCATATTTAGTTAAATAACCTTTTTTAATATCTTCTATCCACATATTAACCTGTAGATTTAAATATTTTTTACCATAATAAAAACCATTATTATATGATACTTTATCACCATAACTTTCAGAATAATATAATTCCAACATCATATCATCGGAAAATGATAAACAATCTTTCCAATCACCTGAAAATATGCGATAAATTCCACACATTTTCTTAAATTTATTACTTACTTTGCTTGGTCTGCGTTTCGCTGTGACATATACAACCTCTTTTTATCTTTTTGTATTTTACATTGTTTTTCATCATGATTCAATGGATATAAACGATCATTTTTATCCGCTTCCCAATCAAATTGATTAAAACAACCTTGACAAGTCCAATATCTACTACTTAATGATGAACTCATTTTTAATATATTCCACACATTTCTTCATAATGCTGAATTTTATCAGCCATTTTATCTATTTCATCAACAGAAAATTCATTAATATTTATAATCAAATCTTCGTATACTGAATAAAGATATGAAAATGGAGCTGGTTTATATGGCATAAAAACAACTTCAGGTTTTCTACGATTATTTAATTCAATCGCAAGATCAATCAATAATTGTTTATTTTCTGAATCTGAAATATGAACTTTTTTCACATTCAATAATTCATCATAATAAACTTTATATAAACAAAATTTCATAATATCTGTAAACCTTTTGGTAAGCTTTCTAAAATTTCAGGACTAGCAGAAAATACACCAAGTAAATTATCTGAAGTGTAATTAACAAATACTAATTCAGTTTCTGGTATAAATTCCCAATATTTTATAAATAGTGGATTCAAATAAAACTGAATCCCATCATCATTAATACCTATAAAGTTATCAATATCGCCTTGAAGTGAAATAAATTCACCATGATAGTAATAATTATCATATTCATTTGTTTGAACTGTTACAAACTGTTTATTAGTTGAAAACTTCACTTCGACGATATTTTTTAATTCAATATCTGTCTGTAATTTAGTATCAAGATCAAAAATCGTTATCATCACAAATTCCTCATTAAATTAAAAACTCAAAGATATTATAACAGATTTTTAAAAAAGTACAAATTAAATCTTGGTGGGCCCAGTGGGGCATGATCCCACAACCTAACCAAAACATTATTTATATAAATACTATTAGTTAGAAAGATTTTCTCAGAATCTTTCAACTCAGCTATAGGCAACTAAGCTGTCCTAATTCAATATTTATATAGGTAACATCTATGAACCCATGTTCTTGCATAATCTGTCATAAAGAATATTCTAATAAAGGTATTCATTCACATTATAACATCAATCATACCATTGAAGGTAAAGAAAAACATAAAACTACAAGTAAAATCTCATCTACCATTGGTGCTAATAAAACACAAGAAAAATATAATTTAATAAAAGAACAGTATATATTAAATCCAAATAAATGTCAACAATGTAGTGTTAATTTATCCTATAAACAAAGAAATAACAAGTTTTGTTCTAATACTTGTTCAGCACAACATATAAATAAAAATCGTGTTGAAAATGGATATTATATTACGAATGAACATAAACTAAAAACTTCCAATACATTAAAGAATAAACCAAAAATATTAAAAACAAATATACAATTCTTAACATGTAAATTCTGCCATAAATTATATATTTATACTAAAATGAATAAAGATGTATCATTATCTTTTTGTTCAAAAAATTGCTTTCATATACATAGGTCAAATATAGCAAAAAACACAGCATCCAAAACCATTAAAAGATCAAAACAAGAAATAGAACTATATAATTTATGTAAAAATCATTTTACTAATGTAACAAACAACACACAATTTTTTAATGGTTGGGATGCTGATATATTAATTCATGATATAAACCTAGCTATTCTTTGGAATGGCCCTTGGCATTATCAAGAAATGAAAGGTTTACAACATTCATTGAAACAAGTTCAAAACCGTGATAATATCAAAATTAATGAAATTCAAAAACTTGGATGGAATTATATTATTTTCGAAGATCGTTATTATACACCAGAAACCGCTTTTAAATCAATAATAAAGTACACTTAGTGGACGCGAGTGGAATCGAACCACCAATGAGATTTCTCTGTCCGATTATGAGTCGGGTGCAGGCAACCAATTCCTGCATCACGTCCACTAAGTGTACTATTTTGCTCTACCAATTGAGCTACAGGCCCGAAAATTGTTTTACCGAATTAACAAAGAGTGTTTTATCCAATTAAATATCTTTGTCTTAGCTGGTAAATAATATGTGTTCATTGTATCACTATAAATTTATATTGTCCAGTGATAATTTAACTTTTCGCCTATAATCTTTTTCTGACATACAAACCCCAAACTTTTCAGGATTACATTTTTCAAAACAATCTTCTCAATGATTTGCCACTGGAGTTACACAATGATATTGCCACAATGAATATGATTTTTCTATGTCATAAGCATATACATCTAATTTCCATTGTTCTAATTGTTCAGACATAACATAACCTTTACAATTTCATGAATATAACAACTCTTGGGTCATCTTCATGAACTTTTTCATTATCGTCAACAAATGATGAAACACCTTTTACAATAGCGTATGGTTCACCTTGTTTTCCTGAATTCATACTTGTATCAATCTTAAACCCATGACGAGAATACAATTTATACAATGAACCTTCAATACCTTTTTCCTTTCTAATGGCAAAACAATCTAAATGTGTAGCACCATTTTCAATGGCTGAAACAACAATAGCATCACCACTTGAACCTTGTGAACTAAATACACTTACTAATTCAGTACCATGAGCTATAGCATACCCACTTGAATTATTCTTCCCAAGATAACATTTCATCTTGTCATATTCTGGTATTTTATATACTGTCAAGGTAGCTAAACCACGAGCTTTATCGCCTTTGGCTATATCATTATCTCTAATTGCTGATACAGCCTTATAAAATACTCGACTTGTTACTTGTATAAAATTATCATCATCCTGTGATAAAACCTGACCTTTTTTAAGTTGTTCAGGCGTTAATTTACCTAAATCACTAAATTTTTCATTTAAATCTATAAATTCTTGATATGTTTTCATTTGTGTCCCTACAAATTGAATTATTTGCTTATTTCATAAGCATCTACGATATTTAATGCACCTTCAATTATTCCAGTGATATATTCAAAATCTTCTTCTGATTTACCAAGATATAATTTACGATTTACTTCAATCATAATAGATTTCAAATATTCATTCTTTTTATAATGAACTAATGGAACAATAGTACCAGCGAATGGCTCATTAATCGAAACAACAAAACCTTTACTTTCTAAGTAACCTTTGATTTCATCAACCAAAATTTGTGGCGTATGAAAATCATCTACACCAATACAAAAATCTGGCCTAATTGGGTTTTTATTTGGTTCATGCGGCAACACTTCATCAGAAAAGCTATGGCAATCAACAATAACAACCTCATTAAACAATGACAAGGCAAAATTACAAGCAATAGCAAATTTGGTATGGTGAGGCTTATAATATTTTTCAATAATATCTAACCTTTCTTCATCTGAAACATACCGCAAATGACCACCAAAACTATCCTTAGTGTAACAAATACCGTGACCTTGTTGTTCCATAGGTTCATCATCAATAAACCGTTCTACATCACAAAATAAACGGCTATATGGAAAAACAACAGTAGCCATTGAACAATAATCAAATAGTTCATCAGTTCGCCAATCAGTCATTCTTAACAAATCTTCTTCAATTGATTTATCAAAAACAACCCCATCTGGTATTTTAGTTGAACTATGTGGAATATGTAGAATCATATTTAATCTCTATAAAGTAAAATCAGAACAAAGCATAACAAATAAAATAGATAAAGTCAACTACCAAATTCCATGAGAATTATCATATCCATATATTCTTTTTACTAATAAATCAATTTCATCAATTGAATATTCATCACTATCAAGAATAAAGTTCTTATGTACATAGAATTCAATATAATCCAAATTTGATTTATTTGTATTTTTTTCATCCCTTAATAAATTAAGTTGTTCAGCAACTAATTTTAATTTTTCTTCATCCTCTGATTCAGTAATAAATGAATCATGTCTACTACCAAATTCATCAGTATACAACTTTCTTAAAATATATTTCATAATTTACCTTCATTCAAAAAAAAGAGTTAGTAGGTTTACATAAGTTCGCCAAAATGAAGCGTTTCTATAAAAGGCGTATTCATCCTCTAGCTAGGTTTACATAGTGACACTACCAACAACAAAAATAATACCGTTGTAATAAAGTGATTGGTTTGATTGAACGAGAACAAGTCCCGTTCTATTAAGATTAACTTTATTTTAGCTAGTATCAAAAATTGGCGTTCCCAACGGGGTTCGAACCCGTGTTATGTGATTGAAAGTCACATATCCTAACCACTAGACGATAGGAACATAAATTGGCGACTCTATGGGGATTCGAACCCCAATTTCCAGAGTGAAGTTCTGGCGACCTAACCCTTAGTCGATAGAGTCTAAATTTTGGTGGAGAAGATGACCCACTACCTGATGCTTGCAAGGCATCAGCTCTACCAAATGAGCTACGACCCCTAAAATTTATATTATATATTATATTATATCAGAAAAAGCTATGTTGTCAAGTATTATTTACACTTTACTATTAATATCAAACAATTCACTATAATCAGGCATATTTCCAACGTTTGCCTTAACAAAGGCTTTAACTTCTTGAAAACGTTTTTCTAGCTTTTTTGCATCAATTTTTTTGATATTCTTTTTACGCAACTTTACGGAACTAAAAGCCATAAAGCTACCTTTTTCTGGGTTTTGTAACAAACTAGCACCATCTTCTTCATAATCAACACCATTATCAATATTGAAACGATAACGTAATGGATCATTGTTACTAATTCCATTTGAAAACTCAGATTTATCTTTTGCCAAATAACCAGTAGCATACAAACCACCACCTAAAGCACCTTTACCAATTGATAAGAAGCTATTAGGAAAAACTTTAGCCCAAATGACTTTGATTTCTTCAGCAGTCATTGGAACTACTGCGACTTCTTCAGTTAAAAATTCGTTGAAATTTTTCATTTGTATATCCTCTTTTGAAATTTATATGTTTATTATACAGCTATTAAATATGTTGTCAATGTTTTATTTATCTAAAATATAAACAACTTCTTAAAACAATATTATACACAATAAATTTTAATTATCAAATATTATCACCAGAATTTATGATTCTTGTTGCAAAATTAATGGCTCTACTTCTAATTTCTTCTAACTTTTGAACATCAATTTCTGTTTCTACCTGAATAGAAATTGGTTGCCCATAGGTAACATTACTTCTGTTACCATCTATCAAATTTTTGAAAACTAATTCTTTCATAAAATCCTCATTTGTTTGGCGCGGCCGATTGGATTCGAACCAACAACCCTAGACTTAGAAGGTCTATGCTCTAATCCTATTGAGCTACAGCCGCATTATTTTGGTGCGCCCGAAGGGCTTCGAACCCCCAACCTCTCAGTTCGTAGCCGAGGGCTCTATCCATTTGAGCTACGGACGCATTTCTTTATATTTATTTGAACTAACAGTCAAATAACGTATTTCTTTTTCTTTTTTATAGTTTTCATTTGTTATGGTTACTATTTTTTCATCAATAATATCATAAACAGTTATTTTGCCTTTTTATAATGTTTACCAATTACATCTAATGAGACATCTTCTTTCTTTATTTCATCTTTTGTTTCTTGTTTTACTAATTGATAAACATACGAACGAGTAACACCATATTTTTCAGCTATCTTGGTTTTCGCAATCCCAGCATGAAAATCAGCCTTCATTAACTTGATTTGTTCCGAGCTTAATTTAGCTTTCCTTCCTTTATAAACACCTTTGGCTTTTGCGATTGCAATACCTTCGCGTTGACGTTCAAGAATTATACTTCTTTCAAACTGACTAAATGCGGCTAAAACAGTTAATAATAACTCTGAGTATAAATCTGATTTTGTGCCATCAAAGGTCAAATTTTCCTTATGAAACTTAATAGAACAACCCTTCTCTTTTATCTGCTTGACCAAATCCAAAATGTCAGCGGTATTTCTACCAACTCTGTCAAGTGAATGAACGTTGACTATATCGCCTTCTCTTAGGTTATCCATCATCAATTTAAACTGATGACGATTCAAATCCTTACCTGATATTTTGTCTATATAATCTCTATCACATGGCACATTGTGCAATTGTCTATCACTGTTTTGAAGAATTGTTGAAACACGTAAATAATTAAAAATCATAATAGTTTTAAGCTACGGACGCATATTATTTTGACCTAATTGATAAGCATAGGCTAATAAAAAACCTAAATCTTGTCTTTCAATTGTTACAACACCTTTATTCATGACTTGATATGCAATATCAGATAACCCAAGTTCACTAGCTATTTGTTTAATTTCATAATCATAGAAAACACCTAAACTTGCATCTTTAACTAATCTATACTTTTGATCTTCTGATATTTCTTTGTAATAATTGGTAATATCAAAATCATCAGGAACATCAATTAATATAGAATCTTCTGGTTCTACAAAATTTGTAAATCCTGCAAATTCTCTACTCTTATATGCAACAGGGTTATGAACTACTTTAGCAAATGGAACAATACAGTTAATAAATTCACCATACCATTGACCACGTAAACATTGCTTAATTAATATTGCTTTCATTTAATTACCCATTCTTTTATTTAACATAATGTTCTCTGAATCTTTGCATATCTTCACTTGTCAAATCAGTACCTAGCCAATCTAAAATACCTAATGATTTATCAATATCCCATTGGGTTTCTGGATGTAATTTAAAATAATTTGTTGGCCTTAAAAATGATTTTTCAAACATTTCTCTTTCTGTCATAATATTTCCTTATCATGGTATTGTTCATCTAAATTTTCAATATAAGCAAATGGACTTATACCTGGTGTCAATGTTTTTATATTTTTAAAACCATTTTCTTCTGTGATTAAACTATCTTTTTCTGATATACCACCACGATACTTTTGACCATAATCGCCTTCTAGTTTTTGCTATTTGTAATTCAGTTAAAAAATTCATAATCATCTTTAAAAATTGGGGCCGTAATAAGGATTTGCACCTTATGGAAATAACCTAGACTCTAAATTATTTTCTTATTGATTCTTACCAGCACCTACTGGACTGTTACGACAAAATTTGGAGCCAGAGCCGAGAATCGCACTCGGATTTGCGGGTTACAAAGCCGCAGTTCTACTATTGAACTAATCTGGCGTATTAATTAATAGGAAAAGTTCCTATTGTGTTCATCAATAAATTCTAAGTACCAATGACCAAATTCACGTTCAAATTTTGGGCACTTATAAAAAATAGAACCTATTCTTTCAATATGTTCTTGTGGAATGTTTTTAGGGTTACTGATTAAATAAAAATGACCTTCATCACCAACACGACCAGAAGTTTTATATTTTACTTTTGGACAAAAAACTTTCATTATTTCTTTCAAGTTTTTTGTGTAATCAGCTTTAGAAAAATCTTCATAAAAACATTGCAGATTTAATTGTCTAATATCAAAATCAGGAATATATTCTCTTACTTCTAAATTAATACCATCATAGTCAATTGATTTATGTTCAGATTTTATTTTAAAATTATTCATTTCAGTGTCCAAGAAAAATAATGAAATTCATTATATCACAGTTACTTTATATGGCGCAATTCTATAACGTACACCATCATCAATTTCATCATAGGTTAATGCACGATTTAATTCATCTAATCTACCTAATAATTTTTCATGATTTTCTGAAACTAAAATAGGTGTAGTTAGCATTACATCAAAATCGCCATAACTAATCTTTTCTAAAACATTCATTTTTGTTTTCATAATATAATCATCAATTTAAAATTTGGTGTGGCGAGTGGGGCATGATCCCACAACCTGTCCCTTAAAAGGGGACTGCTCTACCAGTTGAGCTATCACCACGTAGCGGATATGGGACTCGAACCCATCTATGCAAGCTTATGAGACTTGTGAACTCACCCGAATTCGAACCCGCAATTAACTTGGTAGCGGGTATGGGTAACGCTCCCATCTATTTCAGCTTATGAGACTGACCAGTTCACTTGAACTGTAACCCGCAATTATTTAGTAATTCTGTCTAATTTCTAATGAACGATTACCAACAACAAAGTAATCATAGCCACGCTTTTCAATCAGACCTTTTTTTAGTATAGCTCTAAAAAACTTATTTGCTTCTTTCTTGTCAGGAAATTCCATTCTTCTTTCAGGCATAGAAGATTTTCTTGCATCATTTGTAGTCGTATCATCTTCATTATCATAAAGAGATAGTGAATATTTCTTACCATCAAAATCTTTTTTAAGAACAGTAAAGCATTTAATTAAACTATCCATATCTGATGGATTTGTTTGTTCATTTAAGTAATCATCAAAATTTAACATTTTTTTCCTTTGTATTAAATTAGTTTTGTCGGGGTGACAGAATTCGAATCTGCGACATCGGACTCCCAAAGCCCGCGCTCTACCAACCTGAGCTACACCCCGACAAAACTAACTTTAGAAAGCATATTATAAACTACTATTTAGTATTTGTCAACTTTTAATTTATATTATTTATCACAAAATTATAATAGCATTGTCACTTTCAATTAATGAATGGGTATTTCTAACTATAATCATGTGATAATCTATAAGTGTAGTGAGTTAATTGACACTAACCCACTACACAACTACACAACTACACAACTACACAACTACACAACTACACAACTACGACGTTATTGCACAATCACTTGAATACGACCTAGTAATTGATTAATCAAACGATCTTTTTCTTTTAAGTCATCTTGTAGCTTAACTATATCAGACTTAAGATGCACAATCATAGATTCTGGGTCTTTAACAAACTCTTTAAGAGCACTTTTTAAAAATTGTTTTTTCCAAGCTAAAAACACCGTTGGTTGTATTTGTTCTCTTGAGCAAATTACCGATACATCAGTTCCATTAAAATATTCTTGTAACAAAACTGCTTTAGTACGGGCACTATAATATTTACGTTTCATAATAATCACCTTATATAAAATTAAGTAAACTATAATTTTATGACAAAATCATCAAACGCCACTTCCTTTTAACTTTACTGTAATTTCACCTCTAAATATAATAATTTAGATAATTCAATCACATTTTTTACAAATTTAATTACTTCATCTTTAAAAAACATATACGCCTTATAGTTTATCATTTAAAAAACTTCATTCTTTATTTCTGTATTCATTATATTAAACTTCATACACCTCCAATAATAAAATACTATAATTATGATACTATTTAATTCACTGATTGTCAAGTTTTAATTTATAGCAAAAACGATACATATTTAGTATCCAAGATAATCACCATAACCTAAATAAACCATATCATCCCAATTAGAACAATGTTCTTTTACTGAATTCATTAATGTATATTCAAGTTTTTTCCCATTAATTCTTGAGTATAATGGTTTGAATAATACGCCTTTTCTGATACAGTCCTATACCATATAAGTTCTTTGTTTTTTGGAAAACCAAAAATGATTTTTATCATTTAACATTAACAAATCCAATATTTTCAAATTCAGCAACACCAAACCTTACAAACATTTCTTCTTTAAGAGCAATGACCTCTGGAATATCATCATATAATTGCTCGCCATTTCTTTTAAACCACAAACAACGTCTTTTTATTTCTGCATCACTCCAATTTACAATGTTTTCAAACGAAAAACCTACTGTTTTTACTGGAAATCTTCTTTCAATAATATTAAGCAAAGGGCGCATAATTAAAATTAATTTTGATAAATTCTTTAAACTTTTCTAATGATAAATCTTGTTCTTTTACTTGATAATAAAGTAATTCATATAAATCAATATCGCTTTGTTGACCTTCTTCAACATTCACTTCTGAATCCAAAAAGAAATGATGTAAAAATTCATCACACCAACATAAATTATTTTTATTGAAAAAAGTAATAATTAAATTTTTCATTTCAGTATGCGCTGACATTCTTATATCCCCATCATTATAGTCATTATTTACCACTAGAATAATATCACCTACTTTAATCTTATCTTCAATATAATCAGCTAATGCTTTTGCATCTCGCAAACCATAACCAAACAATGTTCTAATCTTTTTTATAAAAGCAATTTTACTGTTCATTATCTCTTACCTAGTTATTTAATGTATGAATAATTATAACACACTATTACATAAAAGCAATACCTATTTTCAAAAAATAAGTTTTTGTTTTTTCAAAACTATTTGTGTCCATATCATAAACAAAATTACTTGTTTTCAGCAAAAAATAATTATGCGTAGAACAAATAACATCACAACCAATATTATTTAATTTTGCTATAACATTGTCTGCCATAATCTGCATTTTTAAAGAATAACCCTTATCAAATTCATCTAATAATATCAATAATTTATGTTCAGGGGTTTCTTCATGATACTTTTTAACTTTTTCCCATAGTGTATAAATATAATGAAATTGCTTTTCTCCATGAGAAATCTTTTGTGTAGCGTATCCACCATTCATCAAAAATGCACAAGCATCAAATGAATTATTCATATTTCCGCCATCATCTTCAACAGAAAAATATGAAAAAACTTTGTCATAATCGTGTTCAATTGTTACATTTTCAGCTAATTTCTTAAAATCATATTCAAACAGACTTGTAGAATCTGATGTATTATCAATTTCAAATGAACCTCTAATAGCAGATAATAATGTAGTTTTACCACTACCATTAGACCCGACTAAAAATTGAGTTTGTTCTTTAAATTCAGTTGCAAGCGGCAAGAATAGATAAAACGTATCTTTCTTAAGACCACGAAAATCTTTATTAATTGTAACTTTTATCATTTATTTTTACCAATTTGAATTCAGAATATCTTGTATTACTTGATCTATACATCCACAAGTAAATAAAAATACCATTCCTAATAGTAGGCTTATTGTTGGAAAACCCACCACAAAATACATACAGTAACGTATTACTTTGGATTCATCTTTTAATAATTCAATATCTCTAATGATGTTTAAACTACTTCATCAAAAGAAAATACCTGTTCACAAGAACCATCGTCCCAATATTCTGTGAAAGATGCTTCATACTGTGTTCCACAATTCGGACATTCCAGAATTGTAGGGTTATCAAAAGTACCTAATTCACCAGGCAAATCTAAAATTTCTTGTAGAAAAGAATGTCCGCATTTACAATTAGTATCATTTCTCCAGCTCATTTTCATCACCATTATATTTAACAATTGACCAAGGATAACCAATACTGTTATCAAGTTCTAATATACCAGATTTTAATAATTTGTCAATCATTATTGCACGTCTTTGATTTTCTGTTACCCAAAAAACGCTAACTTTACACGCATTTTTTAATATTTCTAAATCACGCTCGACTACCTTCATTTTTCTATCAGGTAATGGATTCTTTAAAACATAATCAAAACTATCAATGTGTATTTTCATTATCGTCTTTAAAGTAAACAATCCAAACCGTCTTATCAATCACTGAATAAGGCCAAGCTCGTGTGTCAGGTGGCGTTTTAGCGTCTTTATGCTTATTCATAAAGGCTCTATATGTACAACACTTATCAAATCTATAAAACATAATTATACTCCAAGAACATAGATGAATAGGAAAAACACGGTTGTCGCTTCAGGTATATAATACCATTGTTTATCGCTTAAATCCATCGGAAACATATAAAAAAAGAACGATACCACCCAAATATAAGCAATTATAGCTAAGATTTTTTTCATTTTAAATTACTCAGTAATTTTTCTAATTTTTTAATATCCATATTATATATCAAATCATCTACACTTGCAACATTTCCATTCTTTAATGAAAATACCAAACCTGATAATTCGGGCCACTTTTTCATTTTCAAACCTAATTCTTTACCCGTCAAATTGATTGATGACTGATGTAAATCATTCAAGATTGATTTGAAATTATTTAATTTTCTTTTAATTTCATTGTATTCATTTTCATATTTCTTATATTTTTCAAGTGATAAGAAATTCTTATGATTATTAGTTCTGGCTATATCTAATAACCAACGCTTGTTGTCTTTCTGATTTTTATCAGTTAATAAATTGATACTTTCATATTGTGGCGATTTAATTTTACAACGATTGAAGTTTTTATCAACGGCCACATAACCTTCGAATGTCAACGGATCAACACTTCTAACATGGTTTAAAATTTCTTCAATTGTTTCGTATTCATTATCTACACAACGTAGCCAATAATATGGCGCAGGACAATATTGTTTTTCTTCAATATCACCATAAATATCAACTTCTTCAAAAGTAATTAAATTTCTGATACCAATTAATTTGATACTTTCTTTATCAGTTTTAACTAAGAAGTTATCACTTGGAAATTTAAATTCAAAGATATAGCAATGTTCAATATCATCAGGTAATTGATAATTCAATTTTTCAAACACTTCCCAAAAATAATCATTATAGGTTTTTTCAATCCCAAGAATTAAACCACTTGCATCTGGCAATCCTTTTGTGGAAACATTCCAACGATTATCATACCAGTACATGGTAATAATTGAACCGTCAATTTTCTCATAAAATCGACAATTATTAAAATCCACTTTATTTTCTTTTGGGTTATTATAATTATAATCACCAAACCTTGTGAACGGAAATGACACAACAGAATTTGTGTTGGTATCGATTATGATGCCTCTACAATTATTCGTTAATGGGTTCTTTGGTGTGTCTAATTGATGGTAACACAATTGTACTAGATTTGGATAAACCTTGTGAAAATTAGCACGTAAATTATACGCACTAACTAATTGAGCCAAGCTATTTTTTTCAATATATTCAATAACGTTCAACATTATATTTCCTAAAATTCAAATTTTTAATTTACAGTTTTCAAAGTGCCATCTTGTCATACCAATACTTTTACCTTCTTTATTACAATGTGGACAAGTAACTATTTTAAAATCTACACCATCACGTTTTTTTCTATTTGGAAAAGTTTTCCCAATATTTTTACCAATTAAAGATTTTGAAATTTTTAATTTATATTCATCAGAAAGTTTCTTGCCTTTATTTGCTAAAGATAATTTTTGTTTCGTTTCTTCTGTTTGTGGCCTTGATTTATGTTCCATATTTTTTGAACGAACACTTATAATCATTTTTTGTTCATCAGTAAAAACGTTTATTCTACCTTTTATCCAACCATTATCAAGAAATTCTGACAACAATTCTTTCTTTATCTTTTTGTTATCAGTGCCATTATTGATCCAACAAGTACCAAATTGGCTATTATTTGTTCCAATTTGCAACTTTGACATAGTTTCAGACATATACTTTCTATTACTTTCATATAATCTTGAATTGATGTATCGATGCTCATTTAAACAACATCCCATCATTGAAAATGCTTTAACCATCGAATAAAATTCTTTTGTCTTTGGTTCAAACATTTTAGTCAACAGATAATGGCAAATAAAATGTTCTCTAGCGGTAAGCTCTACTAAATTTTCAATAATATCTAAACCACCAACACTTTTTGGTATTATATGATGGTTTTCTGTATAACCATGAAATTTATTCAGCTTTCTATTGTCAATAATTTCATTATAAATCCGTTTATAGTCCATCTTATTCTTCCATATAAATTAGTCTTATAACTATTTATACTTTTAGAAGTTTGACGAACCAACGATACCATCATTTTAGAAGTGACTGCTTTACCACTAAGCTATAGGGTCAATTTGTTTTTCTTCATTATCCATTTTTTTTCTAATGGCTGCTTTATTTAATTGAGCATGATACTTGGTTAATCTTGCATAACCTTTCTCATTCTTTTTTAGCCAACGTTCAAGTTGCCAGTCTAATAATGTCTGATTTTTTAAGTAACTTTTTGCTGACAAAACACCACTTCTACCATCGGCACCAGTAAAACCGACACCATTATTTTCGATAGTGGTTGTTTTCTTTTTTTCCTCTTCTGTTTGATACTTAAACAGAATAATCAACGCTTTACCGACTACTCGGATAACAAATTCTTTATCTTCATTATCTAACAAAGCTTGCAATGATTCTTTTGTTACTAACACTTCTCTTTTCATAATAAATACCCACTTCAAAATTACATCATGTGTATATTATAATCAATAAAAATTAAATGTCAATTACTTTATTCTTAGGATAAAAAGTCATTATTCTTTCTTTGTGTTTTACTTGCACAATATTCATATCACTTTCTCATTATAAAATAATTGGTGGACAGTTAGGGTAACGATCCCTACGAGCCAGTGGCGCGGGATTTACAGTCCCGACCGTCTCCTTAACGGTATACCTGTCCGAAATTTAATCTGGTATTTTAAGATTACCAGTTCATATATTAAATTAATTTGTCTAAAAAGTCAAGTTAATTTTTATCTTCCGCCTTTATATAACCAATTTTCAGCTTCATAAAGTGAATCAAATGGGCCAGTTCCATTAGATAAAAAATAGTCCTCGTCTATATTTACTCCATCAATAAGATGGTAGAATATTTTAAATTTTCCATTCAGTTCAAATATCTTTGAATTGATATAAGACTTTTCATTTAAAATTCTCAATTCCAAAGCATCAACTTTTTTGTCGATAGAAACTTGCAACTTTATATAATTTGGTAGATGTATTTTCATAATTATTTTTAATAGAGTTAATTTATTTAATAAATTTAGAATTTACTAAATAGATTAGCTCTATGGCTAACCTAGACTGACTTATTCGGCTGTATCAGTTACAACAACTTCTTTTGGAGCTTTTACAACAACTAATAATGCAGTTGCAACATCATCCCATCTATTTACAGAAACATACTGGCAGTCACTTTCTGATTCTACCCGTAACAATTCTGCTGTACTACCATCTTCTGATAATTTATTTACATTGAAAATCATATCAGAACCTTTGACCGTAACTTCTTGTCCTACTTTAATTTTTGCCATCTTTATTTCCTTTTTTGTGTTTAAATTTCATATTTGAACGTGTATTATACCATAAAAATACAAATTGTCAACATTTATTTTGGTGAACGTATAAGTTTTGCATGATGATCTGCACCGCCGAATAATTTTCAGTCACATATTCATCAAACGTTTTAATCGTCATTTATATACTCCTTTCTTTGAAAGTTGACAATAAAGCAACTGGAATATCTTTTAATTTATGAATCGTTAAAGATGTTCTATTACCGCCATCAATATAATAATCTCCACTGAAAGTAATTAAATCAACGGTTTCAACTGATTCATTTATACTTGTAATTTGCCACGGCACATTAGATATTTTAAATCTTACAACACTTCCTAATTCCATTTATTATTTCCTAAATTAAATACAATTTTGTGTAATCTACTTTTTCATTTTTTTTCCAAACATAATGTCCATATTCAATGCTGTCTGCTTTGCCATTATCTAAAAAAGAAATGCGCTTAGAATGCACAAAACAATAATTAGGCATGTTAGTTTGAAAGAATTCTTTTCTTGATTTTGAACCAAAGAAATTTAATCTCAATAGCATAACAACATAACCATCATCTTTTATATCAGACAGTGCTTTATTTATAATATCTAAAGCTATGTTGAATGGCGGATTAGTGATAATCACATCAAATTTATTTTTTACTTCAAAATTAAACAAATAATTATCTATAATATCAGCCTTAGATGAATCTCGAATATCCATTGTATGAATATTTTCATACCCATACAATTTCAAAACTTTTGGGTAACTCATTTCATGTGTATCATCGCCACCAGCACAAGGGTCAAGAATAACACTTGTTTGTAAATCTTTAAATTCAGGATGTACTTGTTCAAACTTATTTAGAAAATCCTTTATTGGATTTAATGGTGTAACATAAAAATCTGAGATATGTTCATCACGAGAATCACTTCTGTTAGTTGAACTCATTTTTCAATTAAAGTATCAAAGTTTTTCCATAAAGCTGGAGTTTTACTTTTTGTTGCATCATAAGTTTCTAATACCAATGAAATAACATTTTCAGTTGATAAAGAATTGATGTTTTTATTTCCAATACTTTTTTGATGTGTTTTTGGAATTAAATTAAAAATATCTTCATTTATTTGTTCACCTACAATAGTAAATAAATGTTCTATTCTTGGGTCAAGTTCTACTTCTGTACTTTCAACAACTAAATCTTTTCCAGTCTTAGCTTTGTGTTTTTCTTTTGTTTTAGATATAAATTCATCTTTTGTTTGTTTTGATGATTTCCAATATTTGTGACCACTATCAGTTTCAATTTTTTTACTATGTCCGTCCCATTTACCTTTATGGTGAGTAGGTTCTTTCTTTTCTTTATTTTTTCCTAATTTACTAATGGCATCAGTTGAGCCACCAATTTCACCTGTTTCATCATCTTTATATAATTTTTGTCCTTCAGAATTAGTAATCCAACCTTCAACCAATTGATCTTCATTAATCATGGTGTCTAATGTGTCGCTAATCATTTCTAATTGATTTTCAATTAATCTAACTTCAGCACCAGATAATTTTGTTTTTTCTAAAATATCAATTGCTGATTGTAATGTTTTTAAAACTTGTTTTACTTCATTGCTTTCAGTTAAATTTTCTTTCTTGCATGATTCATTTAAATAGTCTGTATAGCTCATTGTTTTCTCCCGTTATGTATTAAGTATCTTATATTTATATTCAACAAAAACCATAACGAAAGAAAATATATTAATTTACAAATAATTCCCAATCAGTAGCTAAAATATCATCTAAAGACATATCATATCCCCGCTCATGATTCCAGTTTTGAAATTGAGGGTTTGCTACTTCATAAAAAAAGTTTTGTTTATTGGATTCCCCAATATGAACCTTTCTATCTTTGTACCAAGAAGAACGTCTAAGCCAAATTGATTCACCTGTTTGCATTTGTGCTAATGCTTCATTAAAATTCATTATTTATCTTCCTTCTTTTTTATTTTGTTTATGACAACTATAGCCATTTTTAGTTCGTACTAAAACGGTTTCATTGGCTTCATTTACTGTAGTTTTCCAAGAATTTTTTGTTCTTACAACGTCAACTTTTTTTGTCATAACATTCCACCTTAAAAAGATTGTATTATACTATGTATTTAAAAATTCGTCAAATGTTTTTATATTTTGTTCAACAACTAATACTTTATCAGGACTTTTAAATCCTTTTTTTCTCATGATTGTTTTTGCAACCAATTCAATTTTACCACTTTTTTTATTGAATTCTATATTCAACGGAACATTAATATCAGTTGATATGGACTTCATTAATTCTTCAATTTCTTTGTTATTATCTGTTTTTGATAATTTTATTCCATGCTTATCATATAAGCTAGTATAAATCTGAACTAATTCACTTGGGGTAATTTGTTTACCATTTCTTTCATCATTTAATCTATCAAAGAAATGCTTAGTAAATTCTACATCTAAATTTAATTTTGCAAATAATTTATCTAAAGATTTTTCTATTACTTGCAATTGTATTTTTGAAATTGGCTGATCCATTTTAATATAACTCCTTGTTTATTTGATAATACTATTTAGTGTTATTGTCTAATAGAATTTAAAATTTGTTGTTCAGTTACAAAAGAGCCTAATGATTGTACTGTGTTTCGTTGTCCATACTGAACGGCTATATCTGCCGCATAATAAGGCAAATTACTTGCACAACCACTAAGTAAAATAGTCACTAGGATAAATAATTTTTTCATTTCAAACTCCAATTTATAGTGTAGTTATAGAAAAATACATATATACATCTTCACAAAAATCATCATCGCCATCTTCAATGTAAGCAAAGCTATCTGGTACAATGTCAAGAACGATATTGGCAAAAAGTTCTTCTACAGCTTGTTCGTACTCATTATCATCTAATTCTTCAATATGGTCAAATGCTTCCCAACTAAGAAGTAATTCTTTGACTTCACGATACGTTGTTTTATTGGTTACTGGCACTTGTACAACTGGTTTACTTGAACCTGAAAAATAGTCAGGTAGACAGATAGCTATGTTATTTAGCTCATATTTCATAATTATTTCCAATTATATTAAAATCATTATTGTACACACTTTTTTTAATTTGTCAAGATTTTTTATTCTGTAGAAAAAATTAAATTATCTCTATTATATTAGAATAGAGTATAAATAAAACTACAAAGCTTAACTGATTTAAATAACTTTTTAAATTCAAATAGTTAAGGAAAAAGTTCAAAAAACAAGGCTTATTATTTCTGTATAAATACATATCATAGCATAAATGAATTTGCTTACAAAATAGTAAAAATACATCAACAAAATCAATAGATTATAAACACGATTTTTAAGAAAAATAAGACTATGAAGAAATTTCCAAAACCGTATAAATACAATATCAAGTTCCCTGAAAAATATGTTGGTGACTACACAAATATAGTTGTTCGTAGTTCATGGGAAAAGAAAATGTTCAAATGGTGTGATGATAATCCATCAGTTTTAAAGTGGGGTTCAGAAATTTGTGCTATCCCTTACTGGAGTCAAGTAGATGAAAAAATGCGTAGATATTTCATAGATTTATTTGTTCAAATGTTAAAAGAAGATGGTACAACCGTAAACTTAGCCATTGAAATAAAACCAAATGATCAAATTAAAAGACCAGTAAAAGGTAGAAAAAGTACAAAAACTTATGTTAATGAGTGCTTGACTTGGACTGTAAATCAAAACAAATGGGATGCTGCTAGAGAATGGTGTTCTAAAAATAATTTTACTTTTGTTTTAATGGATGAATATGCTTTAGGTATCAAGAAGTTAAAGTTGTAGAAAAAATTAAATTATCTCTATTATATTAGAATAGAGTATAAATAAAACTATAAAAGCTTAATGATTGAATAATAACACAAATGAAGAGACTTCAATGGCGAAAATAGAAAAAGCAGTATCAGTTGCAACACAAAAAAGAAAACAACAGGCGTTAAAGTGGTTTTTTACTGCCACAAAAACTCATTATGATGATTATAAACATTCAACCTTTAATACGTTAAAAGCTGGACAGAAAATTTTCATTGGTGGTTTATTTCATTTTTTGTATGACGCAAAAACAAAAGAGACATTACCATATTGGGATGCTTTACCATTAGTGATTCCATTAAACATGTATTCTGATGGTTTTCTTGGTTTAAATTTACACTACTTACCAAATCATCTAAAAGTAAAGTTATTAGATGTGTTAAGTGGAAATTTAGAAAAAACAATCAATAAAGGAAAATACACTGAAAGAAAATATTTAGATATTAATTATCAAATATTAACAAGTGTCGCTAAAAGTGAATTGTTTAAGCCCTGTATAAAAAGATATTTAAAAACACATATAAAAAGTACATTCATTAAAGTGAATCCTGATGATTGGGTAGATGTTGCACTTCTCCCAACTGCGCGGTTTATGAAGAAACCAGAAAAATATGTACATTCAATGGTCTGATAAATAATAACAGTTAGATTGATATTACAAGTATCAATCAGCTCAGGATGATATGAGTTGTCCTGTTTCAGTTATTTATACAAGGATGATAAAATGAACAAAAAGGAATTTAAACCATATACTTATTTGATTGGTTGGTCAACATTAAATAAATTTTATTATGGTGTCCAATATGGTACTAAAGCTAACCCAGATAATCTTTGGAACAGCTACTTTACTTCTTCGAAATATGTCAAAGAATATCGTGAGTTTTATGGCGAACCAGATATTATCCAAGTCAGAAAAACTTTTGATTCATCAGAAAAAGCAAGACGATTTGAAGTAAAAGTAATAAAACAATTACTTAAAAATGATAAAACTAAATGGTTGAATATTGCAGTAAATGGGCTTTCTGCTGCATTGTTTTTAACACAAAAACATAAAAATAAAATTTCTATTGCACACAAAGGAAAAAAAAGATCAAAACAACATATTGATAATATGAAAAACTTTTATGCTAATATGACAGAAGATGAGAAACTTGTATATTCAGAAAAATGTAAAATTGTTGCATTAAGACCAGATGTAAAAGAGAAAAGAAATAAAGCAAAGAAAGTATGTATACATTGTAATATATTAATTGATCCTGGTAATTATGAAAAATTCCATGGGGATAACTGTAAATTAAAACCAGGGAATGAAGATATAAAGTTTTCCGCTCCAACTAAAGGTATGAAATTTCCAAATAGAAAAAAAGTTTGTGAACAAGGTATAATTAATATGAGAAATGGTCAATTAGGAAAAAAGCAAACAGAAGAACATAAAAATAATATAAGAAATAGCATGTTAGGTAAAAATAAAATACCAAGAACTGAAGAACAGAAAATTAATAGTAGTATTAAGATGAAAGATAAGATGAAAATAAAAGAATTATGTCCTTATTGTAATAACTATTTCAACAAATCTCATATTATTCAATGGCATGGTATTAAATGTAAACAATACAAGGATAAGACATGAAAAGTTTTTATCAATATATAACAGAATTAAATTTATATCGTGGCGTTGGGGATGGTTCTGATGATAAGTACATTACTTGGTATACCATTGATAAAAAATTAGCACAAGGTTATGCAGACAAAAGAAATAATAGCAAATTAATAACAACAACTATAAACCTCAAAAAAGTAATAGATTTATTTCGAGATAATTATACATTAACGCCAAGTTCTTTTGTATCCATTGCTATAAAAAATACTGATATATCAACAATTGATATAGAACAAGGTAAAATTATACGAAAGAATTTTATTGATTATTTTGGCCCAATGTCACGAGAAGTTATTCATTATTGGAAAGATAGTAAATCAAAACAACAAACTGCTATCATGCTTAAGTTCTTTGGTTTTGATGCAATTAGAATTACAGAAGATGGAATAGATACTTACGGTATCTTAAATTAAGGATAAGACATGGCTAAACATTTAAATGATCTTTCGATAAATAATTTATTATCAAGACACAAGTTTTCTGGTTTTGGTACAATCAATAAATACAGAGTTCAATTTAGTTTACCAAAGGGGTTTGCTGATGGTGGAGTAACAACTATTGCTAATATAATTGCATCCAATATAGCAGGAAATTCTTCATCGACTCCAATATCAGAAGCGGCTAAACTATTGAGTGGATTAACAGGCCAAAATGATTTAGCAGGGACTAACTCAAATTCAGGTTCATCTAAAATTAGATTGATAGAAAATGAAATGAACCCAAACGGGTTAATTAGTTTGTATTGTGAAACCTGTACTATGCCTGGTAGAACATTATTAACGTATGACCATAGACAGTTAGCAACTCCATATAGAGTGCCTTATAGTCAATCACAATATGATCCAGTTACACTGTCATTCTTAACTGATTCTAATTTTAATACTAGAACATATTTCGAAACTTGGCAAGGTGCTGTTTTAAATGTTTCTTCTAATACAGTTAATTACTATGATGAATTTGTATCTGACATAAGAATTATTTTAATTAATCCTGATGGATATGATAGTGAATATTACGTAGATTTATATGAATGCTACCCTTTAACAATTGGTCAAGTAGATTTAGGTTATGCTAATGATGGTTTTGCTAAAATACCAGTAACTTTTTCCTATAAATATTGGCAGTCGAGTACCGATGATACACAAATAATGAGATTTCAATAAATAATAACAGTTAGGTAATTACCCCCGTAATTACCAACTTTGGATACTATAACAAAGGTGTCCTGTTTCTGTTATTTATACTACAAGGAAGATACTATGTCAACAACTTTTAAACCATATACATACCTTATTGGTTGGTCAACTTTAAACAAATTTTATTACGGTGTCCAGTACGGTAAAAAAGCTAATCCAGATAATCTTTGGAACATCTATTTTACTTCTTCAAAATATGTAAAAGAATTCAGAGAACTTTACGGCGAACCTGATATTATCCAAATTCGCAAAGTTTTTGAAACTAAAGAACAAGCTATTCAATGGGAATTTAAGGTTATCCAACGAATGCATATTGTTCAACATAACAAATGGTTAAATCGTTCATTAAATGGTCAAAAGTTTTTTAATAATGGTCATACAGAAGAAACAAAACAAAAATTGTCAAATTCATTACAGGGACATGTTATTAGTGAAGAAACAAAACAAAAATTGTCAAATTCATTACAGGGACATGTTATTAGTGAAGAAACCAAGAAAAAAATTGGTGAAGGTAATCGTGGTAAAATTGTTAGTGAAGAATCTCGTAAAAAAATGAGTAAAACTAGAAAGGGTAAAATTCGCACACAAGAACATAGTGATGCAATCGTTCTGGGATTAAAAAATTCAAATAAAAATAAAGGTATTAATAATTGGAAGTTTGGTAAACCTTGGGATGAAGAAACAAAACAACGTATAAGTGAATCAAACAAAAATCAACAAAAATTTGAATGTCCACATTGTAAAGGAATG
This sequence comes from Bacteroidales bacterium, assembly GCA_041662185.1. Classification (GTDB taxonomy): domain Bacteria; phylum Bacteroidota; class Bacteroidia; order Bacteroidales; family P3; genus UBA10566. The sequence goes on from JBAZSY010000001.1 coordinate 65,743, forward strand.
TATATCAAATCTAATTTTAATAGATGGCACAATGATAATTGTAAACTAAAGGAATAGTTATGACTAAGATAAAAGAATATCAAAATAAATGGGTGTATAATAATTCACCATTTGAAACTTGTCAACAAACTGATTATGGTTTTTTATATGAAATAAAACATAATGATACTGGTAAAAAATATATTGGGAAGAAATTATTTTGGAATACTAAAGGTGATTTAGAATCAAGTTGGAAACAATATTACCCATCAGCTATTGACAAAGCAACTTATTTAGAGTATACTAGAAAGATTGTATCTATACATGATAAGAGTAGTTATGAGAATCAACGTCCTGATATATATGATAATAAATGGCAATTCAGAGAAAAAGATTTTGAACTAGAAGACATACCAAAAAATATTGATTCATTTGTCTATATCATTGAAGATACTTTGAATAATAAATGGTATATAGGGAAGAAAACTTTCTTCTTTAAAAAGAAAAAGTTGATTAATGGTAAAAATAAGAATGTAAAAATTAACAGTGATTGGCAGTTTTATTACGGCTCAAATGAATTTTTACAAGCTGAAGTTAAGAATAATGATAAAAGTCTTTTTAAGAGAAACATATTACATTTATGTCAGTCAAAAGCAGAAGCATCTTATTTAGAACTCAGAGAACAAATTGAACATAGATGCCTAGAAAAAGAAAACTATTACAATCATTGGATTGATGTGTCTATAACCAAAAGTCATTTAAATAAATTTAATGAAAGAAATAGATATAATGAAATAAGTAAACAAGATTAAATAATAGTAAGCTTTTTAAATTTTGCTTCACTGATAGCTTTACCATCAACATAAATTCTAGCGGGGAATTGGTTAAATAGTTTACCCTTTGAAGACACATTGACAATAATATTTTGTTCAACTCTTACAATCAAAGTACCAAGTTTACCTGTAATATAAAATCCAGTTGAATTTAATGAATGACATTGAATGTCAGTGATATTTCCAATTTTACTAACTATTTTTTGTTGCCAAGCTAATACTGTCAAAGTGGCGTATTTATCCGCAACAACTTTTAGTTTTTCTTTACTTAAAGTATAAACCGTTTCGCCTGGTCTAGTGCAACCTTTGTCATAATCACAAACGGGTTTGATAGCTTCTTTAAACAAATTACCACAACCACTATTGTAAATACCATTGAATTTATTAGTGAATTCTTCAGTAAGTTCTTTATATAAAGAAGCAACATATTCTTGATAATTCAAGCTTATTGCTTCTTCTTTTGTTTTCAATACTTCATTAATAGTGTTCATGATAAATTATCCTTCAATTGTCTTAATTTCAGGATAATTTTAATTTAATTTTTAAATCGTGTCAACTGTTTTTTGTTCTATATCTAAAGATTTTATCAACTGAAGAGCCGCTTCAAAAAACAGAACTGCTTCTTCTTTTTCAAAGGAAATGGTTTTAAATTCTTTATCAAATTCATCCATCAAACCAATACTTATTGCATATTTGCCAATTTCAAGATTCATAGTTAATCTACAGTCATCCATGTCAGTAACAGTTAAATCAATTTCTCTAGTAATACTGTCTGGGTTATCAACATCAAAATCTTCCATAAAACATAAGTTGATTGATAATGAACGTGTAGTTCCATCTGAGAGTTCAAGACTCCGAACTTCACAAGAATCATTTAAATCTAAATTATACAAAAAACCATCTATAATTTGTGCTATTTTCATATTATCTCATTTATTTTAGTTTAAAAATTGGATAATATCAACAAAAATTAAGAAAGTCAAATGATTTTTTTATATTTTTGACCTAACCAAGTCAATAATGATTGATAATAGAAGGTATCCGCATCATTTCTAACCCACCAAGTTTCAAATTCTTTTTCGATTCCACGGGAAATATTATCTAAATCATCTTCAGTTATTTTGTCAATAGCTTTATGTTGTAGAACTTTGATTCCTGAAATTATCAATAAAGCATGTTGTGCCTGTTTAGTAATTTGTTTATTATCCATTACCATTTTCCTATAATACAAGTGCTTTGGCTGAACTTAGTTTTTTGATTCATCATACAACCACATTTACCACAAATCCCAATTAGGTCAAATCTCGAATCTTGCAAGAATTCACAACCTTTGCAAATATTTCTTCTTTCTTCTTGTTTGGATGGTTCAGCATATTGAACATTTCCAGTCACAATGTCTTTCGCAACATCTAATATCCCATAACTCATGTGTAAGGCTCCAATTGTCTTAATACTTCTGATATTTTACATGCTGTTTCTGATACAAATATCTGATAAGTATCTCCACAACAACCTGTTTTTGTTTTTAGTAACAAACTATTATCATTTTTTAATAATAGGTGCAACTGTCTTAATAATTCTAATTCTTTTTCCATTATAAACCACCAAAAGGATTGTTTTGTGAAAAATCAATTAATGTTGGCTTGCGGTTTTGGACTGCTGTATTTATACCAAAAGCCAAATCAATTTCATTGGTGTTACCTGTAACCATATTATCAATAGCGGCATTACCAGTTTCGAATTTTTCATATCCATAAGTAAATAATTGGCAAGTAATATCCCAAGTGAAATATTTACCAGTTGGCCAGAAAATAACATCTTTACTTACATGTGTAATTTCAAATAAATTATTTGTAAATGAACCCCATCCTGTTGGGTTATCTATAACATCTCCAACATAAATTAAATCACCCTCTAGTGGTCTACTTCTCATTGGTATATTCAATTCATCAAATGAATCTTTTGACATTACATAAACATTTGATGTATATTGTCCAAATCCAAATTTTGACATAATATCACCATCACCACCATCGGCGCCAACATTTTTAAAATATACTTCTACTTGAAAGTTTGATAAAAATGATGTCTTTACTGATTCTTTAAGAATGTCATCAGATAAGGTAATTCCATTTGCTAATGGCGTAGAATCTTTTAATTCATCGGTTCTAGGAACATAATATACATTGATTCCAGTGATACGTAGATTTTCCCTAGTCAGACTTCGATATAAATCTTGTTCTGGTTTTGAATGCAAATGATTAAAAAATGATGAAGTTGTCATATAATTATCCTTGTTTATTTATTCTTTGTTGAGCGATTTTGAAATATTTTTCATCTTGTTCAATGCCAATAAAATTTCTATTAGTATTCATACAAGCAACACCAGTTGAACCACTACCCATACAATTATCAAGTATAATATCACCTTCATTTGAGTAAGTGCGAATAAGAAATTCACATAAATCAACTGGTTTTTGTGTTGGATGAACTCTTTTGGTATTATTGCATTCTTTCATTTGTTTTGGATAATATAATACAGAAGTAGGATATTTTAAATCTTCTCGATATTCATCACTTTTCTTTCTTATACCACTTGATGTTTTAATAGTTTCATTAGTACATGTTGCCAACCCCCGTTCAGGTCGTCTATCCTTAATTGGCTTAATACCCATTTGTGGGTTATATGTGTTTTTATTTGAAAATAAAAGTATATTCTCATGTGCTGGAAGGATTCTTTTTTTTGCCAAAACAAAAGCACCACCTACACATTTATCCCATATTAATTCATATTTAAACATTTTGATATTACTCATTATTAATGCACTGGTAAACGGCTGATTACCAAACAATAAAATGGCCCCGTTAGGCTTAATCAATCGGTTGTAATGCTCCCATAGTAAATCAAATGGTATTACTACATCCCATTTACATGCAATTGTGCCATAAGGTAAGTCACACAAGATCATATCAATACTATTAGCTTCAATTTGATTCATTACGTCTAAACAATCACCATGTATAAGTTGATTATTTGTCATTTTTTGAACCATAGATAGGGTATCCAGTCAACTAGAAATTCACCATCGGACAAAATTATTTTATCAGGAAAATTCTCACCTTCTATTTCATCCAGATATAAATCCCAATTATCATGGATTTTATCAATGAATGCTAATGGACTACCTCTTTTTATATATCGTCTAATATATTCATATTTTAATGAGTGTTCAGGATAAACTAATGTATAATTTATATTATGCTTTTTTAGTTGCTCCCTTACTTCTTTATGTGAGGATATTAATACAAAGTCAGGTTTATCAAATTCTAATACAATCTGTAAATGTGCAATGTAATCATGGGGAAAATTGGTTTTGAATTTACTAGAGTCAGAATCAACAATTTTATAATTTTCATTGAAGTCATTAAAAAATGTTGTTTTACCGACACCAGGAAACCCAGCTATTATTCTTGTCATTAATGTTTACCTTTTAGTTATAATTATGGATATTTAGTAAAAAAGATTTGACACTTAATTAAAATTTAGATAAAATATAGTCATGTTGAAAATTAACGGAAAAATGTCATGAATGCTGATAAAGTTTTAAGAAAATTACAAAAAAACGGCGCAACTACCAAACAACTTAAATATTTTGGTAAGTTGCAAGAAATTGAAGTCACATTTCCTAATGGTAAAGTTGGTTATTTTGCTGACGATGCTTTTTGGTACGTTAGCGGTAAAGACAACGCAAGTCAAGAAACAGAACGTCGATTCTTTGACAACGTTACTCAATTGATTAAATGGGGCTTAGCCGACTAAAAAATCTATTGGAAGTTGCCATGTAGAAATCAATTCTTCTTCTAATAATGCTTTTTTATCCATATATTGCTGTAAAATAGCACTCCCATTGAGTACCATTCCGCTTGGAAGCTGAAATCCATCATACTTGGTTAAATTAGTTCCCCATTGAATACCAATTAACGCAGTTGTGTAAGCTTTTAACCAACCGTTGTTCCAAATATCAGGATTTTCTTCAGGTAAAACTTTTTCTTGCACTTCCATTAACAGATAACTATTTGCTTTGAATTCGGCCCAGTCGGTATCAATTAATAATTTTCCTGAATAACGATTAAAGCGAATCATTTTTTCTCTATTAAAGAATTGATTGATGGTTTGTATATATTGTTGTTGTATCATATACGACACTAAATTACCTGATGTAGTAATTGTATTACCCACTGATTGTAAAATAGACATTTGTTGTGGGTTATCTAAATTATTATAAGAATTTTGTGGGTATATTTTTAAGATACTGAGTGTATTATCTTCGATTGGAATATATTTGTTAATAACATCTTGTTCTTTTATTTGATACACAATAAAATTTTTAATACTTGCACCCTCGTGAAAGTCCCAGAATTTACTTAATGCGTCATCGACTCTATCTTCTATTTGTTCGTCTGCTACGTTTAGTTCTATTACGGGTTCACCTAATGCACGTCTGCAATAACTTATGAAATCTGTGCGGTTTGAGATAGCCATTTTATTTCCTTTTTATTTCTTGACAATATTGTTTAACTTATTTATAATTTATTTGACTGTTAAATTTACTAAGGAATTATTTATGAATACTATCCAACAACATGAAATTGATGCTCAAATCGAAACTGCTTTACAAACAAAAATGAGATTTGGCTACACTGATACCATATCAGTCCACAAAAATTTCTATCCTTCTGGAAAAGTTGGTTTAGGTTTCAATTTCAAGCAAGGTGTAAATGTAGGCGATATTTATTTAAATGATGATGGCACAAAATGTGAAGTTTTAGCTTTAGTATAAATATCTCAATACATATTAAGGAAAGATAAATGAAAACATATCAAGAATTTACCACCGTAACAGAAGAAGTTGAAGAACTTACTGATAGGCAAATATCCGCCTTAATAAGTAAATTTAACAAAGCTTTTGGAAAAGATAAAGCTGTATTTTTTAAACAAAAAGGGATGATTAGTGTAGATGGTAAATTAGATTACATCAAAGCTAGTATCAAAAAAATGAACAAATTAATTGACAATCAAGGAAAATAAATGAAGACTTTCGATGAATTTTTAACAGAAAATACTGACCCTGGTGCTATTTGGGATTCAGCAACAAATCCACAACGAAAAACCGCCATGTATAATGCTGGATTGATATTTTCAAGCGGCAAATTGGCTGGTAAGCCGATGTATAAGCTAAATGTAAAATGGGCTGAAATAAAAGATGATGAAGATCATCAGGACAAACAAATGTTATTAAGAGTGACATCATGGTTGACTAAAAAATAATAGTTGACAATTTGAAATAATACCTATATAATGAACCAATATTAACAAGTGAGATATGATTATGAATTTTGAAGAACAATTTAAAAAATTTGGTGAAGTGACTGTTTTTGATGTTAAAGACCGCCAAATTGTTACAGTCAAGTTTGCTGATTTTGAGCAAAATATCAGTAAAGCTATAGAAGTTTTGACGCTTGGTAAAAAACTCGGCTTGATTATGTTTCAAGCACAAATGACAAAAGAAGGGGTTTCGTTCTTTGTGAAAAAAGAATACGTAGAACCTGAAAAAATCTACGCCTAATTTAGTCGTTGCTTTTACATGAAAAAATTAACATTGATTAAGAATGGAAAAGCAACAAAAATTAAATGTGATTTTTTATAAAAAAGGTTTTGATATTTAAGGCAATGAAATAATTGATCTATTCTATTATGGTTATTGCCTTAATATGTTGACCATTAGAAAGAAAACTAGAATTCAGGTTTCTGAATTTGATTATATATGAGCTAAATTTATTATGAAAGTTAAACTGAATCATAAAAGCGATCAATTGCTATTAATAAAAAATTTACATGCGGCGGTTTGTGATGAACCAATTCGTGTAACAATAAAAGAAGAAGTTACACAAAATGGAGTGATTACTATCATTGAAGGTGAAAGGTCTGAAATTGCTTACTTTATTGATATGATAAAATTATTTATTAACAGTTCTACTGGTAATAGCATCATATAAAGAAAAAGGCTAGATTAAAAACCTAGCCTATTCATTTTTATTTTCTATATGCTTTTAAAATCAATTTACACATTTCTGAACGAACACAATCATCATCGGTAAATCTCATGTTACCAATTTGATCTTCATTTTCTAATCGCCAAATAGCATCAGTTAAACCATTATTACCTTTAATATCTTTTTGTTCGGTATCTCCATCAATAATCATTGTACAATTATCGCCAATTCTTGATAGGAACATTTTCATTTGCTCTGGTGTACAATTTTGTGCTTCATCTAAAATAACGAAGGCATCTTCAAAAGTTAAACCTCGCATATAACCAAGTTGTTCGGCTACAATTTTTTCACTTTTAAACAAATATTCTGTATATCCTTTACCAAAACATTTAACTAATATCGCCACAATTGGTTTTAACCAAGGCATATATTTTTCTTCTTGTGTACCAGGAAGAAAGCCAAGTTTTTCGCCAGCTTCAACCGCTGGTCTACATAAGATAATTTGTTTAATTTTCTTTTCGTCTAGTAATCTTGCCGCTTTTACTATAGCAACATGAGTTTTTCCAGTACCAGCAGGGCCAGTACAAAAAATTACAGTATTTGCGTTAATTATATTTGAATATCTTTTTTGTGCTTCTGATTTTGGTATTAGTTTTATATTTGAAACTTTTGGTGCATTATCATATCGACTTTCATAGTTATCTATGTTTCCTTGTCCATATTGTTGTTGTTGAGATTGTTTAATTTTATCGTTGCGTTTAGTCCGTTTTTTTTGCATTGAATATCTCGATTAGTTAATGTTAGTGAAGTTATGAAATAAAAAAGTTGATTCCTCCTGATTTTAAATATTGTTTGATTTTCTTTTTCCGTAAAAACGATTAATGTCATTTATGGTTAAATAGCCATTTCCTAATGTTTCAGCCAATAGATTAACTAATTTTGATTTTGGAGTACGATAATCATTTTAATTTACAATTATCATTATGCCATCTAGTTAAATTTGTTTTTGAAAAAAATCTGTGGCAGTGAGGACATTCTAATTTTGGTCTATTTTTTGCTAATATTGGTCTATTTTTTGCTAATATTGACATTTTTTGTTTAGTTTCTTCTGACATGTTTTGTTTAGCTAATGACATTTTTTGTTTAGTCTCATCTGTTTTTGGTTTACCCTTACTTGCTAATGATATTTTTTGTTTGGTTTCTTCTGTATGGATTTTACCAAAGAATGGATGATTCTCACCTGATTTAGCTAATGATATTTTTTGTTTAGTTTCTTCTGACATGTTTTGTTTAGCTAATGACATTTTTTGTTTTGTCTCGTCTGAACAATGACCATTACAGTAAAAGTTTTGACCAGCTAGTGAACGATTCAACCATTGTTTAGAACGTACACAATTTAATCTTTGAATAACCTTGAATTCCCATTCGATAGCTTTTTCTTTGGTTATAAAGGTTTTTCTAACTTTGATAATATCTGGTTCGCCATAAAGTTCTCTGAATTCTTTTACATATTTTGATGATGTGAAGTAAGTTGACCATAAATTACTTGGGTTTGCTTTAGTACCATATTGAACTCCATAATAAAACTTGTTTATTGTTGACCAACCAATTAGATAAGTATATGGTTTAAAAAGAGTTGACATTTTACTCTCCATTGTGTTATTATTATTTTTTAATTTACTATTATATTATATTATTTATGAAAAAAATTATGTGTTATGAAGTGGGTGGCGCGGTTCGTGATAGTGTATTGGGTTTGCCAGTAAATGATGTTGATTATGTAGTTGTTAATTCAAGTGAATCTGAATTGTTGGCAAATGGCTTTTCAAAAGTTGGTGCTGATTTCCCAGTATTTTTGCACCCAGAAACTAGAGAAGAATACGCATTGCCTAGAATTGAAAGAAGCACTGGTAATGGCTATAATGACTTTGAAGTAATCACAAAAGATGTTACTTTGGAAATGGATTTGGGCCGACGTGATTTGACCATTAATGCAATGGCAAGATGGGTAGAAGATAAAAATATTATTTTTGATCCGTTTAATGGTTTGCAAGATTTGGAAAATGGTATTTTGCGACATACCACAATTGCATTTGTTGAAGACCCTGTTCGGGTTTTGAGAATTGCACGGTTTGCCGCTCGATTTGGTTTTACTATTGCAGATGAAACAAAAGAATTGATTTCAGAAATGATCAATGAAGGTATGTTGAATTCATTGACTGCGGAAAGAATCTGGAAAGAATTTGAAAAGGTTTTGAAATTGGATAAGCCTTGGATTTTCTTTGAAACATTGGATGATTTGGGTGCATTGGAAGTTTTGTTTCCTGAATTGTGGTTGTTGAAAGGTCAAACACAACCAGAACAATGGCATCCTGAAGGTGACGCTTTTGTTCATACCATGTTGGTATTGCAAGAAGCTGTAAATGCTACTGATGACATTGTTACAAGGTTTGCTACATTGGTTCATGATTTTGGTAAAGGTTTGACTAAAAAAGAAGATTTGCCTAAACATCATGGTCATGAATCTGCTGGTGTTCCATTGGTTGAATACTTTTGTGATAGATTGAAGACTCCAACTGAATTTAAAAAAGTTGGAGTAATGACTTCTCGTGAACATTTGAATATTCATAATTGGAATAAATTGAATCCAAAAACAGTTGTTAAAATCTTTGAACGTTGTGATGCTTTTAGAAACCCTATTCATTTTCAAAGAATGCTGATGGCATCAGTTTGTGATGCTAATGGTCGGGGCCCAACAATTGAAAAAGTGCCAATGATTAAAGTTGATTTGATTATGGGATTGTTGAAAGAAGTAAAAACAATTGATGTTAGTGAGTTGGTAGCCAAAGGCTTTACTGGTGAAAAAATGCGTTCTGAAGTACAAAGAGCCAGAATTAATAAGTGTAAATCATTTAAAAATTAATTTAATTTTATGTTGACGACATAGGGTAATTGAATTATAATTATCCTGAGTTCGGAAATTAACAACAAATTGAAGGTGACTATATTATGAAAACTAAAACAACTAAAACAACTAAACCAGCTATCAGATTCTTAAAGCATTTTGTTACTGATGGTAGCGTAAAAGCCAAAGTCCATTATTCACATGGTCAAATTTATGTTGACACTAAAATTGGGGCTAGTGCTGGTTTCAAAGAATGTATCACGCTATATGCAAAAAGTTATAGCGATGGGCCTAATTTGAGAAAAATATTTCCAGCCGCATATCAAAACGATACTGATATTATGACTGATTATTTTGAAGAGGGAAGAGTAAGAATTTTTCCAGAAAATGAATTATTTGCAGCCGCACTTTTGCTTTGTAATTAAGGAATTTATCATGACTAAAAAACAATTAGCTATAATTGAGCAATTTAAACAAAAATTAGTTGCTTGTGGTTGGGTGTTAGATTATAAAGGTGACTATTTTAAATCTATTACCTACAATGAAAAAACATTCAAGGTAAGGATTAAATTCAATAAAATCTCATATCGTGTTGATTATTACACTTCATCAAAAGATTGGGTTAAATTGAATTCTGACACAAAATATTTAAAAGATTTACCGATTGAAGGACAAGTTACAATCGGTAATAAAAAAATAACTATTGATGTTATTGAACTTTAAACAGTTCCGCCTGATAGCGTACCTTGATTATCTCCAACAAATGTTACATTGGATATGCCTTGAATTGCATATCCTTGTGCGCCACCAGATGGGTATGTATTCGAATATCTACCTGATTCCGCTTGAGAAATGTTGCCATTCATGGTTATACTACCACCAGCACCTGACCAACCAATAGTATTAACGTATACACCATAACCACCACTATTTAATGATGCATTTCCTCCTGTTCTTGGTGCGTATGAACAATAACCAGCGACTCCATAAGGCGCACCACCGCCACCACTAGCATAACTAACATAACTTGAACCACCGCCACCCATACCACCAGATATTCTATTATTTGTATTATTGATTGTGAGTTTCGCAGGTGAAACAACATATATACCAGAATACCCAGTATTACCATTACCTAAACTACTTCCACCATCACCACCTCGCCCAACTGTAAATACGCCATTTTGATTATCAAAATAACTTGTTCATTGATTATATTGTTGACCAATAATAATGTTTGTATTTGTCAAGTTAATTGGCGTTGATGTTCTGATTCCATAATAATTATTTGAATTCCATAAAAAGCCATTATTGATGATGGTTATTAATGAGCCAATTGGGTATGCAGGAATATCAAAAGACTTATTTGAACTACCTTCAACTACAGCAGAAGACACTGTTATCGTTGGGGTTATTATGTTTAATTGTGCTTTTAAACCTAAGAAATAGTCATCAAATGAGTAAGTTCCATCAGGTATATTAATACTGGTTGAAAGAATAACATCGGCAGTAGATTTTGCTACATGATTTGTTTTAAATCTATACGTGAATTCATCAAATGTAGTATAAAACTGTTTTGATATTATTTCTCCAGTAGTTGTGTATAATACAGTTCCAGCAGGGCCAAATACTTTAGTGTTACGAGTTGTTGTTTTATCGTAAACCATAAGTTGATCGCCAGAAAATGTTGACATCATTGCAACATCAGTATATGTTAATGTAGTATAACTGACAACGGTTTCATAAATAAAATCTATTTTTATGGGTGTATTCAATGAATTATAAACAAATATATATTTTGCGTTATCACTGATATGAGCATTTTTTATATATTGTATCGCATTTGTTGGGCCAACCAAAAAAGATTTAGAAGTCCAATTTGTGCCACTATCTAATGTTCTATAAATTGTTATATAACCATTTGAAGCAGAAGCTTCAATTTTATATCTTATATTAGGAAACTTCCTACATAATAATAAAGCTTGGCCTGTAATTGTTGTATAAGAAAGAACATCAATTGGGGTTGTGTATGTTTTAAAACTTCCTGATGTGAATGATGTAAATACGATAATATTGGCAACTTCACTAATCTGAACTTTATGACAGATGAATGATGCTGGTAATGTTATTGTTGTTTCTACACTAAAATTTGTTTTAAATAAAGTTGCAGATGCAGATGATGATGAAACCCTAGAAACAGTATAGGCCCCAGTTTCAGATACAGCAACTAATGGTCTAGCTAAGTTTGTTTTATTAGTCCAAGTTGTTCCAGCATCTAAAGTAAAATAACCATTTTGCAAAACAATAACGTTACCATCTTGACTACAATCAGGAAAGTCCCACATTGCAGTAGATGCAATACTATTTGGGTTTCTTTTAAAATAATAAGCATTAATTAAACTGGTATCGTTCCATATCTTATCAAAGTACAATCTATCTATGGTTACTGATTCCCCAATAGCATAGGTATGATTTACGCCAATATTAAAAAATAAATCACATAATACTGATTCGCCATTAGAGCATATTATATCAGAGTGTAATACCGATACAGGTAAAATACTACGATAAACTTTGTTGCCTTTTAGTGGATTATTTGTTATGAAGATAATATCATAAGTATGAATTTTATCGGGTGCATAAAATAAAAAATCCCCATTTACATCAGGAACAATAGTAGCATCAATTTCATTTTTATAATTTATAAAAATTATTTTTTCACATTCAAGTACATTACCAAATAAAACAAAATCAGTTGGTTTCTGTTCTTTTTTACAAGGCACACGAAGACTAACAAACGGATTTATTTTATCAATAATATCTATATTTCTTAAGTCAGTAGATATATAATTTCTAGTATCAATGATTGGATTGATTGTTTCTATTGTATCACTGATATTGTCTGTATATGTTGTCATTGAATTATACCATTGACATTATAATACCATTTTGGTTCAACACATTCTGATGGTGGTATAAAACAAAATGTATATAATTCTGTATTATCTGGCACATATAAATTGTAATATCCTAAACTATTTGGTAAAATTAAGTGTTCTAAATCATTATTCGAATCTAATACGTATATCTTTTTACATGGCGCATTATATTCTGTATTCATATTCCCTTTTACTGTATATGGCGATACAATTTGTGCTATCCTTGTATAGTCACAAGTATTTAACGAATTGAATGGATTAATCTCAGAAGCAAATGTATAACCTAATATATTTTGATTTAGGTCTGATAAATCAAAATAATTATTTTCGATAACTTTATCATTTATGTTTTTTGAATTAGCTCTATACGTACTAATAAAAAGATTAAACCCATTACTATAGGTATAAAATAAATCAATAACGCCATTCAATTTTCTAGTATCATAATTATTATCTACGTCATTAATCAATAAATTGGTTATTCTTTCAAAGTAAGCTACATCTTTGATATTTTTAAGAGCCGTATTATAGGTATAATTTAATGCGTATAAAGAATAATAAGTTCTGCTATCAGTTATATTGTATAAAGTTTCGATTAGATCATTATTGTTATTGGTAAAAGTGTTTGGGTCTGGTGGCGGTGTATTGATACCAGGAAATTTAAATTCAGTCCCATCATACATGTTTATGTTAAACGTAATATCTAAAGTTTCGATTAGATCATTATTGTTATTGGTAAAAGTGTTTGGGTCTGGTGGCGGTGTATTGATACCAGGAACTTTAAATTCAGTCCCATCATACATGTTTATGTTAAACGTAACATCTAAAGTATCTAAAATTACTGGCGTAAAGTTTGCCGTGTATCTAGGGACACCAACTGTAATTCTTAAATCATCAATATAACCGATACAATTACCCCAAGTTGGGCCATATCCAATACTTAAAGGTGTATCACAAGTTAATGTATTAACTGCAAGTATTAAATTTGATACTAATGAACCGTTTATAAAAACTCTACAATTTGTGCCTGAACGTGAATACGCAAAATGTGTCCACGTATTAGCTGGGATAACATTATTTCCACCCATTACCCAATTAAAAGAACCATTGATTACTTCTCCAACATAAGATTCGGAACCAGGATTAGACATCATAGTTAAAGCATTAAAAACACTATGACTACTACCTTGAGTTACAAGTCCACTAAAAGATTTAGATGGGCCATAAAACCAGAATTCTATACAAAAATCACCTGTTTCTGTAAACCTATTAGTATTTCCAATTGTAAGCCATGATGAACCATTTAAATATAGACTTGAACTGCCAAATTTTGATTGTGTTGTAGATATTACTGGCGAACCAGTAACTACAGGCACAAAATGGTTTTGGGATTCATCAGTAAATACTGTACTATTATTTGCGCCATCAAAGCGCATTAATAGTTTTACATAATCTGCATAAGCGTCTGCCATAATTTTATGTTTTAGGTATTAAATATCTATTTGTACCAAAGATAAGCGTTATATATCGAACTGAATTGAAAACTAATTCATCTAAATTTAAGCCTAAACTATCAGTTGTTCTTCTTATATCACCTAATACTTTTCCGCCAAGAACAAGATTTGTGTAACTTGTTGGGTTACAAACTCTTATTTCTCTTTCTGTGTGGAATGTATTACCTAATCTATCTATGATAGATTTATTGATAATATAATCTGGACTCTCCGTTAAAAACGAACTTGTGCCAGTAACATCAACTGCATTTTGACTTTTTAATCTAGGCGAATATATAGTTGTTAGTGTAGTATTAATAACGGCCCAACATGGATAAGGTGAAATATTCCAAGCATCTTCCCTTGCATATTCAATACAGCCAATTGCAGATGTATTTGTTGTACTTCCCCAAAGTGAATTAGCATAACTTAATAAAAACAAATATCTATTAGTTGCAAAAATATATATAATACCACCACCACTAAAAAATAGTTTTTGGTCGTTTCCTATTGTAACAGGGTTATAACTTTGATTAGTCCAACTTCCATTTGAAACTGATTCATAAGAATTCATTCCAATATAACCATAAGTTTGTGCTTGATATTGTGGTATAAATTCTAAAGAAATATGTTTGTATGTAATCCCATCAGCATTTAATGCTTTATAACAAGCTGAATTAAATCTATATACAATTCCGCTGGTACTTGAATTTGTTTGAAATACTTGTAATTCACCATGTCTACCAATTGCCCAAGCTCTATAAGCACCATTTTTAGATGTGCTTGTCATATTAGTTGATAATCCAGTTCTATATGTCCATGTAACACCATCAGCAGAAACCGCCATAGAATTTGTTCCCGTCATTACATAAAATAATGAACTTGTTGCATCCCATAATACTTTCCCACCTGAAGCATTAACTAATGTTCCTAAATTCCAAGTTATTCCATCACTAGAATATGCTGATATATTTATCCCAATTGCAACAAATCTTGTGCCACTCCAAACTACAGAAAGATAAGTTCCTCCAGTTGGGGCAGTAACTCCAACTTGTGACCAAGTTATTCCATCAGTTGACCAAGAACATAACCCTGTTGCACCAATAGCAGTTATTGTTGTACCATTTGATGCAA
Source organism: Bacteroidales bacterium (assembly GCA_041662185.1). Taxonomy (GTDB): domain Bacteria; phylum Bacteroidota; class Bacteroidia; order Bacteroidales; family P3; genus UBA10566. The sequence goes on from JBAZSY010000001.1 coordinate 81,080, forward strand.
TTGCTTGATAATTACCCGTTGGAATAGTTGCAGTTGACCAATTTATTCCACCATTGGTAGAATATAATGCAGATGTTCTAGCAGAAGAAACGGCAACAAAAGTTGAATTGTGATTTGTTATTGCTGTAACTAATATTCCTGTAAAAGTATTTGATGTTAAAAAATTAATCCCATCTACAGAATAAAATCCTGTAGTCGCAGAGGCTGTTCCATGTAATACAGCAATATTTGTGCCATTATCAGCCATATAAGGGGTATATGTATTACCAGTTATTACCGCTTGTTTTGCAATAGTTGTAATCACGCAACCATCAAAACTAGAATGTATATAAAAAGCACTATTACTAGCCCAATAATTTATACTATACCATTGTCTAAACGTAGGCGAATAAAAAGCATCACAAAAAGTTGAAACTCCACTGATAGTTATAAAATTACTTGCCATTGGGTATACAACTGATTTTACCGTACCATTATAAATCCACTCTGGACTTGTTGTGTTTAATATAGTAGAATTATCAATATCACATGATGATGACAACTCATTTAAATTACTTGTTCCAGTTATTAATAAATGAATATCATTTTGGATTTGATCAATCCTAGCACTACCTGCTTTGTATGAATATTTTGCTATCATTTATTACGCCTTTGGTATAAGATATGTTTTTGTTTTAATTGGTATATTTATATAGGTTATATTGTTTATAGTAACTTCATTAAATTTAGAACCTAAACTATTAGTAGTCCGTTTGACACCGCCTAATAATTTACCACCATATACTAATTTATTGTATTGTTCACCAACTAATCTAACGTCTGTTTGTGCGTTATAAACAACTCCATTATTATCTATTAATTGTTTTGTACCACTTAAATCCCAAATTTCTGGACAATCTGATAAATATGAAGTTTCACCAGTTGAGTCAATAGATATATCGGTTTTTAAACGAGGGACATACCATTTATCTTGTAATAAAGTAACTGGTTTATATGGATGAATATTCCATAAATCATCCCTATTAAATTCACATAAAAATACATCAGAAGAGCCACCACCAAATAATGTACTACTAGAACTACTACCTGAATTAAATAAGCCAATATAATAATTGGTGCAAAATATTTTTATATTTCCGCCGATTGAATTAGTAATAAAAATTAAATTTTGTATTGGTGTGCTGTTTATCATTACGTTGCTAGTAACTGTTTCATAAGTTGTTAAGCTAATGTAATTTGCTGTATTACTGTAAAATAAAGTTGCATATTTATAATTCACACCATCATTTAATAGAGTTTGGTATTCTTTATAACTTGTTACTGAATAATTTGTTGGTAACGAAAAAGTATATATTGTATTTGTTGTACCACCTGTGTGATATTGTATTACACCCGTTGCTACATTAATATCATAATTCCAGTATAAAGAATTGCTTCCAACATAAGTACCAGTTGGAAAGTTTCCAGTGTAACTAACCCAATTTATGCCATTATCAGTTGATACTCTGATAGTTGTTGTAGATGTAATTACATAAAAAGTTGTGTCTCTAACTAAAACTTTATGACCAGAAGCATTAACTAATGTTCTAGCTGTCCATGTAACCCCATCAGGGCTAGTTGCACACAAATTTGCACCAATCGCACAGAATACATTCCCGTTCCAAGCAACACTTGTATAAGTTCCAGCAGGAATTGTTCTAGCTGTCCACGTAACCCCATCTGGGCTAGTTGCACAAATAGATGCACCAACAGCAACAAATATATTTGAATTTGCTGTAACTCCCCAATAAGAACCTGATGGTATTGTTGCTTGTGTTGACCAAGTTGTACCATTAGCAGAATACATTGTTTGTGTTCCATTAGCTGCTGATACTGCAACACAAATTAATCCAAGACTTGCCGCAGATACCCAATTATATTGATTTCCAATTGAACCAGTTGCACTTGACCAATTTATACCATCAGTTGTATAATATATTGTAGCAGAATAGTTTGGCAATCTTACTAAAACTGTACCATTATCAACAAAACAACCAGGGTTATTGTAACCATTTGTAAATCCTGCACTAGCAATATATGTACCCATATCATAACCAGTAGTGCCAATTGGTACTCTATAATCACCTGTCCATTGATACCACAATCCATCTTCATACCATTTATTCAATCTATTTGAATAGTATAAATTCATGTATTTTACTTGACCGCTTGTACTACCATTTGAAGTAAGTAAACTTTGTGTAGTTGGTGATAAGCTATTTTTTATATTATAAACATAAGTTGTACTTGCTGCGTTGTTTTGACGAGGATCATGTACTTGTAATTGATTATTACTTTTATTAATATCCCAACATCTGAAATTTGGTGTGCCATTGTAATAATACGATGGCATAACTCTTACTACACTAGCTGTTTGATATGTCCATGAAATACCATCACTTGACGTAGCACTACTTAACGTACCAGTGATTACATAAAAAGTTGTACCACTTGCAACAATTTTTCCACCTGAAGCATTAACTAATGATCTAGCTGTCCATGTAACCCCATCTGGGCTAGTAGCACATAAATTAATACCAATTGCACAAAATACATTACCATTCCACGCTACTGAAAGATACGCACCAGCTGGGATAGTTCTAGCTGTCCATGTAATCCCGTCTAGGGAAGTTGCACAAACAGAAGAACCAACAGCAACAAATATATTTGAATTTGCTGTAACTCCCCAATAAGCACCTGATGGTATTGTTTTTGGGCCAGATGACCAAGAAACTCCACTATTATCAGAATACATGACTTGAGTTCCACTATTACCAGATACAACAACTACAGTTGAACCTTTAGAAGCAGCAGATACCCAGTTATATTGGCTACCATAAGAAGCAGTTGTTTGAGCCGTAGATGTCCAAGTTGTGCCATTTACAGAATAGTACATTGTACCAGAATAGTTTGGAATAAACACGCAATATAAATCGCTATCAACAAAAACACATGGGTTATTATAACCATTTGTAAATGAACTGGTTGGGATTATAGTAGACAAATCATAACCAGTTGTACCAATGCTATTATATAAAGAATTAGAGTATAACCACATTATTATCCATTTATTTAATTTTGCTGAAAAATAAACGTCAAGATAAGTTGGTTGGTTTCCAATGCTTGGGTTATTATATACAAAGACGCTATCAGTAATGGGGTCAAATGATTTAGTAAGCATGTCATGATTAAATGTAGTATTTGTCCAATTATTAGATGCAGTTGCAGTCAATTGTGTTAAGTCATAATCACAACTTTTAGATAATTTGTTTATATCGGTTTCGCCTTTAATTAAAAGGTCAATATCATTAGCAATTTCTAATGTATCAGCACCACTTTTGTATGTATAGTTGCAATACATATTACACCTTTGGTATCAATAAACGTTTTGTTCCAAATTTAACAAGTAAATAAGTATTACCATCTACTGTAAATTCATCAAAATTGGCTGCTATAGTATCAGTTGTTCGTTTTACATTTCCTAACATTTTTCCACCAATTATTAAATTTGTTTGGTTTGGATTATATAATCTTATTTCTCTGACAGAATTATATGGTATATTATTTGCATCTAAAATCTGTTTAGTAATAGCATAATCAGGGGCTTCAATTAATACTGAAGTAACGCCAGTTAAATCAAGTGAAGTTGTATTTTTTAATCTTGGTACGTAACAATCAGTTACACCATTCCACATTAACCCCCAACAAGGGTATTCCCCGCCAGCAATATTCCACAAATCATCTCTGGAATATTCAAAAACGCAAATTGGTGAACCATTTGGCGCACCAGTTGAACAACCCCAATTTGCATATAAACTTAAATATGAATACAATACTAGATATTTAGGGGTAGCCATAATATAAACAATTCCGCCATTAATTAAATCAAATTGTTGAGCATAAACATTTGGAGTTGTTATATAACTTGGATTCTTGTAAATATAAGAATCTACAGATTCATAAGCATACAAATATAAAAATGAATTACTTGCATCAATTGATACATGCTTAAATGTTGAATCTCCTGAATAAACCGTATTACTTGCCTTAAAAAATCTACACAAAACCGCTTTTAAATCATACTTGTAAATTGATCCAGCACTGGTAATTTGATTATGTGCTATTAAAATACCATTTACGCAAGTTGAACTTCTAAACAAATAAGTTGAAACTATTGATATTGCTGTTATTGTTTTATAATACCAAAATGATCCATTTGGTGAATAGGCAACCGTTGTTGTATTTGTAAACATAACAAAATTATTAGAATTGCTATCGACTAATAATTCGTGTCCATTAGTATTAATTAAATTTCTTGAAACCCAAGTAATACCATCAGCAGAAGTGGCGCAACAATTTATCCCAATTGCACAAAATACAGAGCCATTCCATGCAACTGAAAAATAAGTTCCATTTTGAGGAATAGTTCTAGCTGTCCAAGTTGTACCATCATAAGTAGCACAAACGTTATTACCGACTGCAACTGCGATTGTCCCATTTGAACATGCGGCTTGATAATTTCCAATTGGAATTGTTTCACTTGTCCAAGTTACACCATTATCTATTGATTTACCTGCAACAACGCCACCTAAAACACCAGATACACCTGAAGCAACGGCTACAAATGTTGTACCAATATTCGTAATAGCTTTCCAATCAGCATCAATTGCAGTAGTAGAAGCAAAAGATGTACCATTTACTGAGTAATAAGCATAATTTGTTGTTCCGCCACCAATTAGCCAAACAACATAGGCGCCATTATCTCCCATACAAGAAACTTTGTTTACAATTGAACTTGTTGTTGGGGAATTAGCTGAATATGTAACTGGGGTAATCGTCGTAGAACCATCAGTTGAATAACTTAGTTGTAATAACCCTGCTGGTGATAATGTACTCCACGCACCAAAATCATAATATTTTGTCATCGTAGGTGAATAAAACACATCATTACTTGAAATTTTACCAGAACCAAAAGTACCAGTTCTATTAGTTAGCACTTGTGTTAATGGGTTTGCTAGTGATATATTTTGGTTTGTTCCATTTGTTGACCAACCAGATGCAGTTGTGCTAAGAATGTTTGAATTTAGTTGATCACAATCAGAAGAAAGATTTGCAATATTTGTTTCGCCTGTTATAATAGCTACAATATCAGCATAAACGTTTGATAAAGTTGAAGATGGTTTATATGTATATTTTGAAAACATTAAATTTCCTTTTCTAATAATTTCTTAATTAATTGTTCGAGCTTGAATTGATTTTCTTCAAGCTCTTTGATTCTATTTATTTGTTGTTTTCTACTTAAAGCATCATAATACAATGAATCTGAATTATTAACTATATATCCATCTTCTTTATTAAAATCTATCATGTTATTGCTATACTTCTAAAGTTTTTAAATATTGGTGGTTCGGCTGGATTCTTTGTTGAGCCAATTAATTTAACTTGAAATGCTCTAAACTGTGGTAATTGTTCTTCAGCCAAATAATCACTAGCTGTAATAAAAACAGTAGACATATCATTGATATTAGTTGACGTAAAATCTTTCAAATCAGGTATTTCAATTTTAACAAATTCAATTAAATCAATATCATTGATTTCATCGACTTTTATAAATTTTATATAAATATCAAAGTCTGCAAATCTTGGTTTATAAATATCAAACGCAAGAAACAAATCGAATGCCGCATTTTTCATTTTAGCCATTTTAGTAATATATTTATAGCTCTTAGAACCAATTAAATTACCTGCACCTGTAAGTTCATCATTGAATATGGTATAGTTATAAGGCAATGGCGCAACATCCATCATTAAAGCTGAATGATCGTCTACTTTATTAGCTATACAAACCATACTAAATGTTTTAATATTTAACATTGGGCTATTATATTTGTCCTTTGCTAAAAAATTACCAACCATTTTTACACTTGTTTCGCCATTCAAGAATAACTCTTCATTTCTTGCAGTTAATATTTTATGTGGTTGTTTTAATCTAATATCTCTTCCAATGTAAACAACTTCATCATTGCTATTATTATTCAAATCAGTGAATATTCCATTCATAGAATGGATGATACCTGTATAAGTCCAATGGTTTGAACAATTATTGGTTACAAATGAGCCACTGAAATTAAATTTTTCATATCTTTTATTTACTTTAGTTCGAATGTTAAATTCATTATTATAGGTAAATTGATTTTCTGAAGCAGTATAAGGTAATGGTAAAATAAAACTATCATTACTATCAATTTTAGTAACATTGAATTCTTTGTTCAAATCAGTTAAATATACACCCGCTAAAGTTACGGTTTCCATTGCAATATTCAATGAAGGTGTGCTATCATTTATAATATTTGATATAGTACCTACTAAATTTTGTGTTGAAGTTAATGAAAAATCCGTTTGTAAATAATTATTAATTAAATCTACTTCTGTTGATCTTGGTGTAAAATTTTCAAGGGTATATTCTTGATTTAGTACAAAATGACCAACTGTATTTTCTAAACGATATTGATACTGTCCACTTTTCACACGAATATTTTCTATGTATCCTGAACCAGTCAATGTAATTATTTTTTGTCCATACGATAATTTTTTATTATCATTAGCAAGTTGTATCCAATAATCAGATAAACAATCAAGGGTTATCTTATCATTTACTGACATAGCATGATCTGGTAATTTAACTCTAACTTTATTTACTGAATCTTGTGTTTCTAAAATTCTGGTCGCATTTTTACTACTCCAACTCATAGGTTTATTTCTCATTACAACTGTTAAGTTATTATCAAGAAATTCAGCTCTATATAAATTGATTTTCAAATCTTCATTGTAATATTGTGTCCATTTATTACCACGTTTTCTAAAGAAGCTACCAGTATCTATTTGTTTAGATATAACTTTATCATATATTTCAACGTCTTCTTCACCTAAATGAGAATTCCAAATACGGGTTTCATTATTTTTATTGAAAATAACTATCGCATAACTTGAATCGCCGCGTATGAATACAGGATAAATCAATTTAAAATTTGTTGCTACAGTTGATAAATCATTACCTGTAATAGTATTACCTCTTACTATTCCACTTTGACCAATTGTAAATGAGCCTGGTATTTCATTTTCTGTTTCAGTAGTACAAATCTCTATTCTTATTTCATCACTTGGGTCAACATAATCAAAAAATAAATCAATACTTGTTAGCCAACAATCTCTATCCACTATAAATGTTTGTGCAATTGGGTCGAAATTATATAAGCCAATATTATTTCCTTCTTTTGGTTTATATAAAGAAGTTAAGCAATTGTTTGTATTTTTTAAGTCATCATCATTTTCATAACCGCCACAAAAGAATATTGATTCTGCGCTAGTATAATCAACAATATTTGTTAAAGAATTTGATGAATCGCTTGTTATTTTAAAAATCCTTTTTCCACAAAAAAATCTACCAGATGGGATTACAAATTCGCCATATACATTACCATTAACATCAGACTTTATAGCAGTACCATAATTGCTGTTTGTTGTTAGTGGTCTACAATTACCAGTTATATTTTGACCATCAAAGAAACAATACATTCTAGTATTTGGTTTCAAGCCACTTGCAAAAAATTCAAATTTTGTTGACCGAGCATAAGGCATTACCGCAATATCGGTATTATCTAAATTTGAATATACGCTTATTCTATCAGGAAATACGTATTGTTCTATTTCTGAACCAGGTCTTAAAAACTCATTATCTTTAACTATAGTTCTATTGTAATTTGCCCATAAACCATCTTCTAATCCAACCATACCAGTAGAGTTAGCAATTCGTTGAACTTGATTAATTTTTGCTTCAGGTTCAATAATATGTACTGGTCTTGATTCAGTATCAGCAAAGTTGTCTACATTTGGCACTAAAATCATATTACCTTTATAATAAGTAATATCATGTTCGTTTATTGGTATACTTCTTGATGCAGATTGTTGAGCTAAAAATTGTTTTTCAACAAAATCCAACATGATAATATCGCCAAACCTTTTAAAATTAACACTATTGTCTTCATCAAAATAAAAGTCTTGTGAAAACATGGTATATTTTGGGTGCAGTTCTTTTAATTCACGAGACAATGAACATTTATAATCACTATTAGATAATTCACTTGAATTAAAGCTTGAAAAGTCATCAATTACTAAGCCATTTTTATATCGTTCAGTACCAGAAGATTTATCACGAATGGACATCGCAATCGTTTCTTGTTCTAGTAAAGAGAATTCTATTTTTTCTTTGAACTTATTGAATTTATTATATAATCTTCCTATATCTTCCATTTTATACAATCTATGCTCTAACACATTGACTGTAAAATCTCTATTAAAATCATAACCATACGGCGCAACTCTAATATGATACAAACCTAGCTGAGCAGGGCCAGTCGTAGGTTGTGAAGCATACGCTTTTGCATTACCTGTATTATATATGATATTACCATCAATATCAACACTTATAATATCTTTTCTTGGCAAATAATATTCTACATCCAAGAAAATTTGTTTATTTAAAGATGGTTGAATAATGTCATTTACAATAGTATCGCCAATGTTATTGGTACGAAAATCAATACAATCTGATAAATAATAAACTTGGTTATTTCTTGAAGAATATGTTGGTATCTTATTGTAATCAAAATCAGCAATAAAAGATTCATAACTATTTACAGAAAAATAATCTCCAATATTACTATGATCAAAGTAATCATAATTAATAGTTACCCTTTCTAAAGTTAAGTCAGAAGTCGATTGTATTCTATAAGCTGTATTACCTTTTACTAATGTTCCTAACTGATATTCAGTATCGGTTTGACCATTGCTATACCAAAAGTTTGCTTTTATATCATTACCACTACCATCAAGTATAGAATTAACTCGATATATATCTGTGTGTGAGAATTTTTGCCAATTTAAAGCAACCGCATTGATACCAACGCCGCTATAAAATGCAAGTTCTTCTGTTACATTAATCAATGTTTTTGTTTTTTCTGTTACATCAGACATCATTACATCGACTAACAACACAACTTTTTTACCAACATCTATACTTAAATTAGATGCAAAAGTTATGGTATTATTATCAACAATAGTTATAAAATATTTTGGCGTAACCACTGTTGAAATAACAGTTGTTGCTAATGAATAAATTGTAACTGTTGTGCCATCTAAGGATGTGACAATATTATTAACATCAGGGGCAAATTCATCGCAATAGCCAGTACCAATTGATGTAATTACTCCACCAATTATTTTTCTAATATCATTAGCTGAAAAGTCTTGTGTATTTGTGATATTCCAGCTATAAGATGAACCAGCATTTAATGTTCCTGAATATTTTTTTCTAACTGTATATGTTAAACTAGGGTGTGTCGAATTTGTTGTACTTCTAGTTGATTTTACAGCATTTTTACCAATATTATAGATTAATACAGGGTCTTGTGGACTATATATTGTTGGTTTGTCTGAATTGACATCTTTAACGGTTTTTGCAAAAAATATACCAGCGCCAACTCCAACATTAGCCAAATACATAGCACTAATATCTTGATATTTTATTCCTGAACCTGTAATAGATAACTTTGTGAAATATAATCTATATCTATTTGGAATTTTTACATCTTCTCGTTTAATATCATAAATTGTAATTGTACCAACAAGATTTGTTCTTCCATCGAAAATAGTTTCAGTGCTAACTGGAACAGTCACTGGTGGCGAAGTTGTAATATCTTGACCTGATGGAATATATAGATACAAATTAACTTTTCTGTTTGTGAATACACTACCATCTTCAATTAGGCCAGGCACAGTTAAGCTACCAGGTATTAAATCAACTAATACATAGTTCAATTCTTTTGTGCGGCTAACATAACCAGATAACTTTTCTGTAGTTCTAGCTTTGTCAACTTCTATAATAGTATCTTTTGTAACAACTTCATAACCTTCAACTAAAACAGTAGATGGACTAACAGCCACTTTAAATTTAGAATCAGTAGTTCCTTGTAAAAAGTTTAATCTACCATGACGCAAGATATAATTACCATCAGATTCTCTTTTTGTTTTAGCTGAAGTATCATAAACACGGGTACCCTTAGAATCATCAATCATAGTGATAACACCATCTTCAATTTCAGCAATCAAGATGAATGATTCATTTTCTTTAAAACCTAAAGGTTTAATAGTTGGGATTAAATATGTGCGTTCTCTATCTGCGCCACTTGCTGTATAGTTTGGGTATCCTAAACTATTATCGAATAAAGTAGCATCATCGTCTGAAGTAACTATATCATTAATAATATCAAAACCAAATTTATAATTTACTTCATCAATAGTATACTTTTCAGCAACAACAATATCTTTATTTACATTGATAAAAGAATTTTCAACATAATAGATTGAATCTGGTATTGACCAAATTGTTCCAAAACCAATTGGCGGAACAGTCAAAGTATCGCCACCAGGGCAAGATGGACATCTAACTTTTATAGTATAGGAAATATTACCATTATCATCATAACAATTAATTGGTTCACCACTGATAAACGTTTCAATATTAGCATCTTCATTAATTAAATTACGTTGATAACTAAGATAAATTGTAATAGGGTCATTGTTAATCGCATCTACAATTTTAATTACTTTGGCGTTAATATTATCCCCAATAACTGGTGAAGATGTTCCTAATAACTTTTTAGTTATTTTGTTTATATCTATTAATTCACTTTGGTCTGTTGGTTGAGCTGGATTATATTTGTATGGTTCAATGGTAATATAATTGACAATAAGATGCTTAGGTGTTTTGTTATTGACACATTCGCCCGTTCTAAACAATTTGTTAGAAATTTGTCTATTATTATCAGATAATATTGATTGTAATTGATTTAATTCACGTACTTGTACGGGTACACTTGGTTTAAATAAAACACTGGTAAAATTCTTATTACTATTGTAATCATCGAAATAAGGTTGTTGATTAAATACTTTTTTTGTCATAATTGACCTATAGTGCAATTGTTATTTTTATTTGTAATGATTCATTTGTTGTCAATCTTCTTGGTTCGATATTATCAATATATAATAAAGTTCCATCATTTGACATTCTTTTAAATGTATCTAGTGTATTATATTTAGTATGTGCTTTCCCAATTAAATTTTTAGTATTAGCAATTAAATTAGTATTGTCTGTTATATCGGTTAATAAACAAATCTGCCTAAAATCTTGATCAATGTAATCTTGATAATAAGTTGAATCCCCATCAAGTAACGTAGATATTATTAAGTTTGTTATATTAAGTTCTTTAATGATATTTGTACCATGCCCGTTATATGGTGCTGGTACAATACTATAAGCAGCCGCTCCAGTACCAGCTACAACATACGCAATTGCTGTAGTATATCCACTACCAATATTATCCATTATGATATTTGTTATACTTCCATTAACTATTTGTGCAGTTGCTTCTGCATTTATACCATCACCAATAATTAATATGGTCGCATTTGTATAATTTGTCCCATTATTTGTGATATTAAACCCAGTTATGGAATTATTTGAAATAATTGGTGTGATTTCAGCATTTGTGCCAAGTGCATTTTGAGGGTAAATGATTATATGAGAATCTTTTTCATAGTTTTTTCCGCCATTAATGACACGAAGGCTACTAATGCTATGATTAATATCACAATTAACAACTAAACCAGTTCCTAATAATGAAGTTGATTTTACACTGAATGGAATATTACTGGTCAACAATAATGGGTTAAAATCCCCAACTTGTGTAATTAAATCTAAAGTTGATATACTATCAGGATATACTGAAGCTGGTTTTATATATCTTATCGGATAAAAATTAGTAGTTCTAAATTTAGATAATGAATTATAACTGATATTATACAAAAATTTCCATACATACCCGTCACTTAAGTAAAAATTATTTACTGAACTTGTACTAGGTTTTTCTGTACTAACAGCTCCATTATTATTATCAATACATCTATATACGTTTACTGAACCATTAATCAATCTAGTAGTAACATACGTATTAGTGATAGCATTTTGATTGTCATATCTGTTATATACCACTCCACTTTGCCAATCATTTTTTGGTAAACCAAAACTAATATCAGAAGAATAAATTTTCTGAACTGTGATTATATCTTCAAACAATTGTGTTCTAGTATTTTCTGATATAACTGGTTCTGGTGGGTTATTATCATCTACCCAAGGGTCAGTATGAGCAATACTAAGATATATATTTTTCAAAAAAGTATCTGTGTGTGTATAAGGTTCAACATATAACCATCGAATACCGCCATCTGATTTAATACCATAAGTATGAGTTGGTTGATAAATCCCACTTATTCCTGTATCTAATGATATATACTTCAAATTGCCTGATACTACTTGTGTTGAAACAATGTAATTTTTGTTTTTTGACCAAGTTTCTTCAACGGTATCTTGTAACGCATTAATAAATGAATCAAGTAACAAACTTTTAAATTGTGGATAATATTTCATGTTCTACCTATGTTAAATTGTCTATTATTAATTCTTCAGAATCTTGTATTGTAATGTCTAAATTATTGTTTGCTTGTAAATCTATTATGGTTGTATTTCCATCGGCCATATTAAAATTACCATTGAATGTATATGTGGTTAATGTATTTAGTAAAAAAGTCGAACCATGATATTGTTTGTTATCAAAAACAATGGTTTTATCTATAGTAGTATCATTGAATGTGTCCAGATTTACTAAAGTTGTTTCAACATAATAATCCTGAATGGCATATAAATTAACGCCGCTTGGGTGAATATGTTCGTGTACATGTCTTTTCGACATACTTAATGGAATTTCACTTCTAATCTCATAAGAGAATCTATTAAATTTATTGCTATCATGCAAATAACAATTATGCCCAATAAATTTTGAATCATCTCTGTGTTTTGGTCTGTTGCTATTTATATATAAATTATTGTTTATCAAGAATTCTGCATTTATTCCAATATCAGTTATGATTTCTAATGTAGGTGTTGTAATATTGTCCCAATAAAATAATTCATGTTGTAATTCGAGAATTTTACCAATATCATTCGTTGTGGCAACTATATTTGCCCCAGTGCCAAGCTGTGTATTAACTACTAAATCAGGTAATTCAATATAATCAATTCCATTATTCAAAATAGAAATTTCTTCAATAGTACCATTCATATCAACTGATGTTATCATGGCTAAAAAGTTTCTACCATGTAATACCTTTTCAGTATTAATAGTTTCGTATTTTTGATAACCTATACCGCCAGCCACAATTAAAGCATTATGAATACTTCCTCTTTTTACTTTTTTTACAGTTATTTTTCCATTAACATTGTAACCATGTAGTAATATTTCATCGCCTTCTTTATAAAATTTTCCGCCATTTTTGATTATTAAATTGGGTCTTTCATATAATGATTCAATAAACTCATTATTCTTATAATGAATAGTAATTGTTTCATTGATAAATTTTTTATCAGGATTATTGATAGTTAATTCTAAATATCTGATGTTAGTATGGATTATATCCATTTTTGTAATTAAACATTTAGCACCACTACTATTACCAACAATATACGCATTTAAATTATCATCCTTTAACATAGCTTGATATATTAAATTGTTGTAATTATTTGTACTGACAATAATTTTTGTATCATTAAAATATTCAGAATCACTTAATGAAAACCATCTATCTCTTGGGTATGTTACATGGACATCAGTATTAAACAACAATTTAAAAAGATAAGTTAATCCATTTAATGAGCCTCTACTCATATAAAAATCTTTCAAGGTATTAACTAATAATCTTTTATCAAAGTCATTTGTCTTTTGTGTTGACCAACCTAAATCTGCTAATATTGCATCAATATATTTACAGTTAGCATCATTTATTTCTAAATTACTTGAAAGATTAAAAAGTACATCAATAAAATTATTATCTAATTCCAGCCATTGATAATAGTCAACTAATAGATTAGCTGTAGTTGGGTATTCATTTTTTATGAAATTAGGTAAATTATCAATTATCAATGATGAAATTATATTACGCATTTTCGTAAACCTTAATATCTTCTATTAACAAAATATTGTTGTGTATTGTTTCTATATCTGGTTTTTGTGGAGTTGCATACACAATAATATAGGGACGAGAATTCAAATCAATAAAATCTGTTTTTATATTTTCATTTATCATAACTGTTATTCTTCCTGTATTATAATCAACATTCCCTATCGGTTTTGATATTACTTTGTTATCGTTCAAATCAGTCATGAAAATATTTTTATTACCATCATCTATGAATTTACATTTTCTATTTGAATATGTAAATGTTGATGATTTAATTGTATTGGGTACTAACATATTCCCAAATCTTATTATGTGTTGTTCATTCAACAAATAATTAATATTAAATGTTTTTGAAATAGTAGCATTGCTATATATTCTTGTTATATAGTCATTATCTTTTTTTATGTAACTTAATAGATCAACATTTGATAACCCTGTTTCAAATTTATCCATATATAAACTATTATAGGTTTGTATTTTATTTGAAATAATTTGTTTAATTTCACCAAATTCTTTGTTAGTCTTTTTTCTATCGAATTTTATAAAAACATTAATGGCAATACTGATATATTCAGGGTTTATTACATGAACAGTTTGACCAAATACAGAGTATTTTATTATATTTTGTTTTATTTCATAAATTTGAGAATCACTAATATATTTTCCTACAATTGGTTTTAATGCAATAAAAACCGAACCATATTTTTTTTCATAGTGTTCTTCTCCACCCCAAACATGAATACTTTCTATATCTTGGTATTTGTCAATCACAAATTCTTTAAAATCAACTGGTAATACGTTTCTGTTTTGTCTTTTATAATGAGCAGGTATAGTGAATTTTAAGGTTTCGTTTGATTCAGCATCAGCACCGCCATAAGAAGCTCCATTTACCGTTGTAATAAACGTTGAATAACCACTTGTAGTAGTTGAGTCATTACCATTCGGTTTATTATAAAACATATCTGTACAACCATTCCCATCTACGCCAGTTGTACTTAAAAAAGATACTTCAACAACATTTCCTGCTATTGGCTGTTTTCCAAAGATATTTTGACCAAAAAATATTTCATAATATCCATCATTATTAGCTGACAAGTAAAAAACCAAACTATCTTTTTCTATTTTAAAGATATTTTCACATAAATTATAATCGTAGGCATTGACAGAATTACGTTCTTGGTATATAGTAAGTCTAATTGTATTAATATCAACATTTTTATCTTGCAAAATAAATCGTTGTTCAGTTGTACCTAGAACAGTCCATTTATTTACACGTAAAGTCCCTTCAGTTGCATAAAAATCGGGTGACAAATACTGGATAGTGTTGCTATCAATAATGCTTTTTTCTGTACACAATACATCATCCAAAACATAATATTTTCTATTATCATCGACTGAGTTTGTCCCTGTAAAATATGAATATTTTGGAATTACAATTTGATGCAAAATTGGTTCTTGGGTATTAGTCATTCTTATAGCTAATGATATATTTGCTCTAGCTCCAGTTTTGCTTTGTGGAATATAGCCATTTAATTTTGCTTTACTATACAATGATTCAGTTGTTTTAGCTGAATCAATGAACGATTCATTCAATGCCATATTTGCATAATAACCAAGATAATGGGTATTATATGCAAATATATTGATTAATGAACTTATTCCAGCCGCATCAAAATTATAATCTGTGTATCGGTCTTGTTGTTTTAGATATGTTATGAAATTTTCTTTAATTTGATAAAAATCTATTGAGTTTATTGGTAATTGCATTATTCAAAATTCCTTTTTAAAAAATGTGTATAATTGTCGATTAGATTTAAATCATTTATTTCGTATGATAAATCAATTACATATCCAGTATTGTCGCTTAGTGGAGTAATAATAAATTCAGTGACAGTAATTCTTGGTTCACAAGTTTTTATTAACCAAGTTAATTTTTTTTCTATTAACGCCGCTGTTATAGTAGATGGAATATCAAACAAATATTCTTGTAATGTATTGTGTTTGTTTGGCTCAAAAGGAATATCCCAAGCATTTAATTGGAATAAATTTTTTAAACTTCTTTTAATTGCATTGTCATTTAGCTTATCAGAAATATCACCAGTTAATGGGTGTATTGCTAAAGTTAAATCTAAATCCCTATAGTTTATCATTTTCTTATCCTATCATTACATTGCTTGAACCAGTTGCAACTGAGCCGCCACATCCAATAGAATCTTGAATTCTACCTGCTGGTATTCCATTAATTGTAACGGTACTAGAACCTTCAGCAAGGAACCCTGGATGACATTCAAATTCACAACAATGAGGTGAAAATTTATCGCCTAATCTTAGTGCGCCACGCCCATTAATTTTCACGTTGTTACTTCCTTTTATTGCTATTTGTGGTGGATGACAATCATGGCCTGTTGATATATCACCTATCCTTGCTGCGCTTTTCGCCATAATTCTAATTCCTTATAAGTAAAGCAAACTTTTTTCATTCTGGCTAATAAGACAGTTAAATCTTTTGTTTCTATTACTTCTTTTGTTTTTATTTCGGGTTTTGTGTCACATGGACAAAAATTTGTAGTTATCATATTATCATCGACTCCCCAGTTTCAATATGACCTTCAAAAGTTAAATATACATTGTTTTTTGTGACTATATCTAATACTTGTTTATCTATATCATCTTCATTTCTGATGATACTCATTATCAATTGTAAATTTGTTTCTGTAAATGTTATGCTTATAGATGATGTAGGGGCAACTCCATCAATGATATTATGTTTCATTAACAAGTAATTAAATATTTCACTTTCAATTAGTTGTCGTCTAAATAATCTAGCATTTATACTTTTGTCTGTATTATTAACATACCATTGAACTAAATTTGATTGATCAATATTTAAATTTGGCTGTAATTTTATGGTATCCATAACGGTAATTATGTTATTTGAACAAGCATTACATAATTCTGTATCAATAGTATTTATTATTTCATTTGTGTTAATATTATCTAAGGGATTGAAACTTGTAGTAATTATATTTTCTATGATAGTATCATCAGAACAGGGTATACAAAACTGATTTATATTTGTATCTTCAGGCAATTCAATAATAATGTCTTTATTATCTAAATCCATTGCTTGTAATAATTCGTGGTCAACGCTCCAATTTTTATATACTCGAATACAAAACCACTGTTCATCAAAAATATTTGAATAATCCCCTAATTCTATTCTTGCTTTAAATCGCCATTGTCTACCCCAAGAATATATATCTCCAGTTACGGCTTGTCTACCATACCATGACGAACTTGGTATAAACTTTTCTATGATTTTATTACAATCAATACAATCAATAATTCCTGTTAATAATCCATTTTTTTGTAATACTATGCCATCAGGTAATATGCCTTCAATTAAATAATAATTAATTGGTAAGTTACAACCTATGCTCGAAACAGCGGCATTTGTTTTTGTTAATGTTGCTGAAGCATGAGTTCCAGCATCTAATTGATATACATTAAACTTAGACAATCCTTCTAGCGATATATTCAATCTACTACCTGCACCAACTAAAACTTGTATTCTTGCTCTATTTGGAAAAGTTGTATTTGTGCGAATTAATCTAATTGAATTC
Organism: Bacteroidales bacterium; assembly: GCA_041662185.1. GTDB lineage: Bacteria > Bacteroidota > Bacteroidia > Bacteroidales > P3 > UBA10566. The sequence continues at coordinate 98,872 of JBAZSY010000001.1, forward strand.
TCCCCACCAATATTGTATATACAAATATAATATCTACCTAATGTTGCATCTTGTTGGCATTCCTGAACAAAATTTGTGATGCTAAAGTTTCCAACCATTGTTAAATTTGGTGCAGTATATTTGAATATATTTGCTACTAAACTAACATTGCTTGAATTTGATTCAATCAGGAATTTTTGAATTTCTGTAATTTTAAAAACATCAAAGTAATATAATTGAAAACCCCCTGGTGAAATTGAAAATACCATTTCTGTTAATAAAGGCAAAAATGGAATTGTATTATTTGCAATTCCATTTAATAATGCGTCTTGACATTCTGTTTGGCCCGGTTTTATCATAAATAATAGCACCTTGTTTTAATCAAATGAGAATATTTAGTATATTCTAACGCTATACCTTTACTATCAGGCTCTTCATTAGGTAAACAGCCTTCTTCTAAAAATTCAATTTTAACTTTTGTTACTAAATCAAAAGTCATTGTTGAACCAGCATTTATAACTTCTGGTTGCTCAAACATAGTTACATTAAATACTTCACCTTGTATTAAATTCAATCTCCAAGTTTCTGTTAAATTACAATAAGCATAAGCACCTAATGTTAAAGCATCAGTTTCTATCGCTCTATCTACTTTTAATTCGACAATCATTTCAGGGCCATCATAAGCCACAATTGGACAATCATACCAGCTTCTTGAATACCATCCACAATTTACGCTTTGCCCGACACTATATACTTTTGCCTTACATCCGCAATAACCACCACAACCTGTTGTGTCCCAAGTTCCACCCCCAGCATTAGAACGATACGCAAAATTAAAAATTTCATCTTCTGAATAATAATCTAAAATATCCCAAGTATTATCATACACAATTGGTGTTGGATAATTTGGAAAAATATGGTCGTAATAATGTGGCTGACTTTCTAATATTTTATTAATACGTTCGTAAATGTTATCATAACCAATTATATTACTATACGTACTTGGTTCAGTTATTGATAATATCATTTCACAAATTGGCGGTGGATCACTTGGGCCCATATAACAATATGCACGTTCTCCAGCGTGTGTTACCATTGGTACATAAGTATGTTGGAACATAATAAATTCCATACTTTCACCTGTACCAACATAATAAGTTAAACAATCATCGGATAAAACATCTAACAAATCAGTAACAATATTTCCACCATCAGGAATAAAATTACCATAACATAACTTATGTTTAAAAGTATATTCGATTTGTAATTCATTATTATTGGCTTGACCAGATTCAATTATATCACTAAACAAAAAGGTAGCTGATGTTGATAAATCACAAAATATTTGACTGCTATTTATATTAATCAATGACATTGAATCATCAATTGTCAAATCAGGTCTAGTATAATCATTAAATTCAAGAATAACATCATTCTCAACTTTTATTAATATACTTAATGTGTCATATCTTTTACTATTTGCACGAGTTACATAGCCTGTAGTGCCATGATATGCAAATGCAGACATAACAATTGGAGGCGTACTAACTAATGTTGCCCTTGCATATTCACCTGAATAATTTACAGTTTGTGTAAGTTTAGTAATGGTTAAACTTGCACTTGATTTTTCCCCAATATAAGCATATATGTTTGGTTCAGTATCAATATGATGTAATGAAAAAGATTCACCATTATATAACTTGATTATTTCTTCTTCACTTAAATTATCTAATGATAATCTAGTGCCATTATATAAATAAATGTTTGGTTCAGTGCCAATGAAACTTAATACTAAACTTTCGCCAAAACCACTTAAGAAAGGTAAGCTTATTTGTGAGTTTAAAGCTATGTCACAAAATTCACCTGAATAACTTACAAAACTAGCAAATGATGTTTGTTGGTTTGTTGTTAAATCAAAATTAGTAAGAGTTGTTCCGCTAAAATTATCAAATCTTAATCTAGTTGTAGATGAATTTAAAGTGCCAATTGAAGCATAAGAACCATGATAATTATCTGAAATTAATCCACTACCAAGATTTTGGGTTAATATAGAACTAGCAAATGAACCTGTATACGCAAATGCAGATAATCCATATACAGCCGCAATAGTTGTTACATAAGAAGTATTACCTTGATATGCAGTACCAGATAAATGATATGTTAATGATAATGTTGAATTGGCATTTTCCCCAACATATTCATTCAATGATAAACTAATTGATGGGTGCGTATCTAAATCAGCATTTACATTTTCACCAATAACACATAACCAAGATATACTTTGTGATGTAACAAAATCATTTACATTAGCATTTTCACCAACATAAATTTTAACTTGATCTAATGAAATTGAACTATGTATATCTAAATCAGTATTAGCATTTTCGCCAATTAAAATATCAGTTTTTAAATGGTATGTTGCACTTAAATCAACATTTACTAATTCACTTGTAAATATATTTGGTAAAATTTCTATCGCGGGTGAAGTATTAAATGAATTGACATTTAAATATTCACCTAATTTACACTCTAAAGAAAGATTTTGTGTCGTTCTTAGGATAAAATCAGTATTTTCACCACTTGCATATATTGTTTCTAAATATGCTGGTGGATATACATTAATAGTAGATAATACTAATGATTCACCTGAACTATTATCAGTTGATAATAATACAGTTGTAGCTAACGTTATATCTGTTAATTCACCTGCATTATATGTAATAATTAATGATGGTGAAGGGAATATCTCTAGTGAATTTGTATAAGAATATTCACCAGAATAATTAACACTTGATAGATTTTGTGTTTTTACAAGTGTACAGCTTAATAAACCATCAGAATAATTATTAACAATACCTAAATCAATAGATGGGTGAATTGTTAAATCTATTATTGATGTTGTTTCACCAGTAGAAATAGTTTCAGATAATAATAGGCTAGTTTGTAATGAAGGTATTAAACTTTCACCTACATATTCAGTTGTGCTGATTATTATTGACGGTAATACAGTCAGTGAAAAAGTAGAAACTTCACCAGAATAATAATTTGTAGAAAGATGTGTTGAACGAATTAAACTACAAACGCCTGTTTCCCCAACATATATGTTAGGGTTAAGTAATATTGCAGGATATGCAGTTAATGATGCTGTTGCTAATTCACCATTATGAGATAAACTATTAAAAAGAAGATTTCTTGTTAAACTAGAATCAGCACTTGAACCGCCATATCCTACAGGGTTAAGTAATGATGCTACACTTTGAAATAAAGTATCTAATGTAAAAGTTTCCCCTGAATATCCAATAGCATCCAAAGAAACAAAAGATTGTAAATCTAATAATAATGTAGTACCATTATTAGCATAAACAAATAAGCGAGGTACTATATCTGAACCCCAATTTACAATTCCCGAATAAGAATCAGAACGTCTGGGTTCAGCATCAAAACTAATAGTTGTATTATATGTGTTAGTTATACATATAAAAAGATTTTCGCCTGTATGAATAGTTGTATCTATCATGTCATAAACTCTACATGTGGATATATTTTAGGCGCAGATAATGCTATAGAAAAATCTATATTAAAATAATTTATCACAACATATAGAGTTAATATCATTGTATTTTTAATAGATAGCTAAATCTTGTAATTCGTTAGGGTATATTCCGCCATAAGCTCTATATCTAACAGACAAATCATTCTTATCAAAAACCATTAAATCTACTTTTCTATTATTTGGAAGTAATATTTCATAAGTCCCATCTTGTTCGTGACTTTCTGCTACAGCAATTAATTGACCAGTATAATGGTCAAAAGCTCGGATAACCGCAGACGTAGTTATCCCTTCTAGTGTGACAATTCCTTTCAGTCTATAAATAGTAGTAAAATTATATCTTAGTGGTATCAAATATTCATTTAATGCTTTTTGATAAAAAGCAAATTTTGAAACACTTCCTGATATTGCCCCAACATCTGGTTTGGCTTTCATTAATACCATATTACTATAGGAAAATGTTTGTGGTGTAGTTTCATACATTGAACTATGCTCTTTTCCATCTAACCATAATTTTATAGTATTCTGGTTTCTTGATACTAATAAATGATGCCATTCATCTTTTGTAAAATTATAAAAATCATCATTTTCATCGACTATTAATGAAGTGAGGTATTTATTTGGGGTAAAATTTACTTGTATAGCACCAGGATAATCAATATTATTTCTTTTGTTGACTCTTATTAACATACCTGTATAATCAATACTGGTAGATGAAGCATCTAAAATTATTCCTTCAGCCGTTGAATTAGTTTTAAACCATAATTCTAATGTAAAATTACTACTAAAAGTAAAAGGCGCATTGTTAAAATAGATATAGGCATCTTGTGTTAAAAGAACACTTGGTTCATTATAGAAATTAGTTGGCCCTGGTTGATTTCTGAATAAAGTTGAACCATTCCCATAATATTTTCCAACAACGCCGCCAGCTAAAGGATTTATATTATAACTTACGTCATCTTCTAATTCATCTAAAGGCCAAAAATCTGAGGCGCCATCATTGATAATCATGGTATTGTATCGTCTTAATTTTTTATAATGGTTAATTACTTTAATTTGTGGCAAAGCATAATCATATATTGCAATTTGATCAATAAAAAATGGGTTTGTGTGACGTTCCCTACCATAAGAAGCATGTGTATATTGACCCTGAGCAAAATTTGATCTTGACTCATAATAATCAGTTTCTCCTACTGTTGGTAATCCACCAATATAAAAATGTGATGGTGTATCTATGTTTGATACAACTTCATAGGCAGTTTCGAATTGGTAAAATAAATAACCTTCAAAATAAACGGATTCTGTTGACCGCCAATCATTTGGGTATTTTTCTATTACTTCCCTAGTGAATACAAAATGTATATCTTTATCATAATTTCCTGTAAATGGAATTTGTATAGTTGTACTTCTTGATTCACTATCAGGCGAAGATATAACAATAAAATCAGAAGATGAAAATGGTTCAATGTAAATATACAACATACCAACTTTTGAAAATATTGGACTAACCATATAAAGAGGGTAGATATATTGTTTAGCTGATTTATTGAAAATAAATTCAACCGTAAAACTATTAGTTGGAAATGTATAGTAAGTTGTTTTAGCAATAAAAAGATATGCTTTTTGATAATTGCTATATCTACCAAAACACAACGATTTATTATCTTGTGGCTCTAGTTCTACTAAACTTCTTGAACCTAATTGATATGAATATTGGGCAACATTATTTGTTCTATCTTGAATGTCACCAAATGAATGTGGGCCCATTTCATTCACGATGACATTATTAATTGACTGATATGTATCAGGATCAAAAATATCCCCATCAAATGTGTAAAATCCAATTGGCGCATCGTTTTTTATAGTATCTTTATATCCAGCCATTTTTTATCCAAAAGTATATTTAGTTTGTTGTATTTATTTCAAGATTATTGGTTGATCAAATTCAGTTATTTTATCTTTACCAGTTATAATTTTTTTATCGACAATGATATTCATATTATAGACAACTACCATCAATTCACCCCAACCAAAAGCGTTATTGACAATCATATAATCAATACCTGAATCAACTAAGAATTTACGTAATTCACCAGTATTGCTTGGCTTGATACCATCTAAATTGATAATCAAGTTATTAAAAACATTGGCTTTAACCATTGGATATGTTTCTAATCTATCAATGATTTCTTTTCTTTTATTTTTTATAACATGAGTATTAATAAAGTTATACGCTTTTTCTTTATCTAAGATAACGCCATCAATATTAGTTCCTTGCTTTATAGTGAGTAAATATAACTTCCTACTTCCTTTTGCGTACTTTTGCGCTGTATCATAATGTGTAGTAGTATATAATCCTGCACCATATTCATACCTGCCTTTTTTGTGGTTTATTGTGTTTTCGGCATCAGTTAAATTTCCACCATGCCACACTTTTTGTAGTGTATATTCTTCTTTGATATATTGTATAAATGATTTCATCTTTCCCTTGACTTTTATTAAATTTAATTTATAATTTATTTATGATTTTTTTTAAGTGTTGAGGATTGTGTCATGGCTAAAATAAAATATTACAATGGAACAACTGAACTGGTTTATGTTCATGCTGTTAAAAATGATAAATTCGAAGCTATTGGTGGTGTAAAATCCAAAGATAACTATTATGATAGTTGCTTAAGAATGGCTGGTTGTGACCCAACCGATACTGTAAAGGTTTTGCCAGTCACAAGAAAAGTTGAGTATAAATCAAACCCTAGCAAGCATAAATGTGATGCAAGGTGTGTTAATGCAAAGGGCCATACTTGTGAATGTTCTTGTGGTGGGCAATTTCATGGTTCAGGAAATAGATAAAAAATTTGTTGACAATATAAAATAATTAATTTATAATCTAGTCTGAATTTAAATAATGAGGATTTACTAATGGCAATATTCACTGTTTTTGAAAGAAAAAACGACAATGTAAAGGTTTTTAATTATTACAATTTGTTGTTTGATTATGTGGAATTCCATAATATATTTCTTGATTATCCATGTACTATACCATTGACAATAGAGAATTTGTCTAATGAATTAGAATGGAGAAATGAAGCCTTTTTATACACAAGGCGTGATGAATTATGGTACGCAAAAATACAAAAACATAGACAATAAAAAATAATTAGTTTATACTTTAATCTGAATTTTGAAATTAGGAACGGCCATGCCAAGATATACAGTATTGAATAATGACAATGATAACGTTACTATTTATGATGATGTTTCAGACTTGTTATTGAGTCTGAGTTATCAAGGTAGATTTTTAGACTACAAATGCACTATTCCTTTGAATGCTTCTACTCTTTTGAGTGAATTAGAAGAAAACAAAAAAGCTTGGGTGTATCTAACGTATCAAACCAATTGGATTTTAAAAATACAGGAACATTAATTATTATGAATATTACAGAAGCACTTTCACAAGAAAAACCATTAGCCATGTTTATCAATTGTGTTGGAAATGTTAAATTTGACACTAGCACATTGACCAAAAAACAGATTGAAATTTTATTATATTGGTCAGAATGGCGTGATTGGGTTGATACCGTTTTGTTATCTGAAAGTCCAGAATTTATTCATTCGTTATGTGAATTACAGTCTGTTATTGATGAAGATGATGAAATAGGTTTTATTTTGAAGTTTAAAGATGAAATTATTGAAAGATATTCGGTAACATTTAAAATAAATGATACAATTATTCACATTGGTGATTTAGTTTATGATGATTTGTATTCATATCCTATCAGAGTTGAAGAAATTGATTTGGAACATTCATTTGTAAGTGGACATTATCAAAACGAAAGTTATGGTTTTTTAGTTACTCGGCCCATTGACTGTTTGGACATTATTTCAAAAAAAGAAAAGAAGGCAAAAGAAAATGGCAACATATAGTATTGTAGATGAAGGCTATGTCGTAACCATAGTCAAGTCATTTCCTGAATTATTTGTCAATGTTTTTGATGATGATTTATTTTTGGATCAAGATAACAACATACCTTTAAATGGTAAAAATCTCAAAAAAGAATTAGCTCTATATGGTATGGCTTGGATTTATGTAGAAGGCGAAAATGATTGGAATTTAAAGATACAAAAGCATTGACAATAAAAAATAATTAGTTTATAATTTAACCTGAATTTGAAAATTAACTTAAGAGAGAATATATTATGAGTACCTTTGAATTAAGCAATGAATCCTTACAAAGAATGGCCCCATCAATCTTTGCAACGGAAAAACGATTTGACCGTAGTAAACATTATAAATTCATCCCCACAATTCAAGTGGTTGATGCTTTACGTAGTGAAGGTTTTTATCCTGTAAAAGCGGTTCAATCAAAATCAAAAAATCTTGAAAAACGTAATCATGCTAAACACATGATTCGGTTCAGAAAAGATGTAACTCAGGAATATGCAGTTGGTGATTTAATTCCTGAAATTCAATTAATAAACAGTAGTGATGGAACGTCACAATATTTATTAAATTCTGGCATTTATCGGCTTGCGTGTTCAAACGGCTTAGTGGTCAATGTTAGTTCGATTGATAGTATCAAAATTCGTCATAGTGGTGATATTATCGATAACGTGATTGAAGGTTCATATCGAATTATCAATGAAACCCCAAAAGTTTTTGAACGAATTGAAAATATGCGTTCAGTCAATTTATCATTACCACAACGTTTGGCTTTTGCGCGGGCAGTCGGTGCGTTACGTTGGGCAACAAAAGAATATGATGTTGAATTAAGTGCGTTTATTGCACCAATACGGGATGCTGATAAATCAAATGATTTGTGGACTACTATGAATATTCTTCAAGAAAAGATTATTTCAGGTCAAGCCCTTGTAATTAACAAAGAAACTGATAAAGTGAGAAAAGCACGGCCAGTTACCAATGTTGATGAAACCAGTCGATTGAATCAATCGGTTTGGATGTTGGCTGAAGAACTGATGAAGTTGACAAAATAATTTTTTAAGGCGATTAACATTGGGTTAGTCGCCATTTACCATGAGGATGTATAAAATGAATAAAGTATTAAGCTATTTAGCAAAGAAACGTTTTAATTATGTAGACACATCATTTTTGTTTGCTATGGGAAGTGCTGTTGCTGTACGTGATTATCTATGGGTTGGTATCTTTTTTGTCACTGGTCTGATATTAAGTAGTATTGTAAACATATTTAGTCAAGAAAAATGAAAAAAATAATTGACAGTTTAATAAAAAAACAATTCCATCTAATTGATTTGAGTATTGTTTGTGTATTAGCCTCGATATTATCAGTTTCAAGTTTTTTGTTACTTTCCATGATATTGCTTATTCTTGCGGGGATAAGCATTTTCATATCTATCTTGAAGAGAGATTAAAAATGCAATATATACTTACACAAGATGAATTGAATGATCTAACGCCAAAATCTGAAGTTGAAATTAGAAATAAAGCTTTAACAATGGCTAGAGAAACCATGTTAAAACTTGCCAATTTTGACTGTATTCATGATGTAAACGGTAAAAATTATAATTGGTATTGTACTGATTGTCCATGTAGTCGTTTAACATTGGGTTATTCACAAGAATCAAAGTTGCTTTGTAATTTTCATCAAGAATATGGAAAGTGATATGAACTGGAATCCTGTTACTGATATAAATATGCCAAAAGATAGATTTATTATGGTGCAAGATATTCGAACGAAAAGACAAGCAGTTGTAAAATATGATTTTCTTTTAGATGATTGGATTCTTGGATTTATTGATCAAAGTTACGCCATCCATTTTCACGATAAGGGGATTAATGGTGATTATTTTACTCATTGGAAAGAAATTAGTTGACACTTAATTAAAATTAATATAAGATATAGTCATGTTGAAAATTAACGGGAAAAGTCATGAAAACTCAAGCGAAAGTTGGTGGTCAATTTGGTCAAAACGGTTATTTTTATAAAGGTGGTCAATTTTTACCTTCAACTGAATTACCCCCTGGTACTTGGAAAATTGGCAAGAAGTTTATAAAAACTGGTAAAGAACAAATTGAACCATTTGTGTATGAGGTTCAACCAACTCCATTTTCACGTTCAATTTTTTCCATGATCGTTGGTTGGTGTACTATATCAGATAAAAAATTGGAATTAAGAACTGGTATACGTTCACATAATGGCGAACCAATTACATTAGATACTGAAATTCGGCCTGGTGTAAAAGGTGTTCTTGGTAAAGATGAAGTTCCACTAGGCGAATTCATTTCAGCATACAATAATGGACAACGTTGGTTTGATGTTCAACCTAATGTTGATGCTGAATATATTATAAAAAATTAATAAACAAACAAAAGGATAAAAAAGACATGGATAGAAATTATAAGATTTTATTTTTTCATGGACGTGGTAGTACAGCTACCACAAGCACTACTGGAATTAAAGTAAAAGAATTCTTTGAAGAAAATGATATACCAGTGTTTATACCTGATTATAACCCTGATGGTCAACTTTTTTATGGAGTTGAAAAAACCATACATGATTTTATAAAAAACAATGATTTAGATTATTCTGATTTGGTTGTTATGGGTGTATCATTAGGCGGTTATTGGGCATTAAAAACAGCTAATGAATTGACAAGTTGTACTTGTGTGCTATTGAATCCAGCATTGCATGTATATGGAAAAGATCAGGTAATGTTACCTAGAGAACATAACAGAAAGAATTTATCAATATATTGTTATTTAAATAAAGATGATGAAATAATTGATAATGAATATATTTTCAACCAATTAAATAACAAGGCTACCATTACTCAATATGAAACTGGTGGTCATAGAATGACTAATTTATCAGAAATTATGAATGATATTTTGGTCAAGCTAAGAACACAATTTCCAGTTATTTAAGATTTTCGTATTGGTAAAGAATTAGCATTTCCTATCATAACTTTTGGGTGAATATGTCCGCCGCCTATTTCGCGGGCATAACAATTATCATATAAAGCTGAACGAATTTTTGCTATATCTTCATCATCAATTTTTCTAAACAATTTTATATTTTTATCAAAATCATCTATAAATTCTTTTTTATATTTTGTGTCAGTAAACAAAACATCTTTTGTCATTTTTTTGATAGCTTGGTCGATTGGAACAATATAATCAATTATTTTTGCGCCAACTTGTTTAATTGTCATAAAAAGAGCTTGTGAAGAAACTTCGCTATAGGTTCTATCTAAAGTTGCATCATCTTTTATCATTTTAGCCATTGCTAAAATACCCGCTCTACTTCCATCAGTTCCAGAAGCAACTGATTTTCTACCATTTGAATCTTTATATAATAAAACCGCTCTTACAACGTCATCTTGTCTATAGATTTTCCAAAATGGGATATTGGCGATCATATCTTGTATACTTTTAAATCCATTACCATGTATACCACCCTTATCTTCATAACTTCTTTGGATTACATCCCAAACTTGTTGTGCGTATTTTTCACGTTTTTGTTTATCTTCCATAAAGAAATTATCATACCCTTCAGTTAAATATTCATTGAAACTAAGCATACTTTACCTTTTAAAATTATTTTATTGACATTATGATATTTATATTTTATAATTAGTCATAGTTTGATAATTTCAATAAGGAATATATTATGAAGAGTAAAAGAGTTGTAGTTACTGCAATATGCAAACAAACAAAGGATAGTATTCTGTTTATTGCCCATAATGAGTCAACCAATGGTGTTGAATATCAAGTAGATGATAGTTGGTCTATCTAATTTTAATGAGGAATATATTATGAAAAAAAATCAATATCGTCAATATGACCCTAAAGAAAGCGAATTAGCTCAATTAGACATTCAAGCAAATAAACCGCCACAGTATCAGCATGATTGCAAAGAATGTAAATTTCTTGGTCAAAGTGAATTTGGCAAATATGACCTATACTTTTGTGAACAAAGCGGCATATCAACGACATTAATTGCTAGATTTAGCGACGAAGGCCGCGACTATAAAAGTGGGTTATGTTTTGTTGGTATGGAACCCGTTTTAACACAAGCTTACAAATTAGCCCGAATAAAAAATCTGTTATGACATCAAAATCAATGATTCAATTCGACATTCGTAAAAATGAAGAATATCGATTAAAAAATCAAGCAAATACTAACCCAAGATATGAACATAATTTTAATCAATTAATCTATCTTGGTATAAGTGAAAACAATAATTACGATTTGTATTATTGTTCAAGCACTGATATTAAAATCACTGTTATTGCTATCTTTGATGATTGTATTGATGAAGACAATTATAAATGTGGTATTCATTTAGTTGGTATGGATTCAGAATTAACACAAGCTTATAAATTAGCACAATTGAGGAATTTAGTATGAATCTAGCATTAATCTTTTTCGAAGTATCAAAACTCGTAACCTATTCATACTTTGGTATGATTTTGTATTTGAAACTTTTTGGTCTTGGGTAAAACAGTTTAGATTTGACCACTTGAGACTTACCAAATGAAAGAAGAATACCAAATTAGATTTCTAGTTAAAAAAGTAATTTATAACGAGGAATACACGTTACGTTTTATCACAAGAAATGAATATATTTTATCTCGATAAAAATACTGATATTTGTGCAAAATATCATGTTGACCGCCATGTCATAAAAATGATTCTTGAATCAGCTCAATTATTGTGTACTGCAATAAGAGTTATGTATGGCAAAAAAACAATAATCATAACGCCACTAGGAAAAAAGAAAACCGTTTATTTGTTGCCTGAAGAAACCTACTATTTCAAAAAAACAGTTAAGAAAATAATCATGTTTAATATGGATGGTGAATTAATTGCTGTAGATGAAATTTCATATAAATTGATTTTGTCTAGTGGTTTATATATCCAAACACATATCAATCATCCCTGTTCAGTTTGGCTTAGAGAAAACTTAAATAATTGGCTATACGTCTATGATTTGATGTACTCACTGGAAAAAGAATGGCAATACCGATATGACACTAACCGTAGACATAAAAGCGTACTACAGCTAGAAAATACGGATATTTTGGATATGGCTATAATATCACTTCCTGATAAACCAATGACTAAACCAAGTTTAGCTATGCCTGATGAATATAAAACACTTGATCCAGTTGAAAGTTATCAAAATTATTACCGACTTGGTAAAAAAGCTTTATTAATATACACTAAAAGAAATAGGCCAGAATGGTTATGAATAAACAAAAAAGATTATTAACAGAATTAAATACTCTATCTTTTAAAGCAAAGGTGGATCATAAAAAGATAAATGAATTATCTGAAATTGATATAATAAAGTTTATAACAATGTTTACTAATGTTAATAGAAAACATAAATTTAAACATGTTCTTAAGTATGATTTTTCTATTAGATTATTAGATAATGGTTGTTTTATTTTAGAAGATATGACGCATCCATCGTTATACGTTACTATAATCTTTAAGGGTAAGAGAACAACTGATTGTTATATTCATAGACATGGACAATTTAGATATGAAGTTCAATATCATATAAATTCAAGAGTCTTTCATACTTTTAAAGATGCATTTGATGCTTTAATACCACACCATTATGATATAGTGATAGATAGTGTTGGTTATACTATTATAAAGCACTTAGAAAATGAACCAATTGTATATGAAATAGTTCAAGATGGATTTACTAAGGGGTTATTTTATAAAACATATCACTTTCAATATGAAGATTCATCATAAATTGAGTTATACATTTGGAAACCAATTAAGCCAAAATATGAATATGAGTCTGAAAAATATCAAGGTGGAACATTTGCTGACATAGAGTTGTATGTTGAACAGATACCCGAACATTTCATGGATATTGTGATAGATAATTTAAATCTAAAAAATGTTGACTTACCTGATTAATTTGTTATAATTACATCATGATTTTTGTGAGGATATTAAAATGACATTTCAAGAAAAAGTTGACAAACTTATCAAATTATTGAATGAAAACAGAACGGTTTATATTCAAACTATTTACCGTACCATCGTTGTCACTAAAAAAACATTTGATAAATTTAATAATCTAAACATTGAACTTTTTAAAGCCGATAATACAGGTTTCTATATCCGCAATGGTAAAAGATATGATTGCTTAAATGGATGTAAAATTTCTCATACTTAATAGGTAATACAATTCCTATTAAGTAATTTAATAGGAACAACAATACCCTTATAAACAAAACTAACTTTGGGCTTGCTGATTTTTTAATTCCTTATTTCTACGCCTTGTTTCAATTCCTTTTCTTGCACGTTCTTTCATCAATTCAATATAATCAGGGTCACTACATTTAGCTTTCATCATTTCTGATTGTTTCTTTTTATAATCTTCATTTCGCATTCGTTCATCAAAAGCTTTTCTAAATTCAGGATCATTAAATTTCTTTTTTGATGATTCACTTAATTTTGTCCTACTTTCTATTGAAGAAACTGCATTCTTATGATTATCAATTACATCCTTATTTTCATAAGCCTTTCTTACTGACTCTGAACGCTTTTTATTTACTTCTTCTGATTGTGTTACAGATAACCATGATTCTTTAAAATCTACATCCTTATAACGCTCTATAGCTTGTTTTGATAAATTATTGATATATTCAACATTACTAGAAAGTGCTTTTCTCTTAACCATTTTTTCTGGTCTATTTTCAACTTCTATACATCTTTGTTTTCTTTCTTCACGTTCTTCAATTGACAAATTATCGTTATATTGTTTTAATACAGATTGCCTTTTTTCTTTTGATTTTTGTGTTGCTAAGGTGCAATTTTCTATAAACTTTTGTTTATCTTCAATTGATATAGTTTCCCAATATAGTTTTAGTGAGGCGGAATTTCGTTCTCTGTTTTCTGGTATTAGTGCAATCTTTTTATGTTTTTCTGCGTAAATAATTTTTTCATCATAAGACATTTTATCAAATCTTACTTTTGCACTTTTACTTAATTTTAATGAATACTTTTTCTTTTCATCTTCTGTCATATTATCAAAAAATTCAAGATTATTAAATTCTTTACCACCAGTATTTTTATTTAACCATTTATCAGATTTTACTACATTCATTCTACGCATTACTTTATACTCCCAATAGAATGCTTGTTCTTTGGTTTCAAATCTTCTACGAACTTTAATAATATCAGGTTCTCCAAAATTTTCTCTAAATTGTTTAACATATTTTGAACTTGTAAAATATGTTTTCCATAAATCACTTGGATTACAATTTTTTGAATAGCGTACCCCATAATAGAATTTATTCAATGATGTCCAACCAATAAGATAGGTGTATGGAATATTTGTATTTTCTTTTGACATTAAAAAACCTCGATTATATAAACAGTAATATAACTATTTATACTTTCGAGGTTTCAACCCATTAATGGGTATCACTTAAAACATTATAAAAACTTCATATAAATCAACAGCTTGCACGTACTATTCGAAGTTGCCCTGCTAATATTTTTGGCGCACCGTCACCTGCGTTTACAGTTTTTGGTGTAGTTAATGCCGCAACATAATAAAGAGTTCCTGAACCAACTGTTGGGGAATCATAAAGAGCTGCACCAGTTATAGTACCCCAGTTAGAGCCTGGTGAACTTGGAACATTGAAGGTAATATCTTCGATGTTTGAAAATTCAAACGTTGGGCTAGTTGGTGTAAGAGTCCATTTATGGTTAGGCGTATCGGCAGTAGATATTGCTACTCTAGCATAGTTAGTGTTAGTTTGAGATACTTCTGTTCCGCCCGTGCCAGAAAGGCCAGGAGTTGTTGTGAAAAGAGCTACATACAACGTTTCCCCTGGTACTGGTGAAATAGTTTGGGTGCGTGAATGTAATAATTGGTGCATTTGTGCTTTGTAAAGGTCATCACTTGTGGTAGCTGAAGGCATATTTAAGTCCTATTGTTTAAAGTTAATATTAAAAGTATTTATACTTCTTTGGAATTCGGTTTTTAGTTTATTTAATCTACGTTATTTTATAATATTAAATATTTTTTAATAGATTAAAATCTTTACTTGATATAGTAAACATCGTTAATACATCATTTTTCATTGAATATATATTCATATTTTTATCATTATCAATCATCATTGCCCATGAAATATCTTGTTCGTTAGATGCTCCATTTAAAATAATGGTATTTGGCATTGGTTTACCGTCAAGATTAATAAACTTTTCACCTGGTTTTGTTTTTTGCTCGATATTAAATTTAACCATATTTAATAAATGTTTACCTGGTTGAATTGTTTTTTTTAAGTGTTCGTTAAATTCTATCAAATATTCTTTATGTGTTTTCATTATTTTTCTCTTTTATATTAAAATTGTTGCAATAAAATTCTGACAATTGTTTTAGTTCCTGATTTGAAGCATTGTTTTTTAAACGATTTGCTTTATAAGAAATAACGATAATATTATCAATTTCATATCCTAAAGAATTATCTACTCTATCAATTGAGTAAGAATTATCTTCTAATTTTCCCCTATTAAATCGCAATGGTATATTTAAAATTGGACAAGTAATAGGGAAAGAAAGTTCATAGAGTTGAGCGACTGTTAAAGAGAAAGGAATATTTCTTTTTTTAGCTGAAGCTTTTAGTCTATTGTATATTGTTTTTATGTCTGGTAAATATTGCATTACAAACTTTTTTCTAATTTAAGTTCATCATATTTATTTAGTCCGAAAGCCCAAACAGCGTTTTCATCATGTAATTTATTACCATCCTTGATAGGTAAAAATGGCAATAAAGGATGAATCACACAATTATGTATAAAATCTTTAATCCATTGTTTCATATTTTCCTTTTAGTTTAATGAAATAGTAGAGCCTTTAATTGTGCAACTACCACCCGCTTTTATATTCATATCTGAACCTGATTTTAGTGATACACTACCACCAGCATTGATATTTATATCCCCATCGGCTTTTACTGAGTAATCACCATCTATTTTTAAAACAAAATCACCTTTTACTCTAATATCATTATCCCCAAAAATAACTTCATAATTATTTTTGACTACTCTAACAACTCTAGTTCCATCAGGATGTATTTCTTCAAAAGTTCCAGATTTATGATAAGTATGAATTCTTTCTTTACCAGGGGTATCATCAAATTCTTGAATATGTCCAGAAATAGTTTCTCTAACTTGGTTATATGGATATTTAGCCGCAAATGGCGATTTGGGTTCTTTACCAGTTGTATTTTTATTTTTTTGTTCAATAATGGTATCTTTGATAATACCACGAGCTAATCTATTAGTATCTGATTCGGCATCTTTGTATTTTGGGTAAATTCTATTTGGATCAGAAAAACCTTTGTTTTTTTCTTTTGGTTTACTCGGGGCCCCACCTAAAGTGCCAATTATTATTGGCACTTCTGCATTTTCACCATCAGAAAAGAAGCCAACAACGGTTGAACCAGTTACGAGTCCTGTTGGTGAATTTCCAACACCAGAAATTGATGCTGAATTAGTAGGTTGCATTACTGTTGCGAAAGGTAAATCTTCTATAGGCATTTCAGATAAATCATCCGAATGATAACCATAAATTCTAACTTTAACTCGACCCAACATTTCTGGATCATTTAGTGACTCCACACAACCAATAAACCACTTGAAAGTTGGATAAGAAAACATACCGCTAGTTTCTTGCATTATCAACCTTCCATTGTTTATAAAACTTTGAATTTAAATGGTGATACATTACACCTTTATGTAAATGATAATCATTAGTTGATACAACCATAATTGTATCAATTGAACTATTAAATACCGTAATTTTACCTTTATTTATTTCTGATAAATATTTTTTTGTATCAATTGTATGTTTTTTACCAAGATTAGATTTTGATATTTTTTGTTTAGTTTCTTCTTTACAGGATATATTATGTTTTCCTAAATTTGCTATTCGTAATTTTTCTTTTGTTTCTTCTGTATGTGACTTTCCAAACCAATGTGATTGAATTCCTATTTTTCCAAAATTGGAGTTATTTTCACCTTTTCTTTTTTGTGACATTTTTTCTTTTGTTTCAATACTAGCTAATGTTCCTTTTTTTGAAATTGATATTTTTTCTTTAGTTTCGTCAGTATGCAACTTTCCAAAAAAAGGATTTTTATATCCTTTCCTATTTTCACTCCATATTTCTTTAGTTTCTTTAGATATTTGTCTTCCAAAGTTTGGATTGTTTTCACCTTTTTCACAAAAAGAAAATTTGACACTACCATTTGCTCGATTTAACCAAATATCATTAAACACAATATTCATTTTGTCTATTACTTTACGTTCCCATTGAATAGCTTGTTCTTTAGTTTTAAAAGTTTTTCTAATTTTGATAATATCTGGTTCACCATAAAGTTCTCTGAACTCTTTTACATATTTTGAAGAAGTAAAATAGTTGTTCCAAAGATTATTCGGGTTAGCAGTTTTACCATATTGAACCCCATAATAAAATATATTCAATATTGACCAACCAATAACATAAGTATATGGTATATTTGTAATTCTATCACTCATATTATCCTTTACGCTTTTTAGCTAATTCATAGTTGACAAAATAAGAAGAAGCTGATGCAAAATGTGCAATAGCCATAACCAGATATTTTCCAGCCATATTTGGGTCAAGGTCTTGTTGTATTAAAATCTGATTAGAAGGTAATTCTATATCCACTGTTTTACCTAAAATTTCCCATGCTCCAACACCACCAGGGCATTGGATAATTAATTTATTTTGTTCTAATTTCATTAAAGAAGATTTGCGGCTAGGCCCCCATTTTTCAGCAAAATCTGTTGTAGATTTGTCGCCTTGCAATCCAGTATGTTTAGGGATGAATCTTATATTTGCATTTGTGCTAGTAATATCTTCATCTAATGAAACATTTTTTTTATCTTCGGAAATATCATCCCCGAAATTAAATTCTTTTGTGGTGAAAGCTTTTGATTTAAAATCGAAAGAAACAGTTTTTGAACCATACATACCACTTGCCATATTAGAACCTAAATTATAATGATCGACATTGTAATCATTTATACATAAATTTCTATCTTCTAATTGGTTTCCTAAATCATCTTTTAAATTGTTTGGTCTAATTTTAAAAGTCCAATTACTATCATTATCAGAATACATTTTTTCAATACTTTTTATGACATATTTACCATCATCAATTTGATAAAAAAGAGCATCGGCCGCTTTATCAATTAAGGCAAATTTACACATTTTATAGACAGCATGAAATGGAGTAAGATTAGAAATAGTGGTTGTAATATTATTATCACAATTATCTGTTTCGACTGTTACATTCAATTTATCTTTTAGTATCTTTTGTGCAATATCCAATGGTGAAATATTTTTAAAAGCTTTTTGTATTCTGATAGTTTGATTTTTAAAAAACTGTTCTGATACGCCAATGATAGTATAATTTTGGTCATTCACTGATTTGAATACTTTATCGGCAATACCATAAACATAAAAAGTAAAAGTTTTTTTGTCATCGGTAATACTATTGTGGCTTGTTCCTAATTGTATTTCAATTTTACTTTTTTCTTTTATTGGTAATAGCATTAGTAAATTGCTAGTATCAGCAACGTATACTTCACAAACCCAAGATGGTGAAAAAATATCTTGAAAAACAACTACGCTCATACAAAAATTAGATATTTCTGTATCATCTATTTTAATTGAATATTCTGATAAATCAGTTGCTTTTGATCCGCCTAGCACAATATAATCCTTTTATTTTAAGCTTTCTTGCATACGCTCATATTTATTAATAAAATTCTTTACAAATTTTGGTTTAATAACTATAATATCTCTTTTGATGTTATTTATTTCCATTTCATAATCAAAATTTGAAACAATGACAACATCACTAGGTATTGGTGTATAATTTGTATTGTAATCATTTGTGGTCAAATCATCTACAATATACCCATCAAGGGTAAGATAATGATGAACGCCATATATATCCAAATATTTATTTTTGATATTTTTAATTAAGGTTTCATTACTGACTGGCCAATCAAGATATGGGTTAATAATATTATTGACCAATAATATAGTCCAATGATAATCAGGTGAATCATATAAATCTAAACTAATTTGTTCAGGTTTTTTATAATCTTGAATAAAATAATTTTGTAATTCCTGTTGTTTTAAACTTATGTTTATTCGTTGTGCAATATTGGCTACATTTTCGCCATTTATATATTGTATGATATTTTGTTTTTTGAACATATTAATAACCATCCTGAGAAATATCATTTGAAACAAGAATTTGTATTTCAGAGAAACTTAAATTTAGTTCTATTTGCGATGGAAAACCATCTCGTGTCATTGTCCAAGAACCAGCAGATGTATAATCAACATCGACTTTTGTTAAAACTGCCCGTTTAAATCTATTTAGATATTGATTTCTTGAACCATTATATAGATATTCTATTTCAAATTCACTTGGATACCCCAGCATTGCATCATTTGTAGAACTCGCACTTGGATATGCGGCTGAACGAAATAACCTAACAATTTGATAAATTGTTTCTGCTTCTGCTTTAGAATGTGGATATAATTTAAATGCAAATTCAAAGTTTCTAAAATCAACACCTTTAAACAAATATTCGATATATGGGTTTGGTACAGTTCTTGAAATAATTCCTTGTGCTTCTTCAAATGACAAATCTATATTGACACCTTTTGTGCTTGCTAATGCTTTTGCTTTATCAAATATAGCAGAACCCCCAGCTTGTGCTAATGTTCCAAATCCATTTGATACAATTTGCCCAGCTATTCCTAAAACACTTTGTTCGGCTGATTGATTAGCATTTTGATTATTACCAGTCATTTGAGATATTGCATTTGAAATAGCACCACCATTTTTTGTTTCCCAGTTTACTGTAGATGGGTTTGATGCTCTTTCAGGCATAAACAAAATTACAGCATTACCAGGGTGTGTTCCAAATCCTTTATTTCTTACGTATTCAGTAAACATGATACAAGATGAAAATGATCCTTCACCAACATTTTTTGGATACCTGTATCCTGTATATTTTGGGCCTGTGTTATTGTCTACTTTTTTTGTTGCCATTTTTACCATCCTTGATAAAATCTTAATTTTCTGTATTATAACTATTTGATTATTATAACTAATTTGACTCTATTTTTGCATAAAATAAAAATTATGTATCAGAGTACCACTAAATGTGTTTTTATTTAACTTTTTCAATAAGTCATTGTTTATATTATAAAGATTCTTGTTCTTATATTTATAGAAAATTTTACCTTCTTTTCTTTTATAATAGATATAAGCAAATAAATTCTACAACTTTATTGTTGACAATTTAAGTAAAAACTGTTAGACTAGCATTTTACAAAATTGTATAGGATTTAACATGTTTAAAAATCAAAAAGAATTGACATACGCTCTATTTAATGAAGGAAAGAAATTAGTTGACAGTTATACTGGTATTATTTATTATGTAAAAGATAATAATCTGTTTACAATGAATGTAGATAATGAAAATTGGTACCCATGTTATATGTTACCAAAACCAGAAAATGTTCAATTGTTTGTTGAAAAACTATGGTGGGAATCCGAAACAATAAAACAACAAAATAGTCATGTTGTTGGTGATAGTATTGAAATTGAACCTATATTATGTTTTATTGGTGAATCTCCAATAATTTTACCAATTGACAAAAATGACTTATGTGAATATTCACTACAATTTGTAGATGGTTTATTTTTTGATGATGATGGTGACTTTGATTATTATATTACTGTTGGTGGGGATGAATATCCATTTGCATTACCTGTAACTTGTAAAGAAATACAACCATTTATCTATCAAAATCAAATTATCACAAGAGGAAATAAATGATTAATTCACAAAAAGAAATGTATCAAGCCTTATGTGATGGTAAGGTTTTAGTTTTTGATAAACATATCTTATATAAGTTTATCAATGATGTACTTCATATTCGATATGACCATGAGGATTCATGTTGGGATGTTTGTTCTGAATTTCCTAATAATCATGACAAAATAGAAATATATACCCCGCCGCTTTGGTGGCAAAAAAGTAAACATGTCCAAACACGATTAAAAGAATTATTACGTCTTGGTGATGATGTTAGAATACATATAAGTCCTGTTATTTGTTGGGTTTCAAATAACACTAGAAATAAAGAACTTGATGAAAAAAGTATTAATAGTATAGCATTAATAGATGCGCTTGTATTTGATGAAGTAGGAAGTTTTCTATATTATGTTAGCGACGAACGGTCATTCAAATATGCTTTGCCATTAAGTATCAATGAAGTAAATAATTTATGTTACGGTAAACAAATTGAATATATAGGATAAAAAGGTTGACAAAAACATAAATTTTCTATATACTTTACCACTAACATAAGATAAAAATTAACAACTTGAAATTTGATAAAGTAAAAATAAGAGAAGACTATTATTATGGAAACCGTAACCGTAACAGTGACAGAAAATGAAAAAAATATAATTCTTTGTGCAAAATCAAAAGTTCCGATTGATGCACTGATTATTTACTACAAGAATAATTATTGTGATAGTGAATCGGTGCAAGAAATTCAAAAAAGTTTGATTGGAATCTTAAGTTGTATTTGTGACAGATTTTTCCCAATTAAAAATATTTACTCTGTTTTAAAAGAATTGAATCCAAATAAATATGATATGTATGATGGGTTATATTCTTTTGATTATAACATAGAAGTGTTGACTATGTTAATCAATCAAATCAGATTCTCACAATTACCTGATGGAATGTTTAATCAAATAAAAGCTTTACAAAGCTGAAGTTCTTAGCTATACTAATCACAAATCAAACAGAAAGGTGATTATCATGAAAACGAAAACAAAAAAATTACTTGCATTAGCAATAAAAGTCGCCACTAATGCACATGATGGGCAATTCGATTCTACTGGATTGCCATACATTTTACATCCATTAAAAGTAATGGCAATATTGAATACAAAAGATGAATTGCTGAATTGTATTGCCGTTTTACATGATGTAGTTGAAGATACAACGGTAACATTAGCTGATTTAAAGCATCTTGGGTTTCCATCTATTGTTATAGAAGCCGTTGATGCTTTATCAAAAAGAAAAACAAGTGGGGAAACCTACGAAGAATATAAAGAACGTGTTTTTAACAACTATTATGCAATGAGAGTTAAGTTAGCTGATTTGACTCATAATACTGACATAACTAGACAAAAAGGCATTAGAGAAAAGGATTTGCAATGTGTTTTAAAGTATCAAATTTTTTACAACGAAATTACCATAAGGCTATTTAACTATGAAAAAGAAAAGTAAGAATGTTCCTGAGTTTTTAAATTTAGTAGCAAAATACGCGCACGAATTCAACCGCGCAAATGTCTATGTAGATAGAACAAAATTTAAACGGAAAGACAAACATAAATCAAAATCCTTTGTTGATTTTAATTATAGCTACTAAGTTCTAATCAAAATCAATAGAGGATTAAATGACATTAAAAATAAGTGAAAAAATCTGGTATATAAAATCATGTAGTGTTGAAAAACAGGATATGGCTTATGTTACCTATTATGAAGATAATAAAGCTTTTGAAAGAAGAAAACAAACGGGTACTGAATGGAGTAAAGGATATTATCGTCCACAAAACCAACCAACATATAATGAACCAGTTATTTGCGACAATGTATTATTGGCAGGATATAAAATTCTTACCAATACATCAAGATATTCAACTTCAAATGTTGTGTGGAGAATATTAGACCCAAGAGGGTTTATATTTGAAATATATTCAGATAATATGTGTGACCTAATATTAGAAACAAAAATTGATAATGGGTTGATATTGGAGGAATGTATCTTAGCCTTTGCAAAAGGAAAAGTAGTATTGTTAAGTAAAAATAGTGAGTTGTGTATTGACAAAAATTAGTTTATAGTGTATAATTATCAAAATTTTATAATTAAGTGAGGATATAATGAAAGAAATAAATTTTAAAGTAAAGCAAATTGTTACAGTCATAACATTTTTAGTGATTATGTGTTTTGCTGGCTTTGGTTATGATTGGGCGCAAAATATTGGATGGTATGTGATATTGTTTTTATCTATTGCTTGTTCCATTGCTCAATTAGCTCCAGATGCAAGTTTTAAACATGAGGTTAAAATAAAGGTAAATAATTTATGGATGGTATATCTTGTTTGCGCCGCTATTGGAATTGCATTACATTGGTACTTTGTAGTTAGTTGGTGGATTTTAGCATCATTAGCTTTAAAAGGACGATATTTACTGGTAAACAAACAAACTGACAAGTGTGATTAATGGAAAAAGAAATAAAAAGTAAAAAGAAAAGAATGTCAAAATTGGATAAATTTCTGATTGATAAATTGAATATATTAAAAGATATTCATATTATGTCTGATACCATTACTCAATTTTGTAATTTGATGTGTGGCGCAATAACATTTGCCGAATATATTAAACAAGCGGATATTGTTTATTGCAATGAGTTAATTATTCAGATAGCAAAGATTGAAGATTGGAAAGTAAATAGGCTAGAAAGAAAAAAATTGATTGTGTCACTGATAGATTACATTGAAAATAGGAACATTGATAATGATAAATGAAGAAATGACTATAACAATGCCTATTGGTGAGATAAGCAAAAGATGTAATGATTGGGATTTATTTTGTAATGATACGGGATGGGATTACTATTGTATGAAAGAAGGGGTTGACCCTGATACACCAGTAAAGTTATCAACAAAGCAATTATTAAAATATGGAATAATTAAATTCGATGAAATATAGAATTATTACTCGCAATTGTGCGTTAGAAATGTCTAATGATGTGAATACCTTATTAGATAAGGGTTGGACATTAAAAGATGAATTAAAATTATGTATTGACGACAAAGGTGAAATTAAACAATACTGTCAAGTGTTAGTTTATGATGAACCAATAAAAAAGAAAAAAGAACCTGAATATTTGGTTGAAAATATTGCCCCAATTTTTCAAAATTGTTTTGATAAGATTCAAACTTATACAGATGGGATTAGATGTCATTGATGGATGCAGATACAAATATGAATAATATTGTTAAGTTGTTATCAAATCACGGGGCCATAGTAACTGGTTCATTCGCTTTAAAGTCACTTGGTTTTTTCGGGGAAAATACTGATAGAATAGTTCATGATATAGATTTGGTGTTTAAAACCAAAGAAGATTTTCATAAGTTTGTTTCGAAAATTCCAGAATTAACTATTCTTAAAAATGAAACAATAGATGAATCCCCTGTTGAATATGTCGATGATTATTACAGGTTGTATCTTGAAAATGAAACGGTAAAAATTGATTGTTTTATTCGCGGTGAAGATATTCCATACATAAAATTTGATGGTATCGTATATGAAATACCAAGAAATATTGTTAAGGCAAAGATTGATATTTTGTTTGACCGTTTTATGAATGTTGATGATGCAACATACACAAAACACAAAGATGATCTACATTATATTTTTGAACTTTCTCGTGGATTTGTAGATAAAACTATCACTTTATAGGAAGAATATGTTTAAATTAGTATCAGAGGCAAGTGTTGCTGGATTTGAATATGCAGTAAATATGATGTTGGATGATGATTGGAAATTGCATGGCTATACATTTAGTCATAATAATGAATTTTGTCAAGCATTTTATAAGGGTAAAAAAAGAACAATTAGTACCAGAAAGATTATATCAACCATACAAAATAAACCAAAAACAACTGGGTTAGGTGTACTTACTGGTACTATTGATTTAGTTACTGATGAAAAAGTTGTTGACAATCAAGAAATTTAGTTTTATTAAAAAATAGAAGGTATATAATGGAAAGTGTTGATAAAGCAGTTCAAAAAGTTACAATTCGTGAAAAAGCCGTTCTGTATAAGAACGGGGAACCAGCTAATGCAATCGAATTAGTTCAGTTTAATTTTTCAAATGGTGAAGAATGCGGCTTCACTATTGTATCACGAAAAGGCTTATATGAAGTTGGTGATAAGGCGTATTACTTTCAACCAGATTACTGCCTGAGTGAAAATGTTTTGTTTGCTGATTTTATTGAACCTGATGGAAACCCAAGTAAATCACGATTGGGTAAACAGAATCGTATTCGGGCAATTAAATTCAATTTCTCATTGAATGAATTCACGAATGATCCAACTTATTCAGTTGGTATTTTGATGCCTGAAAATGAAGTTTTGGCTTATCTACGTTCACAAGAAAATCATGAAGGCTCATTAAGTGAGCGTTTAGGTGTATTCAAGTACGAAGAACCTGAAAAATCTGGTAGTGGTATGGCCTCTGGTGATTTCCCATCGTTCATGTATAAAACTGATGAAGATAATATCAACAATCAGAAGAAAAACATCAATCGGGTTGTTGAAGATGGTGATGTCATTGTAATGACCGTTAAGCGTGATGGCTCTAGCTGGACACAATACGCCAAGAAATATCATGATGGTTATAGAACTGGTATTTGTTCGCGTTCATTGGAAAAGAAGCTTGAACAAAAATTTGCAAGTGAATACAAAGATGAAAATGGAAATATCTATAAAAAGTATTTTCAGCAAGAAACAAAAACAACTGGTTGGTATAATGAAAAATTAAATTGGTTCATGACACAAACTGAAGTTGATAATGCTGGCTTACAACCAATTATGAAAGAAGTTCGTGATAGTTGGGTAGATTTGGCAAATAAATATAACCTTATCAAAAGACTGCCTGAATATTGTGCTGAACATAATATTGAATTGGCTTTACGTGGTGAAATTATTGGTCAAGGTTTAAAAGGTTCTGGCAACAAATATAACCCTGATGCTAATATTCCACAACAATTGGTATTGTTTGGTGTCGATGATTTATCTACGGGTGCTGCTATCAGATTACATCAAGGCGATGAATTCAATTTGCCAAGGGTAGCAATTGACTTAGGTGTTCCATATACAGAAGATGAAGATGAATTTATCCCAACTTCATTTGATGACGTTATTGACCATGCTAATGCAATCTTTGAAAAATACAAAGCACAAGGTATCATGATTGAAGGTGTAGTAGCTCGTACAAAATTCAATAACAAATTGAGTGTAAAGTGTATGAATCTTGATTATGATGCAAGAAAGTAACTTTAATAGGTAAAAAATGAAAACTATAACAGAATATTTAGATGAAATATATTGGACAATATTGTTGTTTGATGAAGCATTAGGAGAAAATGGTATCGAATATGAAATTGTTGAGGGTATTTTAGATTCAAATGAGTTTGAATTGAAATTCTCAAAGGGATACGTCTTGACAATTTCAGGTAGTCATTTTGATGAATTTTCATTATCTAAAAATGGTGATATATTGTTTGGAGATGAAGAAAGTGATGGTGAAAGTTCTTTTGCTATGATTATTGATGAATTAAAAGACAATCTTTTAAAATAACTTAAATTAAGTGGGTATATTTTTTATACCCACATTTACATAAAAAGTAATTGGAGAACTCTATGCAACAAGCATTAACAACAATCGGGGCCATATTTTTAGCGGCTATAATTTGGGTTTGGGTTCAAATGGAAATAGGTGGAGCAAATCCATGTAGTCAATTTTCTCACAATCAAGAAGAATGTTCACAACCAAATGACTGAAAAACCATATATCGAAGAAACAGTAACTTCGACAATATATAAATACAATAAGAATTATGGTGATGATAGGATTTGTAAATGTGGACATTCCTATTATCGTCATTTTGATTCATGGGAAGACATGAATTCAATAGGGTGTAAATATTGTTGTTGCTTTTATTTTGAAGAAGAAGATAAATAACTATGATTTTACGTGGTGAAGAATATGATGATATTTTACCAAGAAAAGAACTTTATAAAAGTATTGATGATTACACATTAAGATATTTTAATTATAAAGTTGGGTATAGAAATATACCAGGATTTGTTTATGCTGATTTAGATACAGAGGTGAATCAATTAATTGTATATGTATTAAAATCAAGATGTAATATTTCAATATCCATGCAACAATACAGAAGTAGTATTGCATACGAATTGGATACTATACAGGATACGTCAATTAAACAAAAAACATATCAAATACAATACAGATATTTAAAACATGAAAAAATACAAAATAATAGGGATAAAATATACGTTATGGGGTAATTTATTACGATTTAACGGATTTGTATTAGAAGATATAGATGGTGAAGTTAATCCATTTATGTCGGGTGAATTTCATGTACCAGAATTAAATCTTTTGATAAAAGATGAGTACCCATTTAACAATAGCTATTTTTCAGCAGAAATAGAGTGGGCAAAAACAATGATTGGTAAATATTTGCATTGTGACCAACTTTTATATAAAGCGTATGCAACAATAGGACAAATAGAGTTTACCAATGAATAACATAAAAAATTTCACAGAGTTTTTAGAAGAAAATACCAAGCTATTTTTATTTGGTGTTATCAACAAAAATAATAAATATAGCATCAAAAAAACACAATCAGAATACTTAGATGTTACTAAATCATCAGAAGCGGAAATATTAAAGATGATGAATGATAATATCTATGAATTAAAGTCACAAGCTCAAGAAACGCCAAATGCAGTAATTGATAGGGCGATAAAACAAGCTGTTCAGCAATATAAAAAATTTAATAAAGAGTTTCAATGATAATATTATCTACTAAAGATTTCTGTAAAATAATTGGTAAATGTACAGATTGTAATTATGATGTTGCTGATTATCGATGCAATAGTGATTTACAAACAGTTAGACCTGAATCAATAAATTATGATTATTGGATGTCTTGTACAAATATAAATTGTAAAAATCACTATGGCACGGGTTATTTACAAAATAGAATACCTT
This sequence comes from Bacteroidales bacterium, assembly GCA_041662185.1. Classification (GTDB taxonomy): domain Bacteria; phylum Bacteroidota; class Bacteroidia; order Bacteroidales; family P3; genus UBA10566. The sequence continues at coordinate 127,372 of JBAZSY010000001.1, forward strand.
GGTTAATTCGTAAGTAATTATAAATTAGATAATCTTTTCAATATTTCTTCAGGTGAACAAATTATTGCAGTATTATTTGTTATATTGTTTGTTTCTGAAGCGGCCTTTCCTTTCGGGTCAATCTTATTAATTTCTAATAAATCCTTGTTGATATTTGATAGAGTTTGTAATAATAAAGAAGCACTATCAAATGATTTACTGCTTTCAGTTTCTCTAGCTAAATTGATAGCATCAGGGATTAATTCCATTGCTTGTGTAATAATATTACGCATATTTTCACGAACAAAAGTATAATCTTCTGTTGAATTAGAAGCTTTTACTTCATCTACCTGTACTTTTAATTCTCGGCTTGTTCTTTCTGTGTACGTCATTGATCTTGAAGTATCAACGCCTGTACTCGCCCCTAAAAATTCTGATATTGCATCCATATTATCTTCTCTTATATATTCTACTAAATCGCACAAGTTAATTCATCCCCTGACTGTGAAACCGCTTCCATAAACGCATATTCTGGTTTAGTCGTAGTTTCGATGATGGTATCTGGTGGAACAAATTGAGTAGTCACAACTACATCAAGTTCGTCATTTTCTATTAATTGGTCAAATTGCTTGTTGAATGATACAGAATTAAAATCAATAATGGTTTTCTTGATTCTTTCTTGTTGTTTTACATCCCCATACAACCAAGCTTTTAATGTAAAATTCATTTCCCATTCAATACGTCTTTTTTCTTCAAATGATCCTTCATATTCAATACTAAATGATGAACTATCTAATGTAATTGGTATGTCAGTATAAAGATTAAAATCTTCTTTATCTTTTATAGTAACGTTTAATTCAGGTACAAAAAATGGAAATATCTGTTCTACTATTTGTAAAGCTGTTTCGAATTTTTTTGTTGCTATATATAAGCTGAATTGAAGGTTATATGGCACCCTAGTAAACATATATTTTTTACTGATATTATTTTGTATATCAATCATTCTACTTAATGGATTTGAAAATCTAGTAGAGTCAAATAATAAGCCAGTCATTTCAAACGCCATTCTAGGTAAATTACGTTCGGTATTGATAAAATTAACATCTATATTTTCATCAATAATAGAAACAAATTTTTCTTTTGGTGCATAATGCAACGGTACTGTTATTTCTTCATCATGTTCAGTGATTATTCGTATATCATTAAAAATAGTAGAAAATGCAACTATACAGTTTTTTATTGTTTGATTGTAAAATATTGGTCTAGCCATGAAATTATCCATTTAAATTGCTTTACTTATATTTATGTTTCAGATATAATAGATTTTCATTAAATAAATAGAGATTATATTCATGAATGACGTTGTAAGTATAAATCGGTTGATTAATTATTTAAATATCAAAAACTTACATGTATTTGGTAGTGACAATGGAACAGAAGTTGTCAATGATGATGGTAACGGATTGATTTTTAAACAAAATGGCGAAATTAGTGTGTATTTCCATCAAAATAATGTTACAATTTTTCCTGATACTTTAGAAGAAGCTTTATTATTGTTGATTTAATTTCAAAGGCTATCTTTTTATGATAGCCTTTATTTTTATATTTGATTGCAATAACATGAATAAATATTTTATATAAAAATGTTTTACTTTTATATATTTTTATATTATACTTATCTCGAATTAGAAATTAATTGAATTTTGAAAGGACATTTATCATGACAAGTACAGAAAAAGTTGTCCCAATTTATGAAACAAGAATATTTATGAATCAAGGTGGTACTTCTGAATCAATACAATACATCAATGACATTTACTATAATGATAAAGAGTTTTTAGTTGTTTTAGCATTATATTTTGATATTGATAGCACACAATCATACGAAAGGCTTCAAACTGAATTGAGTCGGAAAGATATTTTAGAATTGATGGATGCTGTTAATTTACTAGGTGGTTTGTCATGAAAAGTAAAGTATTGAAACTAAAAAAGGTAACAACTAACTGGTACCGAATTCCTATTAAAATTGACCGTTGGGGTATATCTACTGAATTTGTGGATATTCTCAGAACAAGATTTGGTGATTGGTCAGTTTGTGATGGTGAAAGTGAAATTGGATTACAAGCTGATGACATGAATCGTTATGTTTTTATCAAATTACGCGCCGCAAAAGCATTTGCACAAGATTTATCACTTGCTATACAAAATGAAACGCCATTTCCTAGAGTAAGTGATGACAAATATTTAGATTTAGAAATATAAGGACTATATGAAAAAATACATGGAATTTTTAAAAGAAGAAAGTAAAAAAAGGGATTTTGACTTAATAGAACCATTTAAAAATGATGATTCTGTGTATTTCTATTATACCAATGATGAACCAACAACAAAAATTGAAAGATGTACTCAATTGTCATCTTTTTGGAAACAACACAACATAGATAAAGAAGGAAGTTTATATAATATAGAAGGCGTTCAGGATTCTATGATTTTTAAAAAAGTTGTGTTAGTGAAAGTCGATAAAAAATATATTGTCGATAAAAAAGATGTAACCTATAAAAAGGTAATTGAAATTGCTGAAAAATTAAAAGACACTGAAATTAAAAAAAGAAAAAATGATTCACAAGTAGTGGCTTTAATTCAGAAATATATTGATAATAAAAATCCAACAATTACCGATAATATTTCAAACTTAAAATATTTATTTCAAGCCTATTTAAGAAATAAAGACACAAAAGGTAATTTGTCTGGTGCCATAGATCAAATGTTTTCAGCTTTTGATTTTCATTTAATTGGTGGCTATAAAAATTATAGTGGTAATTCAAAAATTTGGGATAATTATATTCCTGATACAAAAAAAGTAAAGATTATTGGTACTTTTGATAATGAACCAAATGCTAATGTAGTTTTTGTTAATAGCAATGAAGTTGCTGATAACATTCCCGTGGAAGTGTTATTCTTGGATGATGTTTATAAAAAACCAGAAGTTGTCTATCAAGGTAAAACCTATAAATTTAAAAAGGACTTGGTTGAATATTATCTTTTAGCTAATGCTAATAAAATAATAAAGCATATTTCAAAAATTGATACTACTGGATATGAATTCCTATTTGTAATGACTGGATTGATTAATCATGAGGAAAATGTAAAGGATTATATTACAATCATAAAAAATAATAAAATTATCAAAGACATCTATCAGGATATTGAAAATAATTTAAATGACACTAATAAAATAGTTGACATTATCAAAAAAAGTAGTAAAATATATAACAGAAGCAAAGTTGTAATTGAGCATTTGTTAAAGGTATTTCATCCGAAAATCTATGATGAATATATTTTAGTAGCTACTGAATTAAGAGACAAAGATTTTGCAAAAATGGCTTTAGCCGATAAAGATTTTACTAAACGAACCTAAGTGGATATAATGAAAATAAAATTGTTTTGGGAAGACTTCTACGACAAAATGACAGAATTAGAAATGGATGAAGAATATGAACAATTCGAAAAGAATTTAGTTGAATTATTCTCCAGAGAATTCGGGTGTCCTGTTGAAATTGAGTGGGTGGACTAATAATGAATATTGCTGATATTGTTAATGAAGAAACTGGTTTAACATATAGACAAGAAAATGAACTAATGGAACATACAATTCCAATTGGTTCACTTGTTGAAGTAAAATACGATAATTGGCATGGTAATGGGGTATGTGAAAAAGTTCATGCCAGATTATTAGTTGTCGAACATACCAGAGATTGTGATGGTACACCATTATATTCGGTTGATAAATCGCTAACCAACAAAGAATATTATTTGTTTGAAGCTCTAGGTTATAAACCAACTTACATCGAAAAAAAGGATTTGTGTTTTTCTATTGAATCTTTAACTGTAATTGAAGTTACTCCAGAAATTATTGATGGCTGTAATGCCTTGGAGTGGTCTAATGATTAATGAACAACCAAAACTTACAGTTAGATTACTAAGTTACCCAGAATCAAATGGAAAACGTAACTGGACTGCTTCAATTGTTAGAGTTGAACAATTTGAAGGTCTTGTTGGTACTGGTGGAGGTATAACGATTGATCGCGGCGAATACTGGAATCGGGTAGCTTATAGCGCAGAAAGAGCTAAGTTTTTACTTGGTGAACGTGGAGATGAACCATTTATCCTTGATTATGGCGTTGATATTTGTACACCAGAAGAATGGAGTGGTGAAAATGGTATTGAAAAATATAAAAAGCCACCAAAAGTAAAAAGTGCTGTTACTGAACTTGGTATTGTACTTAACCCATAAATTAGGATAATAATGTTAGTTAATTTTTATACAAATCGTTCTTTTATAACTAATTCAGAGATGGATTGTGTCCCTCCAATGGGTTCAACTGTATTTTTAGAAATACAGTTACAAGTATATGTAGTTAAAGATGTATGCTGGTTCGTTGGCGAATGTGATGGTTTAAATTATGTGAATATTGTATTGGAGGTAAAAGATGTTAGTTAAATTTTATATATATCAAAAATTACAAGAATCTTGTATATTACCATGTGTCCCATCAATGGGTGATATGGTTGAATTTGAAGATGACCCAAACATATACACTGTTTGTTAAATAAAATGGCAAATTAAAAATCAAAGTGAACATTATGTTCAAGTATTTGTCGAGTATTAAGGAAAAATAAAAATGGAAATGAAGCTTTCAATAGGCAATTGGGTAGATGACACTATGAGTATCTATTCAGAAGAAGATGATTTAGTTGTTTACAAATACCCTAACAATGGTTATGACCATGACCAACAAACGGCTAGAAAATATTTAAATATTGACCAAGTATATACAGTAGATTTCACTGATGTTCATAGTTCTTCGACTGATGTATATTTAAAAGAATTTCCAAATGTTTCGTTTAATAGTGTACAATTTGCACCATATTATAACGGGGGTTAAATAGATGCCAAGTGTTTTTTATTTTGAATTAGAATATACAGCACCAGAAGATGACTGGTCTGAAGCTACAGGATTAATAGATAATTCTGATAAAGTGTATCGTCTTTTAGAAGAATTACATCAAAGTGCAATTAGTACACAACTGCGACTAGCAAATAACCCAAGAATAAAGTATTTTGTTAAAAACAAAAGAGCCGCTGAACAATTACTTAATAAAGTTGAAGATGTACTGGATAGGTTTGGATGCGAAATATTAGAAATAGATTTTTAACTTTCATTAATCAATGGAAGAAAATATTCTTTAATTATGATTCTGATTTAAAAAAGTTAAATGATAGAATTAGTGAATTGGAAAAGTTTGTAACAGAAAAAACTAATAAAATAAGTGAATTAGAAAGATATATAAAAGAACGAACCAACATATCAGTTGATATGAATTTGCGGCGTGAAGATTATAATACCATTATTGTTATTGGTTCATACAAAAACAAAGATTATATTCAAACATACCATATTCGAGATTTAAATGAATTTGTTGATTATTTAGAACGTCTTAGACAATATGGTTCATTACGAACTATTGACTGCCCACCACAAATGAAATATATTATTGACCATGAAAATAGTACAAAAAACAGAAATTAGTTATGATGCAACTGATATAAAAATAATTATTGAAGATGTAATTAAAACAAAATATCCTGATAAAGAAATTAAAATAACATTTAATTCAATTATTGAATATAATGATGCTATTTATGATAGAACTGGACATCCTGTTTTTAATGGCTGCGATGTGGAGATTGTATAAATGATTAGTTCAAGAAAAACAACACTAACCTATTCAGCAGATGATTTGAAAGAACTTTTAACTGATATGGCTAGTAAAGAATATCCAAACAAAGATATTATAGTTAAATTCAAGGTACAACCAGTTTGTACGGGCTGGGGTATGCAAGAACGTGATGAACTAAAATTCACTGGCGTAGACATCGAAATTACCGATAAAAGGACTGAATATTAAATGAAGTTAAAAGTTGTTACTTATCAAGGGCCAAATAGAATAGAATCTGAAATAGAAATATTAGGAACAACCTATTTTGAAGAATATTACTATGAAAGTAGTGAGTTTTTATCATATTTTTTCAAAGTTGAATTAGTCGATGGTATTTGGCGAGTAGTTGTATTATGTTTTGATGATGGTATATTTACCGCTGTTGTAATTAAGCCAATAGAACAATTTGAAATTTATGATGGAGTTGGTATCTCAGATGAAGAAAGGTTTAATGAAAAATTTAAATTAGTCAAAAGCTATCTAAAAGCTATTGACATTTAATAAGAATTGTTAGATAATAGACTTGTCGAAAAAACTTGATAAGGAATTATTTATGATTACGTTTGAAGAATCTTTACTTTTTGATAAGATCAAAGGCACAAAAGGCGTTTATATTACACGCGGGCCATCAGAGACAAGAAAGAAATTAGATTATGTGAAAGTAAAAAATTCTGATGTAAATATTGCAGTTGAATATCAAATTTTTTCAAATGGTGTTCTAGTTGGTTATATCTTTGCTGAGAATCAAAGAGTTATCGGTATATCAAAAGACAGAAGTAGAAGTACAAAAGAATCATTTAAAAAAATATGGTATGCTGTTGATACCAAAAGACAACAAATCAATAAAAGTGGTCTTGAATCAAATACAAAAGCGGCGGATTATTTCAAATGAAAGCATACGGGCAAAAAAGAATGTGTGGACGCTGGACATTTATGAAAAAACCTAATGGCCGCATTACATCCACATTAGTTGTAAATAAACGATTAGAGAGAAAATTAAATAATGTTAAATGTTGGTTATATCTATGATACAGTTGAAGAAATTGAATATTACTTATTTGTTGGTGGAACAACAACAAAGTTAAAAGATATTCATGATTTGAATAATATTAGGCGACATATTTATCGTAATGGAAATAATAAGTTAAATGAGTTTGTTATTTTAGGTCGATATTGTATTGATTCATTTGGACAATTGTCTGATATTTTTGTGGATGATAAAAATTATGATCCAAATATAGCACCAAAAGTAATATCCTTAAATGATTTTTACCTATATGTTAGGCAGGTACATCCACAAGATGATTACCCAACATCGGTTTCTAGGCGGCTAGGAAAAGCTTTTCCAATGGATTCACATATTTGTCCATATTGTAAAAATCATTGGACACCAGAAGATGGCAATTCAGCCATATCAATTGAAGAATTTGTTCAAATAGAAGGTAAGGATTTCATTGGTAAATCATTAAATTCTTTTGGAAAATTTTTAGATACAGAAGAACGATTTTATTCTTATTTTAGGCATTCGCACATCAGAAATGATAAAAATAATAATTTTGAAGAAAAGTATCCAACTCCGTGGGTGCATATTGAAGATTTGAATTATATCATTAAAGAAGGCGATGATATTGGGACTGAAAATACCTATTTTTATCACAAAAAATGTTTGATTAATGAACGTTATGATAAGAATCACCACGAATTTAGAAGAGCATTATTTGTAGCTGGGTTCGAGATTGAATCATCTATCAAGATATTATCGTATTATGATAATGAGAATTTCTGGACTAGATTTAATGTTCTTACTGATGAAGTAGTTGACGAGATAACCATTGGCTGGCGAAAACGAGTTATTGAAATAAGATATGATAAAAAATATGGTAATTTATTTCCTGAATTAAGAGAAACAAACGATGTTGGGTACTTTCATGTTTATCATGACAAGTTACAGACATCATTAAATGAATTATATCAAAGAATGAAGGTATACAATGAAAGATGAATTTTTTAAAGTATGGGATTATGCCAAGAATAATTCTATATCACATGAAGCTGGTTATGATAAGAAAAGCTTTAATTATGTAAATTGGTGGATGGATGAATATATCAACGCCGAAAAAGAAAAGAAAACTTATCGGGTGGGAGTATCAAAAGTTAAAAATGTCAAGATTAGACGGTTTTTGATTGTGTTATTGTTCTCTATATTATTTACTTTTAATGTTTTTTTTGGTTTGATTCAAGCTGTATTATGTGCGTGGACAAATCAGCAAGCATTATTTGAAAGTGTAAAAGAACATTGGAAAGATAAAAATGTGGGTTGATGTTTATCGTGATTTATGGTGGGATGAATATCCCGTTGGTATTAAAACAATGGAAAGTGAAACAGGAAATTGTTTTGAAAAAACTGTACATGGTTGGAAAAATCATTATGGTCAAATTGTTGATGGGCCTGGTAATTCGGATAAAATGTTATTGGAAATTGTAGATAAGGGTTAGTTATGAGTTATGATATTACACGTTGGAAACAAAAATCAATTGATAAATTAATCATCAATTTAGATGATTTAGAATATCCACCTGATATGATAAAAAAAGGTTGGTTTATTAGTATAGATTACCCAAATCCAATTGATAGTACATTAGTACATATTAATATTGGTTCTGAAGGTTCTAAAGAAATTGTTGGTACATTAGCCAATGGTTTGATTGAAGTGCAATCGATTGACTTGGAAGGGGAAGGTAGCGGCAGTGCTTTTTATTATCCATTAAGAAAAGCTTTATTAAACAGTACAGGAAAATATACTGCAAAACTTGTTTGGGAAGGTGGTGACTCAATTTCAATTTTAACCGTTATTGATGGTAAAATTACTGAAGATGAAGATGATTAAAAAGGACAAAAGATGAATAAAATAGAAAATTTCATGGGTGAATATAGATGGTTAAGTAATTTTCATTTATGTTCGATATGCTATTATGGTTTAGTATTTCCATCTACAGAAAACGCTTATCAAGCGGCAAAAGTTATAGATGACAATGACAGAGAGCAGTTCATTAATCGCTATGATGATGAATTGAAGCAATGGATTACAGTATCCCCAAGGGATGCAAAAAAACTTGGTGGTAAAATCCAAATGCGCTTAGATTGGGATGATATTAAATTAATAGTAATGCGACAAATAACTGATATAAAATTTGAACATTATGAATTGAAACAATTATTACTAGCAACTGGTGATAAAGAATTAATTGAAGGTAATACGTGGGGTGATACATTCTGGGGTGTATGTAATGGCATTGGACAAAACCATCTTGGTAAAATCTTAATGGCAAAACGCACTGAATTAAAACTATTTTCATAAAGGATATTAAATGACAATATATTTCTATAATGCTACAATAGAAACAGAATACACGACAACATTTGTTGTGCCATTAACTAAATCTTATAATGTTAGTGGGATTTATCCTTTATATGATAAAATACGTAGTCAAAATGATTATTTAGAACTTGAAGATTATATTCTATCATTACAAGAATTTGAAGAGGGTTCAACTTCAAATATTTTAGTGACAAAATTAGAAGTTTTACACGATTAAAAGCTATGTTGACAAGTGAAAAAACATAGTGCCGCTGTAAAAAGTGTCATCTGGAATGACTAAGTGCTTTGCACTGAGAGAATCTTGCATCCAAGGCCGCTATATGTGGCCTTTGGTTTATCTGAAAAAATATCTTTAAAATAAAAATTGACATCTTTTTAAAAAGCCTTATAATTATATTGTAGTTTGATTTTCACATCAATTTGAGGATTTTTATTTATGTTAGTTACAATTTATCACGCCGCCCCTGATTTCAAATTTGCCAACGGTAGAAGCTCATTTTCCTACTGGGGTGTTGATTCAGAAAAAGAACAAATCAAACAAGAATTACATTTAGAAGCTTTGGGTAAATATCCTGAAGTTGCTACTATTGAAGTTGATACAACTGATGTGCAAAAAGCCTTGGGCTTGGCCTATCAATTTTCAAACCACATTGAAAGTGATTGGTCTGAAAATGAAGGTGTAACACTTTATGTTGACTCTGTAAGATCATCTTCAGTTGGTGATGTGTTTGAATTAAATGATGAAGTATATATTATTGCTGGTTTTGGTTTTGATAAACTTCAATAATAAGTTGACAACATTATCAGTTGAAGTATAATTATATTGAACTTCAATTAGAAGCAGTATTGAAGGATGAAGATCAATTTTCTGAATCACTTTTACAACAATCACAAGATTATGTTTATAATCTAGCCTATGAGTAATATATTATGATTTTTCAACTATTCAAAAGTAATTCTTTTGTAAAACTTGTTGAAGCAAAAGACATCAAAGAAGCCATTTCATTAGTACCTGAAATGGCTAATCCCGAAATTTGTACAGGTAGTGAAACATCTATTACTTGGGCATTCAGTGTTACAAATGGTATTTACTATCAATTATCAGAATTTGTATACACCATCAAATATCATTTTTTCCGTGTTGGAAACATATCATCTAAAGAATATACGACATTAGAAGCGGCTGAATATTGGTTTAATCGTTTTAATAATGATCCTAATTATTCAAGTGTATCAAAAAACTGGTAATTAGTTATTGACTTTTACAATTCATGTAGTTATACTGAATTATATAAAATTTAAAAGGTGAAAAATATGAATGAAGAAGTACAAGATATGTTTGACCAAATCGAACGATTAGAAGATGAAAATGCTGAATTAAAACAAAAGATATTTAATGAATCCTATTCAGCAATAAAACATCATTTAGTCATTCTTGAAGAACAAAAACAATGGTTTCATATCAAATATATTGCCATTGATGCTTTAGAAATTGCATTAAAAGTACCAAAAAAACAACGTGAAGAACGTCACGAAATACTTGAACTTGCGTACCAAGTTTTAATAAGTGGGTTACATGATGTTCCTTGTGTATGTATTGACTTTTTAAGAAGAAGAATTTAATTACCAAGAAATTTGCACAAGAAATACGGGAGTTGATATAATGAAAAATGAACATGAACGATTAGAAAATGCTTTAATTAAAATTGAACAATTAGAAGAGTCTAATAGATGTTTACGAGATGAAATGGTACGGGAAGCAAGCCGAAATATATTTTCAAATATTGAAATTTTAGTAAGCAATCGTGAATGGTATATGCTAAGTGAAATTGCAGAACACGCATTGGAAAAAGTAATTGAAATATTAGGTAGCAGTAAATCAAAAATGTTGATGGCTTCTAACACTGGTTATGAATTTAGATTGAAAATCCTCAAATCAGGTAGCACATTATTCAGCCAAAATTGTATTGACTACTTATTATCTCAGAATGTTATAGATAAAACTTTGGCTGATGAATTGGTTAAAAAAGACTTGGACAATGTTGTAAAATCAATTACTGAACTGGAATAATTATTTTAAAATTATATTGACATCTTTTCTAAAAGCATTATAATTATATTGTAGTTTGATTTTATCTATTAATTCTTGAAAGGAAAGCTGTCATGAAAACTAAAAAACAAAACCCAAACAAATTAAAATTGATTGAATTGTTGGTACATAATGGCTGGAAAGTTGATAGATACGGCCACTACAAAAAAGAATATCAAACAAAGCAAGGTATTAAAACCTATCGGTTTAAATTCCAAGAAACAAGCGTTCGGTATGAAGTAAAATCAAGTTTTGTTCAAGAATTTTTTGGCAAAGCTGAAACGGTAACGAATTGGATTAAATTAGATGGCGACTATTATTCAAAATTAGTTGTCAATGATGATTCAATAAGAATTGGCACAAGAACATTAAAGAAAATAACAAAATAGGAATATTATGAAGAAAATTATGAAAGGCTTTACCTTACTAGAACTGATGATTGTTTTAGTAGTCAGCGGTATTTTAGCGACTATTATTGGTGCTATAACTGGGGTAGTACCAATGTCACCAGAAACATATCAACGTGGCGGTACTATTTGTAAAAGTGGGTATCAGTGGAATGTTGACATGGATTATCATCAACGACAAGTGTTAAATGAAAATGGTGGTGGAGTTCGTTGTCAATAAATTGAAGTTGGAAAAGGGCAGTTAATTCTGCCCTTTTCCATATCTACTTAAGCTACACAAGCCACACAAGCATCACCCGTGGAAGCTAAAACTCCACTACTTGAACGAATATAATATAGGCTTTTAAGGTTTTTCATTTTAAATGCCAATTCATGTAAAAACGCAATATATTCTTCTTTTGCTTCACTTGGTAAAAATAAATTTATCGATTGTGTTTGATCAACTTTAGGTTGTCTAGCATCGGCAAGCCACAAAATTCTTTCTTGCGGAAGTTCAAAAGCTGTTTTAAATACCAGTTTTTCGAATTCAGATAACCAAGAAACATGTTGAACTGAACCGTTTTTCAACACAATATCTTTGCAAATTTCTGGCGTATAGACTTTTCTTTCTTTCATTATTTCTAATAATTTTGGATTGATTCTATCTACTTCACCACTTGCAGTTGCTTGAGTATATGTATTTTTATAAATTGGTTCAACGCCTTGACTAACTCCACCTGAAATTAATGCATTCGTTATAGTTGGAGCAATAGCTTGTAAATGGGTATGTCTTCTACCACTTCCAATACACCATTCAGGTTCACCCAACAATTCAGCTAACCATTCTGATGCTCTAATTGTTTCTGATTGTAATTTAGAAAAAACTTCGGTATTAAAATAATTGGTTTCAATTGCTTCAAATGGAATCATGTTTTCTTGTAAATAGGTATGAAAACCCATTACACCTAAACCAATAGCTCTACCTTTACGGGTAAAATTAACTACTTTTTCTAATCCTGGTTTGTCTTTTGCTGTTTCTAAGAAGTCGGATACAACACAATCTAAAAACACAGTAGCAACAAAAATAGCATCGGTATCTTTCCATTTATCCCAAGTTGCTAAATTCATTGATGATATAATACAAGAAAAAGTATGCTCTTCATCAGAAAACAAGGTAATTTCAGTACAGTTGTGGACTAATATACCATTAGCAAAAAATGATTTTGTTTCTGGTACTGTCAAATCATAAACTGGTTCTTTATTATAACCCATCATTATTTTTACATCTTCAACAACTAATTCAGATTCATCCCCGATTAAAACATCATCAGGCATTAAATTAATTGATTCAATCCAGCCAATGTTTTTAACATAGATTTGATGGTTTGGAGTACATTTAATTATTTTTCCATCAGTTGTAGTTATATGGACTAATTCAGAAACTTTTCCAGTTAAACCTGCATTGGTAATATCAGAATAAAAAACGTTACCATCTTTATATGTTTTAACTTTTAATAATACACCATCACTAAATTTTTCATTAAATGTGAATTTTTTAACTACTTCAGCAATTGTTATGGTTTCTTGTTCGCCATCCTCATATTCAACATCGATTAAGGTATCCCCTTTTAAACAAAGATTTGATGCTTTTACCTTGAAACCATGTTTTTTATACATTTCAGGGTTGGCCCTATTGACTTTATCAATAAAGAAGAAATAACCCTTTCCTGTAAGCATTTTCAGATACATTGCTTCTTGGAATCTACTTAATGCTTCTTCATCGCCAGCATCTAATCTTTCAATAAAAGAATCCCCGATTATCCAACCAATATTTGCATCTTCAGGGTTATTTTTGATATAATTACATAAATCATAAAAATCAGCATGTTCGATTTCAATATATCCTGCCCATGCGCCCCGACGAGTTGAACCTTGACTAATATCTTGTGACATTTGTACAAAATCTTTAAAAACAGGTAAAACTCCACTTGCTTTTGCATTTGAGTTTTTTATTTTACTGCCGCGTGGTCGAATAGCACCTAAATAACCACTTGTCCCAAATCCATTTTGTGTAAGAACTGCTGCTTCTTTTTGACTTTCATAAAAATCAATTACTGAATCATCTATGAATCCACCTGAACAGGAAACCGCACACCCAGTAGGCATACCCATATTTGATAATATTGGAGAAGCTAACCCAAAATAACCTTCCCATAAAATGTGAAAGAACTTTTGTTCCCATTCGTCACGCATATTTTCAGGTAAATATTTTACCGCTTGTTTTGAAATTCTATGAAAAGCTGAATACAAATCAGGGTATTCTGGAGTTAAATATTTGTCTTTTAATACCTGATAACCTCCAGTAGTTACCCATAATGGTAATTTACCTTCATCTTGTAACTTTTTTCTTTCATCACTCAATTCTTTATAAATAGATTTTTCTTCTTTCATGTACATTCCTTTGTTTTCTATCTTAATTTGTTTATTGTATGGTATTATTGAACTTTACTATTTTCTCTTTATATTGAGGATATTTGTCTGGCCAATGTGATAATGCAAATAATTCTGCAAACTTTTCTTCACCTGAAAATGAATCGGTTTCTGAATATTTTGTTGTAATCCATGAGTTAGCATCATGATCCCATTTTTGATTAAATAAACGCAAATATCTATGCCCTAATTCATGTAAAACAACATAACGTAGGCTACCATACGATTCAACTGTATTCCCAACACGTTTACTATTAATCTGTATAGCATCATGATCTGTTACGTATTTACCAATTGATTTTTGTTGTGAACTATCCACAAATCGGATTGATAAATTATGTATTGCTTTTTTGTGGAATCCAGATAATGTTGATAAAAAGTCTTCCATGTTATCAACATTTTTAATAAATGTTGGATATGCTACAGAATCCAGTTTATAATAGGTTGCGTATTGTTTTTTGACAACTTTAGAGTTTGAATCACTTTTTTTACCGTATGTGGCAAGGATTTCTTCTTTTGTCATCGTAACATAATTTAGCTTTCCAGTAATTTGAAAGATTAGTATTTTCTTATCAAAATTATTATCAGATAAAGTAAGTAATAAATTCTGTATTTCTTTTAATAACTGATGGTCTGGAGTTGATACATTCTTTGGTTTATTTTTTATAATAATTTCAGAAAATAAATTTTTTATTTCATCTATTTCAAGTTTTAAACCCTCTGTAATATAATTACTTTCTTGTAAGACAAACTCATTAAAGGTTTTCATTTGCTTTTGACCAATCAACATTTTTATATTCGCCAATAGTAAATCCATTACTGTTGGCGTATTCTTCTGCTTCTTTTTTGGTACGAAAATTTACAGAATATCCATTTTCGCCTTTTATGGTATTGCCTTTTTTATCATCTAATGTCCATCTATACATTGTACTAATATTATCGGTGTAAACAATATCAACACAATTATCATCTTCTGTTAATTCTTTTCTTTTTTGAATTGTACCAAGTACAGGATTGAAACTAGGCAAACTAGCAGTTCCTGTAAAAGCACCTTCACCTTCTTCATTCAAGAATTCGTTGTATGTTTTCATATTCTTAATTTCCTGTATATGTTAAATCATTAAGTTGTTTACCAGTCCAAATAAATTTGCTTTTTGTCCAGTTTCTGGTATAATCAGAACCAATTTTAGCAAAAAAGTCATGTAACTTTGAGCCATTAATATTTTTATAGAACCATGAATAAATTGGGTTATAAGTAGGATTATACACCTTTTTTAAATTTAATTGTTGTAAACATAAATCAATTCGTGATTCGACAAAGTTTTCTATTTGGTGTACTGTAATTCCTTTGATATTGCCTTTTTCGAAAAACAATCTGATAATTTCAAATTCATGTTCTCTGATAACATTACAGGTTTCATATAATTCATTTTCTAGTTGAATAACTTCATCTTCAGTTATTGAACCATCTTCTTTGGCTTCTTTCAATAACGTTTGAAATAACCAAGCACCTGCTTGACTATGAATTGCTTCATCTCTAACAGAAAAATTAATACCACTACACGTAGCCATTAATTTGTTTTTGCCTTCAGCTTGAAAATGTTTTAAGAATGCGAAAGATGAATATAATACAGCACCTTCTAATATCGAAAAGATACCAACTGATTTCAAAATATTAAAAACGGTATCTTTTTTTTCTACTCTTCTACCAATCCATTCCATTCTGTTTTTAAGAGCTGGAATATCTATATACGAGTCATAAAATTCATCAGTATTTAAACCTAAAACTTCATTTAGTTTGTTATAAAACGGGGCATGTACGTTGATCTCAATAAAGCTGAAACAGTTAGCCATACGCTGTATTTCAGGTCTAGGAAATACTTTGGATACATAATTGGCCCAATATTCATTACCAATTTCAAGTTCATATTTGAGAAATAATTTTAGAAGGGTGGTTACTGCGTGGTATTCTGATTTTGTGAAATTTGTTCTAAGATCATGTAAATCTTTTTCGACATCAACTTCATTTGGAAACCACATTATAGAGTTTTGTTCTTCTATAAATTTCAATGCAGTTGGGTAATCTGTTGTATAGGTTGTTTTCTTTTCCAAGATTCTTGGCATATTATACATTCCTTGTATAGTTTAGATTGAATTGTTTTGTGTAAGTATTTATTGCTCTTTTATGACGTGATAATTTTCATCAAAATACTCAGGCGTGATATTGTAAATCTTTCCAGTGATTAACTTAATTGCCCAATGACCAACATGAAAATTACTTCTATAATTATCCCCATCTTCTTCAAAAACCCATTCATCTATATTTTTTCCAGTTCGCACAAATTCCTTTATTTCTTGTAAATTTGTACCATCATATCTGATACCTTCAAGAATTTGTTGAAGTCCTATTTTTTCAATAGCCATTTTATTTCCTTATATTATTGTTTAAAAAATTTTACAATAGATAATGGTTCGCCTGATTGTTATCATAGGCGAACCATCATAAATTTATTGTTTTGTGATTTTACTATCAGAATTTCAAGATTTGATTATAGATAACACTAATTAAAAAACCTAAAAAGGCAAAAATAGCATAGTCAATTAAAGTAAAAGTTTCCATGATAACACCTCAAAATTAGTAGAAGAACCCGAAACAAGTTATATTCTACTCTTATTCTGAAAAATGTAAAGCTTTATTTTTAAATTTTTTCAAATGAATTGTTAAAACCATTAACATCCATATATCTGATATTTTTGTCACTCCAAGGCATTGTTTCAAAAATAACTTTATTTTTCTCACAACTAATGATAGTTACTATTGACCCTTGTTTCAATAATGTTACACTTCCAAAATTATCACTCAGACATAAGTCCTGTTTTGTTTGATAGCGGCCATGAAATTTTTGTCTTTGTTCAAGTAAATAGTTGAAATTTAATTTATTATGATTTAATTTCAATACAATAATTATCAAGAATTCACAGATTTTTAGTTTTAGTTTATCAATCATATTCAATAAACACCATTACCAAACCCACGTTTAGCATTAATCTTATTAACTAAAAACTTTTCTATCTTGGGTGAAATATCTTCAATACAAGATGGACACATACAATGTTCAATCCAATCCCTATCTAACATCGGGTTATCTCTACTCCATTGTAGCCATGTTTCTGGCTTGTCTTTACTTTTGGATTCTTTGCCGCATATATCACACGTCAATAACTCTACTGTTCTTTTGCCCATTCATTTTTCCTTATTGCTTTAAGACATAATCAAAAATCACTTTTGATATAATATAATGCTTGATCAATCAAGCTCCAAATACCATATTTTGTAGTGCAATCAATGAATTTATGTTCATCCCAAGTACCAAACAACATAAAATAATCCCGTGTTCTGAATACTTCACACTTGCCATCAAAAAAAGGCAAATAAGTACATTCTTCTAATGATAAAATTTTATTATAAAGGCTACCACTATCAATTTCCCAATCAGAAGGTTTCAAATATAGAAATTCAATTTCAATATCTAATACTTTTTGAGTTTCATCATCAATTTGATGAATGTTGTTATCACTATCACACAATGCAATTTGAATTTGTGTAACTTTATTTCTTAATACGCATCTATTAAGCAATGCGGCATATAATTCTTTTTGTGATTCCATTAAAAATACCTGTCAAAAATTCTATCATCTACGTCAACGTCTGAATCTTTTTGTTTTTTGATTTCAAACAATTGTTCTATAATTTTATCAAATATTTTTTCAGGCAATAATTCACTAATATCTTCACCTAAATGATTAATATACTCAGGTTCGATTTCGGCTGGGTACCCTGGATCATTGAATGTTTGCTTTTCTTCTGGATAAAAATAGAATCCAATTTCCAATTCTATGCCATTAATTACTACATTTTCTATATTGATTTTCGTCATCTTTATTCATCCACTTTGATTCAAATTCATCTAAACCATCATCAGCATCTTCGTCAATATGAACAGACTGAAAACTTTCTAAAAAGCTTTCTATTGTTCTTGAAAACACTTTTTTGTATTTGTTACAGTATACTACAGTTGGTGGAAATTTGCAACGTTTTTCTACATCCACTTCCATATTTGTAAAGAACAATATTTTATAGAAATTTCCTGTTTTTTTATGTTGCCAAAAACCATTTGGCAACAAATCATCTTGTAATGTATAATCTGAATATTCTAAAATAGTATCAATCTGATTATTTAAAAATTCTTGTATTTTACTATTACTGTATTGTGATAGATAGTCATCTACTAATTGTGCAAATTGTTCTGCATCTTTTCTTTCTTTAAACAAAGTAGATAAAGCTAATCCATGTGGAAATTGATTTGTTTCAAGTTGACCAATACGAATATAAAAATCAGCACCACTACTATAAACTAAGCAATGTTCTAAATAACGATTCATTGTTGAACCTCAATTAAATCAGGATTTTCATATACATGAACAATAGTATTAACCGCATAATAATCGGTATCAATATCACAATCATGTAAATACTTGAATGCCTTTAACAATTGTTCTTTGTCTCTTTCTGATGGCACAACTATTTTCGTGATAGTAACATATTTTGGTGAGTCTTGTTCATCATTATAATCTAAACCATAATCTGAACCTCCCCATAAATTTTCAACATAAATTCCATCAAATCTTTCTTCATAAGTAAAATTATATGCGTCTAAAGTAAGATGTAAACCTGTACAATCACCCCATGCGCCAGTTATATCCCCACTTACAAATGTACAATCCCCAACAAGATCACAAGATAAATCACCATATATCTCTGTACAATCCCCATATATTTCAGTTTCTTCTAACAGGTTTAATTTTTCATGAGGCCCAACGCATTTTTCACCATCTTTTGTGATATGATATAATTCTTTCATTTCAGTTTCCATATTCCCAATAAGTTAAATAACCAGTAATCATTTGTTTAATTTCTATATCAGAACTATTAATGATTATTTTTTTATTTTCTTGTGTTTTCAGGTCATATTCATCAATCAAATCTTTCATATAGATTGATAATCTTTTTTCTTTTAAACCTGTATATTCACTTACAATATTACCGTTGAATTTATATCTAAAGACATTTTCAATAGCATCCAATCCAACCAATTCTTGATATTCTTCATAAAAATGAGGGAATATTTCAAAAGCTCTTTCTAATGAATTTTGATGGTACGTTTCTTTGTCTTCATAAAAACCAGAAGTGCAATTTGGATGTTCATTGATATAATCTTGCATAGCCATAAACATGGGCCGCTTAACATTTCTGATTCTATCGGTATGATTACTGTTTTCAATCATATAAATTTCATGATTTGCAAATGGCGTACTAAAACAATAATCAAAAACACTTTGTAAATCATAGAAATTATGTTTTGAATAATCAGGATATTCTAAAAAGTCCAATGCTGTTTGCCAATCATAAGTTAAAAACAATTCTTTAACATTGAATTTTGAAACATACTTGTATTTTAAGCCTTCGTGTGAAAGTTTAAATCCTGCATATTTAAATGCTCTACCAATAATATTTCCAGTATCACCAAAAGAATAATACTTTGTTGCAAAATCAAAACATTCAGGTCTAATTTTGATTACGTCAATTTGGAAAATATCACCATTTGGCATTTCATAATCAAATGATGTAACATCACTGTTGATATATGGATACTTAGGGATATATAATTCACCATCACTTTTTGCCCATGAAAGCAAAGAAGAATCAACCTTGACATCATTGGTATAGATTATATCCAAATCGCCAAAATCTTCTTTAATTGGTAATTGTTCTGGTATTGCAAATTTCCCATTAGGATATACTCGTTGTAATTCGGTAATTACCTTTTCACAAACTACTAGAAAATCACTTTTTTCTATTCTTACTGAACCACACGATAAAGCATGTCCACCCATTTTATACTCCTAAATTTTTACAGCTATTATCACACATACCACAATTACCAACAATTCCTTTGCAATCCCAGTAATTATTAATGTGAGTTTTATCTTTTATCATAAAACCAAAGAAATTATTTTTGAAAAAGTATATACCAAAAACTTTGTAATGTAAATGACTTTTATTCCAAATAATCATTTTTATCTGAATTGCATAGGTTCATTAAGTTCATGACATTTACGTAAACCCATAATAAAATTCACGGTTTTATCCATATAATAGTCAACTTCAATCAACGGTAAAAGGATTTCTAATGATTCAGCAATTGGCACACAACGATCAACTTCAATAGTACCTGAAGAGTCACAATGATATAATAATTCATACAATGGATTAGGTTTTAAACAATCCCAACTAATTGGCAACCGTCTATCAATATCTGATAAATATGGCTTATTATCAAAACCATTAGGTTTTCTTGTGTCAATACCATAATATAAAGTTGGACACATACTACCATTTAAATCATAATAGAAACCTTCCATCAATTCTAAAGGTGGTAAACCCGCTATTTCAGCAATATATTTTCGCCAATTCATAAATGAACCATACGAACCTTTCCAAGCGTTTTGTGAACAGACAAGTCCCATAGTTTATTCCTTATGTTCTATTTCTCTTAGTCTTGCACGTTTCTGGCTTTCATAACTTTGCCAGAAACGTGCAGAACAATACTTACAATTCATATCAACCCAACCGCGTACTACACCCCAGTGAGTTGCGTCTGCATCATGAAAACCAAAAAAGCATTTTATTTTTTGTAAAGTCATAGACTATCGTCAAATTCAACTTCTTCAACAACACTGTCAAAAATTGACCAAAATAATGTATTACCATTCATTAAATGCCAGAAAACCATATCTAATTGACCACTATCGGTTACATCAGTTTGTCTAAATGTTTTTTGAAAATAATCATCAATTTCAGGTAAAACATTTTTATACATTTCCAATAAAACATATAAAGCACGACATTGACCAGATTTTGATTCAGTTTCTTCCTTAAAAATAGTCAATAATCGTTCTAATTTTTCTTCATTTGTTTCTGGTAAAATTAAAGTCCAATTAATATCATCAGTTGAACAGTACACATTACTGAATCTTGAATTTGGGTTATTATCCAATACAATTTTTTTAGCAATATATTTATTTTTTGCAGTCACAAAATACTTTTTAATGGTATCATGTTCATCAATAATTTCAAATAAAAATTTCATTTTTATACCTATTAATCGTGGCTATACTCATTAACTTGAAAACCTTCACGAGTTGCAGTAACTTGAACATGATTACCAAACATATCTTCCATTACATCTGACATATCGCTGTTTTGAATAAATCCATCGAAGAAATCAATTAAATCTAAAGCAACACGTCTTTCTGCTTTTTGTTCCATAGTCCACTTTCCAACTGAATAATACATTTCAGCAGCCCAAATATCTTTATTGTCCCCGCCGTATTCACCCCATCTAACTTCATCCAAATCTTCTTCATCTGTTGCATTAGTAATGGTTACTTCATGTACACTAAAAATACATTCGTCACCATCATTAAAAAATGGACTATATTGAGTCCAAATTATTGCACCCAAATCTGGGGATGCCTCAAATATTAATTGTACAATTTCTTTCAATTGTGCTTGCGCTTCTGTTTGAAACTGTGTTCTTAATGCTTGAAATTCATCTAGCATTGTGGTTGTTTTTATTTTTATGTCTTCCAAAGTAATTGTTTTTTGAGTAATAAATGTTTCTGTTTCTGTATTCATGGTTATTTTCCTATACATATCGTTTTAATAATTTGCCATAACTTGATTTTGGCTTCTTCAATAATGGATTTGCTACAATTGGTTCATAATCATAATCCCAACCTGCTCTATTAGAATAATCAAGTTTGATTTTTCTTTCTTCTTCATAAGAACTTTTTACATCACCCCATCTAATAACTTCCCACGCTTCACCATAAGCACAATAAAACCAACATAATGCCCAATCTGGATATATGGTTTCATGTTCAGCTTCCCATTCTAAAATAGTTTGATATGTCATTAATCCACCAATGGTATAAATTTACTTTTAGGTCTATTGCTTTTCATTGTTCCTGACATCCAATCTTGGATAGCCATATTATTTAAATATTGTTCCATTGTTGGAATAAAGTTTAAATCTTGTAAAATATGTTGTTCCGCCACATCTCTAGGGGAATAGGTTTTACCAGCAGAATTCGTTCTAGTAATACCAAACACTTTTTCAACCAAAAAACAGCCAAATGCACTATGTAAAATTGCTCTATGACGCACATCTGGCATAGCTTGTTTACTTGAATCTATGAAATTATCAATATCATGATAATCTTCTGGTACGCCGCCGAATTTCTTAGCATGTAATCTTGAATGTAAATAAGGTTTCATTTTATATTTTTATAGGTTCGTGTTTTAATTTTGCATGAGAATCAATTGTATCATCCAATTGTTCAATACTATTTCTCAAGGCAATATATTTACTATATTCTTCATATTCATTCATTATTATTCTCTCTTATAATCTGCAACCATCTATTTTTAATTAACTGATAATATAGACTTGTGTCAAGTCCATAATTACCTAATGCCCAACCATCATTTATTTCAATTAATACGGTTTGCCCACTATCCAACACACCAAAATCTAATGTATAAGCAATACTATTAATATACTTCAGGGATAAAGCAAAACACTTTTGAATAATATCTTTATCTGGAAAAGTCAAACAGTCGCCTAAATAATGCTTACAGCCAACAATTCTATTATTATTGACATAAACACGATATTCGCTAATAATCTCAATAACTTCCTGAGATTGAACCAATAAATCAGTATCTAAATTTTGATGATATATTTCAAAGCTTAAATCCCATTTATTATTAGCCACAAACCCATTAAACTCTTTAATGATAGAATTTGGCTTTATAAAAACTGGAAATGTATTAATATTTTTTATTGGAATATTATAATACAGTCTTCTACCTAAGAAGTCAACAAAATTATTAATGTCAAAACTTTTGGGAACTGTAATATTATTATACTGTAACCACTTTGAACATTCCTCGACACTACCAACAACAACATTATATTTGTTGAATGGAATATCAATAGAATTTGAGAAATATCTGACTTGATGATTTGCATCAATGGCGCCAATTTTTGCATCATGGCAAAATCCAAACATTGAATCATTATCCAAGGTTTGGATATAACAAGTTATGCTATCAACTTTCATGATAAATCTTTTCTTTCTAGTCTATTAATTATTGCAACTTTTATTGCCCAATAGGTTACTGGATTTGTTGTTACTTTCAATTGATTTATCAAATCAATAATTGTTTTTCTTTTTCCATTATTCTCAGTCATTTGTCCACTCACATAAAAATTGTTCGATTGCATCCCGAATTTCGACTAAATCATCAATCTTAATACCAGATAATATTAAAACATCTTTATCAGAATGTGATAATCTAATTTCATGGACAGTATTATGAGGCTCATTATTTAGATGTAAAGTTAATGTTACCGTATCAAACTCTGGTTGAACGGTGGTAAATACTTTTATTAGTCTTTTTTTCATTTTTAATCCACCTTTATAATCCTTTCATTGACAAGATAATTATCAATTTCAACACCATATTCTTCTTTAATTCGAGCTTTTATTAAATTGTCAATATCATCTTCTGTGATGTGATAATTCTCATAGACTAAGCCTGTTGCTAAACTATTGAATCTTACATTATATTTTAAAATCATTCGCGGCCATAATAAGAAATAAACATACAAGTAGTATCAGAAATTTTCTGTATATTGATATATTCATTTTCTGACATACCTTTATATAAAAAATGTTGGCCGTCTTTTGATGGAATTGAACCAATAGGCGTAAATCCTGCACTATCCACAATTTTTAATTTTGTTATTGTTTTTGGGATTTGTGCAAACCAAGCATTTTGTTCATAATCCCACACAGCTATTGCTTTTATCATATCAACCTTTAAGTTCTTTTGCGGCTTTTTTAAGAATTTTTATAAATTCAACATCATCTTTTATATCAAAGTGAATCAAAAAATCTTTTCTTACATTCGGGTAGCCATTGTTTTCAAACCAATTTTTTGCTTCTTCTGTTTTTGGTTCAATAGAAAAAAATTGTCTACCACTACCCCATTTAGAACCCCAAGCTTCAATGTGAACAATGGTATCACCTACAAGATTTACAGATGATACCACATATTTTCCATCAATAATTTTTAATTTAGTAGTCATAATAAATTTAATCTCAATTTTGTTAATTTCAAATAAATTATAACAAACTTTCAAAACATGTCAAGTTTTTTCTTGTTCATATTCATACATAGGAACTAATACCATATCAGCAAACCAATAGGTCAAGTCATTACATTTCATGTAATCTTCTAATAATTCAATGGCTTCCTGTTCAGTTTCAAAACTTTCGTCTTGTAATCTGCTATCACTTGAATAATACGACCCATGTTTTGGTGGTTGTTTCATCAAACCATCGCCTGTTAATTCTTTCCAATAATATCGTTTTTTAATCATATCGTTTCTGTGCGTTTTCTTCTAATATCAAAAATTTACCTGTATTACAGAAATTAACCAAACTATTAATATTAACCAATTCAGCTATTTGTAATTCAGTAACTAACTTTAGTCTATTTAAATGGTTGATATTATTATCTATTTTAAGCCATTCATCGACTAGCATATCAAGTGTTTTTTCTGTCATGTTAAACTTTTTAATTGTTGATCAGTATAATACTTTGCTATTTTAAAAGCAATAACAATACTTGCGGCTGGATTTGATAAATCATAATCCAAAATAAAGCTATCTTTTTGCCAATGACCGTTCTTGCATAAATATTCCCATTCTAGTAAATGTTCGATATTACTTGGGTCAAAAAAATCTTCAATTTTCATAATTCCTCAATTATTGTATTACCAATTTTTTTCTTCTTTTTACGCTTTCTTCTTGGTTTTGGTTTAATTACATCAGGATACCAGAAACGCCGCGCTTCTTCTTTTGCTTTGTAAAAACGTTTATATTCATCTTTACAACAAAGTTCACAAGGCTCCCATTTAGCGCAGGTGTCTTCTGACCAAGCATAAGTTTCGACGCGGCGATCATTTCCGCAATTTTTACATATTACGATTGTGTCCAATTTACAAACCCAAGTGCTTCAGATTGTAACGCATATCTTTCAACTTTTTTCTTCTTTTGTTCAACTGCAACTGGATCATACGAATATTGTAATTCACCAGTAGCATTTAACATTTCAATAATAGCAATAACATCATTTATTTCAGCATTGATTCTATCCCGATTTGTCAAGCTTGTATCAGGGATAATTCCATCCATACCAAAATCTTTTGCTTTTAAAGTAGCTTGAGCAACTTCACAACATTCTTCAGCTAATTTAGCTAATAAAAATTGTAACTTAGTCATGTTGAAATTTAATTTCAATTGATGAAACATTAGCTTGTTCAGCGTAGATATAACTGATTAAATCTGCAATAGATATGTTGTGTGACATACCAACCGTTTGATAATGATTTTGCATAGAATCAAGATGATCTTGAATTGTTTTTCTTGCCCAATCGGGAGCCATACCAATATCTAACATATTAGTCAAAATTTGTTGAATAACAACATTATGCTTTCTTTGTGGTACTCCAACACTTTTAACATCATCAGCTAAACGTTCTCTGACCAAACCAATACCAAATTGTTTATCATAATTATCATTTGGGCTACAAAATGAGGCATTATATTCGATATAATTACCAGTTTCATCTGCTTGTAATACTGATGCAATTGTGATTACACCAGTCTGTTTTGGGGTGCGTTTACCAATTCTGTAAATTTTTGCTTGTTGCATTTTTTAAATTCCTTATTTAATTTTTTATATTCTATATTCTATTAATTTTTATTGTCTTTTATTGTTACATAAAACAATCCTCCGATAAAAATTTTATTCAATTATTAATTCCAAAAATCTGATACATGTTTGCCATATAATTCAGCCAATGGGTCTGAAAACATTTCTTTCAAACTTCTCAACTTTTCTTCTAAATACAACACTCTCGCAGACAACGTTACAAGATTTTCATCTTTATGTTGTAATTCAGCCGCGTACCAAGTTTCATCACTAACATAACTTAAATCGCCATAACCGCTAAGTGAATAACCAATCAATTGAGCAAATTGTTCTCTATCATCTTGTGAAAATGTCATTTGTGCAATTTGATTTAAATCAATTCCACCATTTTCCAAGATGTAATCAACAATTTCATTTTTCTTAAATCTTAATGTGCCTTCAGAGTCAATATATAATGGCTGTATTGGATTTTTTAACATTCGACCACCAGTACAGTAGCAATATATTTTTGATACCAAGGTAATTGGTTTCGGGCCACATCAATTGTCATGTTTGCATGACTTTCATTGGTGAAAGTCCAAGATACCCAAGGTGTCTTTATTTCGACTCCAAAAATCGTTACTTTAAATGTGTACTGTTTCATTTCTCATTTTCTCTAATTGTGCAAAGCCAAACAATAATTGCTCGGTTCTTTTTAAATCACATTTTTTATCAATGTATACAAATAATTCTTGATAAAACCCGACATTACTGAAACATCTTATGAATTCACTATGTATTATTTGAATAGCAATTTCACGTAATAGATATATTGCTATTGATTTGTTTTTGCAGTCGTCAACTTCAATAAACTGCAATATTTCTTCAAAGAAAGCCACTTTTTCAAATCTTTTACAAGCATGAGCAAATTCGATATATTCTTCTAATCGTCTACACAATTCTTCTAACTGAGTTTCTTTTGGCTTACCTTTTTTTGGCTTAGCTCTAGGAATTATGTATGCTTTTTTTGGTTCTTCTTCAGTAAATATATATTTTTCCATTATCCTTTATAAACCACTTCAAGTAAACGCAATTCCTCTGGACTATCATCAATAGAACAGACTTGTTGACCTAAATGACCTAATTGATTTGAATATTCAGCCATTATTCCACAACCAGTTCTTTCTAACAATACCCAAATTCTTTCGTCACCAACATAAGAAAATCGGGCGCCTAGTGAGAGCTTGAATAGTTGTACTACATCACCTACGTTAATCATAATATAATCCTATTGTTGTGTTGTGGTGTCGAAAAAGTTTTCTAACCCAATTAATTGAATGCCATCTTTGTTTTCTAAACGATCAACATCAGCCGAATATAATGTATATTCAAACCAGTATTTACCTGTTTCTTTTGAAGAACTAATATATACGATTTTAGCAAACCCTGTTGGGCTATCTGAATAAAAAACTTCAATAACGCCTTTATGTACAGCAGACACTAAAAAATAGCAGTCATAATCTGTGCGATTATTTAAATCTCGAATATGAACTTTTACGTGTTCACCAGGTAATACTAAAATCATAGGTTTCATAATTACTCTTTTGTTTAATTTTTTGTTTATTGTAGCAAATGTTTTCTTAAATGTCTACGCTTTTTTTTCAAAGATTCAATATATTCTGTTCTTTTTTTCATTCGTTTAACTTTTCTCAAATAATCAGAAATGTCAATACAAGGGCTAAACCAAGAAAATGTTGGTTTAATATTTTCATTGATATATTCCAATAACAAATAAAAAATATGAATTTTTTCTAAATCAATTTTACCATCAGTGATTAAGAATTTAATATCAAATTGAAAATCAGTTGAATTCGCCCATCTGCAAAAAGTTGGGATATAACCAATATCAATTACACCATAACCAATTCGTAAATAATACAGTTTAGCCATTGAGTGTACACTTTTTGATTTTTTGTTAGCATCAATAGTGTTATACGAACTTACATGGAATCCTGCTTGTACAAAAATATTTGAAAGTTCATCATCTAAACTTACTTGTTTCATTATATACAACCTCAAACATAGGTGAAGGTTTCAAAAAATCAATCAAATCATTATCATTTCTAATGGGAATAGGTAATACTCCACTTTCAAAAATGATAAAATAGGGTGCAATATTATCATCAAAAAATTCGGTATCAGCTTCTTTTACAAGTGTGATACCTTCATTAATTTTTCCGTTATTTTGTAAAATTTCTTCTATTTTTTTATTCATTTTTAATAATGATGTGTGCTAGATGTATCGTTCCAGTCACCCTCATGAGCAACATAATCGGCACGTAAAATCCATGAATTATAACCAGTTTTAAAACCACCCCAATTATAACCTAAAGCTCGGA
This sequence comes from Bacteroidales bacterium, assembly GCA_041662185.1. Classification (GTDB taxonomy): domain Bacteria; phylum Bacteroidota; class Bacteroidia; order Bacteroidales; family P3; genus UBA10566. Next base: position 155,766 of record JBAZSY010000001.1, read on the forward strand.
ACTCTTCTACTGCGGCATAGGATTCATCTTCATCAAATCGCTCTTCATCGCCACCAGCGCCAAGCTCAATACCGTTTTTTTCAAAAGCATACACTTTTGATAAATCAAAACCCGCTTTAGTTAATGCTTTTTTTAATTGGTTGATTGTCATGATAATATTCTCGCTCAATAATTAGTATAGGTCTATTATACTAAAATAAATCAAATTGTCAAATTAAATAATACCTAATTTTGTTAGGTTTGTTTTATTCACATTAACATAAAGTATATACATTCCACCTGTACAATTGAAACTGAATTTTACGCCTAGTTCAAATAATTTTGACTTTCTTTCTGAATGTTGCTGATTGTCTTGTGTGGTATATAGAATTGTGTAACCTGTGCTAGTGTATCCAAGTTCATTGAAATATTCAAACAATTTGTTTTGCAACAAACCAGCATATTTTCTTGTTTCAAGTGCAGTAAAAGCGACCATAATTAAATCTAATCAAGTTAAGTAAGACATATTATAAAATAATTTTATTTAACTTTCAATCAATTTATCAATTATTTTATTCAATCGTTGAACTTCAAGTTTTAACTTTTCAATTTCAATTGTGCGTTCAGCTTCTTGTTTATTCAATTTTTCAAATTGAGTTAATTGCCTTGTATTCCAACTGACCATAACCTTTTCTTCGGCTTCTTCATTTGTTTTTCCATATTCGTGTAAATGAAAATCGCATTCCCTACAAATAATCTTTGCTTCAACTTCTGGACTCATTGACTCCGTATCAATAAATATGTGTTCTAAATCATCTGTTGTTCCACAAAAAGGACAAGGTAATAAATTAGTCATGTTTAAAAAATGTTATTTGGTTAATGTGAGTTAAAGGTTCAAGTGTATACTTACCAACTTTCCAATTGGCATTTTTAAATAGGTAGATTAATTGATTAGCATCCAATTCATAAAAACCAGCCACTTTAATTACTAATAATTCTTGGTTATATTCACTATCCAAATCGGTTTCATCTTCATAATCCTCTGAAATAACAGTTAATATGACGCAATCTGGCTCATATTGTAATGAACCAACTTTCCGCATAATTTCAGCCACAATATCAAAAGTATCTTGTGTTTTTGGTGTAAAATCTATCATTGTGGCAGCATTATCATAATTAATCATTATGTTAATTTCATCAATAATATTGAATTGCATTATCTTTTTACCTTAAAATCTTTTTTACGAATTTTGCACATTTTACCATCTTCACCATGAAAGACGATGCCTTCAATATCATTTGCTGGATCAGACAAATAGTGCTTAATTGACGAGAACGAAAAATCAACAATATCAAGAACTTCTCTACCATGTTTAATTAAAACATGTTCGGCTTTCTTTTCTGGATTTGTGCCAATTTTCGGGCCGCATAATTCATAAGTACCATCATAAAAAGTCAGTGAACCATCTTCTTCATAAAAAGAATATGCTGATAAATTAGAAACCCCTTCGAAGAAATATTGATCTTCAGGTTTATTTCTATCACACAACACCCAATGAGGCCAATGTCCAGTAATAGGGTCTGGAGCTTGACAAGAAATTGAATTTAAAGGAACTGGTTTTCCTTTTTTAACATCATATCGCTTATAAATTTGACAATTGATAATAATGCAAGCCGTACCATCAAACTTTCTGGTAGCTTTTACATTTTTTTCTTTATAAACCCATTCATTTTCGGGTCTAACTTTTCGTGTAATATGTGGCACATTATTTTCATAATTTACCACAAAAAGTGTTGATAGTTTCTTCATAATTTTCCTTATAGATAGGTTTCACCAAATTTTACAATTGTTTCTTCATCAAATTCTCTGACAACTAAATCAGTATAAACCAAATTTGCTTTCAAGAAGTCAGAACAAAATTCATCGACAATTTCTTTATGTTCGTTGTTTGCAAAAAATTCTGCGATTTCTTCAGCGTTCCAGATCATGATGTTCACCTTATAATAAAAATTGATTTCTCTTTAATTCATAGTTAGTTTAACATATTTTACTAACTTGTCAACAATTATAATCTAGCGTACATATACCAATCAGGCACATGATCTAAATTATTTACTGAGTTGTAATCATCAATAAACTTTTGTGCGGCTTCTAAATCAGGGAACTCTTTCACTTCATCGACTCGTTGACCCCAACCACGTTCGCTTTCGATAATGTATACACTAACCATTTTCAAATCCTCTATAAAATCAAAATCAGGATTAAATATTATTACATTTTAATGCGTTTGTCAACTGTTTCTGAAATTCATCCATCATTTCACTAAATGATAAATTATCATTAGTATTGGCAACATTTATTTTAGGATTATCTAATACCCATGATTGATGGTCTTCTTTCGTGAAACCTTTTTCTGATAATCCACCTGAACAATTAGCGGCGCCAATACAACCACAAATACCATTTTCACACCAACGATAGCGCCATTCTTCTGGCATTTCCGCCATGCCGTTATTAATTCAATTGTTTTTATATGCATAAGATTCAATACCTAAATTGGTCAATAAAATATTCAATAATTCATCATGAATAATACAATATGAACTATCCCAAGATTCAATCTTAATATCATCCATATCTAATGAGTTTGGTGCAAATAACCAAGTAAATTTGTTTTCTTCCCAATGTGATATACTAATATAATTTTCTTTAAACCACCAATATAACTCAATTTTTGGTTCAACATATTCAACATCAAAACCAACACTTGGCGCCGCAATATTATTTTGTTTTAGTCTATGTAATAACAAGAAAAATTTCTTAGTTGTTGTTAAATCATGGATATTAATAACCTTAAAATATGCAACTAAATAAGACAAATTGAAAATAATGGTATTCATGTAATAAACACCATTGCTAGTTGTAATTCTAAAGGAAAATAGGTTTCGTGTAATCTCCAATAACCTGAAATAAAAGTAATACCATTAGTATAAATCCAAGTAGATGTTTTTGCAGAATCAAAAGACACACTTAAATAATGGTTGTCTTTTCTCCAATAACATCCAACTTCATTTCCCATAAACATCATATAAGGCTCTGTTTCAAAATGATACCCAATATGTTCCAACCATACTAATGCTTGGTTTATTTGTTGTTCAGACAAATTATCATTCTGCCTTAAAACTTCAACATTAGTCATCATGTTCGCCATTTAATAATTCAACAGCATAATCATATCCTGACCAATTATCAACACCAGCACTTTCTAAACAGTCCAACCAATCTAATCTTTCTAATATTTCAGCGGTATTAACATCAACACTACTTGATGCTTTCAATCTTTCAATTTCATGTTGTAATACGGCTAAATCATGATCTCTAGCGAGAATATCACACTCAAGTTGATTATGTCTTTCTACTTGCCATTTTCTGTATTCTTCATTGTTTTTTACAGCTAATCTTAAATTATCAACTTCTTCATTCAATTTAAGAATAGTACGCTTAATTTGTGAAATAGCCAAATCAATATTTTTAGGGCCATTAGGGTACATTCTGTTAAACATATCTAATTGGCCAGGGGTACACAATTCAAGCAAATTATTCAATAATACTTTTTTACTTGGTAAAGTCTTTAAAAATTCATTATCGGTAATTTGTCTATATTGGTCATCCCTTAATTTTTCATTGGGATATATCCATTCAGTAGATAAGCCATTAAAAATGATAGCTGGCAAAGCTTCTTTCATTGTTCCTGTTTTAATTGATACTTTTGCAATATTAGTACACAATGAAATATTAACAGGCTCATTAATTATTTCAATATCATCTAATTGAACTTCTTGTTCGATACAGCTTATAAATAGTGGTTTCATATTAAATTGAATGCGTTTATTTTTAATGTTATTGATTTAATATCAATATCTGGTCTATGGTTTATTACCAACTGATGACAATAATCAGTCAAGTTTATTTCATTTAAATCAATTGTAACGATACCATACCAAAATTGATTTTCTTGATGATTCCAATAATCAAATTGTAAGAAATACTCTTTCTTCATATATTTTTTCTCCAACCATTAGTGAACATTCGTTCCACAATATCATCTAAATTTTTACCAACGATAAACAACCCCAAATCAATTCGTAAATCATCACGAATTTTTTGTCTTGCCTTATCCGCATACCAATCAATATTATCAATTTGTTCTGAAGTTAATGGATTACCTTGTAATATTTGATACCCAACAGTAGTCAAGTATTCTTGTAATGTGCCATTTGTAATGTGTTTCATATTAATTTCCTTGATTAACATTTACTGACAAATAAAGAGTTTTAATTTTATTTGCTATTTCTTGTAACACTTCTTGATTTGGATTTGCAGGATTAACATATTTTGGCAATAAACGTACCTGTTCTTGAAACATCCATAATACAGTTGAACCAACAAACCTTACATTATCTTCGTGATTTATAGATACATCTGGCGGTATGTTTAACCAAACATTATTATTATTAACTGCATTAATAATATTATTTTCTTGTGTGTTATCACTTTCTTTTAATGTACCCAAATGATATGCTTCTTCCAAAGCACTTTTTACCCAAGATAAATCTCTGGATAATGTGGCATCTTCTGGTTCCATTGCATCAGACTCGATTAAAATTGGTACACCTTTAAATGAAATTTTAATATAATTCGCATCTTCTTTACCCCAACCATTATTGGAAGCATTTTTTTGTTCTTGTTCACTTAAATCATTATAACCAATAATTTCAACTGTATAATCTGTCATGTATTAAATATCCCTGTATAAATTTGCGGCAAACGGATCAAATCTGTCTGATACTTGCCAACCGCCAAACTCATTTCGTATAGCAGTATAATATCGACATTCTTCCTTTGTTAATTGATTTGCTTCTAATGTTGCCTGTTCAAATGTTTTATTGAACATAGTATCTAATAAATTTTCCACACTAATATCCTCTTTTTTATTAGCCAAATTGTCTACACAATCTGCCCACTGTTTAATTAATAAATCAACTTCTTGTTTCCATTCTATAAAATTTTGTTTGTTATATTTTGTTTGTATAGAATCTACTTGATCTGACCCACAACCATCACACGTCGAAAATATTGTGTCTAAATTTTTTGTAAAGCCACGATATTCACATAGAGTTAGAGAATGCAATTCTGTCAAGAATCCTTCACCACATATTTGACATGTCTCTTTCATACGGTAAAACCATCATCTACATCATATAATTTGACATTAGCTTTTTTACTGTAATATATTGCTAAAATTGACCATAATGAATTTGCTATAACCATTATTACAGCACCATAAAAACTATAGGTTTGTCCAATAGATGGGTAAAAATAAAGATTATAATAGCCCCAAGTAGTAATAAACAACATGCTATAAATAGATGAACCCATCACTTTTTTATCTTTAAGCAAAATCCTACAGTTGTTTAATGATGCTACAGAACCTAGAAATTCAAACCCACCATTGATTAAATCATTTATTTGAGGCTGTGTTAAATTTTCAAATATTTCTAGCATACTTTTCTACCAAATGATTTAAATATCCTATTTCTACAATATGACCATCTGGGTAGAAATTTTGTGATAACATTCGCTTATTGTTTGAATCTATGATATTACAACCATCGCCAATTACTGATACCAGTGTATATGATTTGCCATTAATCATAAATTTACTATCAATGGCAAGATGTGTTATTTCCATTTAATTTCTCCAATTTATTAATAATCATTTGATTTACTTTCACTGACAATTTTAACAAAAATCTATCAATTTGTGTCAGTGTGTTGATTGTCTTCTTAATCAACCAAAGTAAAAATTTCTTATGTGCGAATGCCCAATGATATTCTTTCATTAATTTATTCAACCCATTTAATTCTCGTGTATTAATATGGGATAATATCTGTAACCAGCATCGTATTTTTAAAAGTAATCTTACCATTTTTTACCCGTCACTGTCAATATATTAATCGTTTCAATAGTGGTTTTTCCACTATCCCCAATCATTACCCAATCTGCAACAGAATCATCTATTAAAATATTGTGCTGATTTCTTCCATTAACCATACAATACTTCAAAAATGAAATAAATTTTCCATTCAATTGAACAAATTCAGTTGTGTCATAATATTGTGCAAAATCGAATTTCTTTGAAGCTTTCATCAAATCTTCAATTGAGGGCCATTGACAAATATCAACCTTTAATAAGTCTTCAAGTTCAGTTTTCATTTGTTCGAGAAAGATTGTTTTATCACCTCTATCCCAAATAGCAGCAGAAAAGATATTTACTTGTGTAATATCTCTAGCACGTAACCAAGTTCTTACTTCTTTTATATTTTTAGTTGAACCTGAATATAAAAAATCAGCCCATGATGGAATAATCGTATCTTCTAAATCTAACCATACAATAGGGTTCATTTACCAAGCTCATTGAAATTTTGAACAATTACTAAAGTTGTCATCTTGATAATATTGTCTTTTGCAATATGAAACGGAATACCAGTTTCATTTGCATAAACTCTAGCCAAATTGTTTAAAGTGGGTGTTTCTAAAATAGCATAGCCATTATAAAATTGTTCCAAATCAATTGCTAATTCGGGTAAGTTACTTTGTATTTCTTGTTGTATGTTCATGCGTCTAATAATCCTTGTTTAATCCCGCGTTTATGTGCATCAGACAATTCACCAAAAGGATACCGTGATAACACATAATCTAAATTTTCAGTTATGAATTCTTTTGAATAATCAATCAATAAAATTTCAACTAAAGCATAACCATCTTTATAACAAAATTGTTCATGATCGTACATGCTAGTCAACCTCTTCTATTAACAAATTATGAGTTTCACCTAATGCACTTGAATGAAATGTGCTGTGAAAGGTATCATTACTAACATACCAGTCATGCCATCTATCTTCCAAAAAAGCATTTACTGTATGGATAGGTTCATCTTTTATTGTAAAATTTGGCACTAATATTGTCCAAACTCTTTTAATTTTGATCCCACCTAAAGGGAAAGAATCACCATTTTTAATTGTGCAAATAAATGTCATAATCAGTTAATCCTTCTTTAAAAAATCAGCTCAAATATATTGTATCTGAACTGATTCTATTGTCAAGTGTTATAGTGAAATAGTTTCTGAGATTTGAAGAATTTCACGCCATGAACTTAAATTGGTAAAGACATCACGAACAACTTTGAAATTTTCGCTGGTAAAACTTTCACCATGATCTGAGTGGGTAACATGAGTATATTCATGGCAAGCCGCTGTTAATAAAGACATAATCATTTTCTTTTTATCTAAATCCCAATGGTATTCAGGATTCACTTGAAAGACATAACCACCATCAATTTCTTTAAATTGTGCTAAGGCATCATCAGAAATTACCCAACCAATGTTAAAGGCCATATTGCCACCCATTGTTTCAATGACTTTAATCATCGAAGCCTTCCACAATAGTGCCAATGTTTTATACTTTTTTTGCATTGTTTGTGGGTCAAATTTTTCAGGTAACTTATCAATACCTTTCTTTTGAATATCAACAATAAAGTTACTTTCTAATTGTATATCAGATTTCATCTTAATGAATTCTGGAGCAAAATAGGGTTCGATTTGAATTAAATCTTCAAAAACCCGTTCCATTTCAACATGATCGTGGGTATCCTGTAAAGCAACAACATAATTTTCAATTTCTTGTTTTGTTGAAACAGACAATTCATCTTTTACTTGTTTAATGAATTTTTGTATTGCTTGGATGATTGAAAACTTATTTTTACCTTCATAAGTAATTGTTTGATTATACAACTTACCAAACATGTTTTGATTCATTTGGATATTGTTGGTAATTTTTGACAATTCTTCACGGTATTGATATTGCATTGAATCACGATTTGACGATAAACAATCAATCGAATTTAATGTTAATTCAATAATGAATTTCTTGTCAGAAGTTTCATTCAAATAAACTTCAAACATTTCAATGCCATTTTTTCTAACGGCAGCATAGTTGGTTTGAAACGATGATCTTGTGAAAATTTTGCACCAATCATTTTCAAAAACAAATTCCAAATCTTCATCATTGGTTATTTGTTGTCCATTAATAGAAACAACAACATTGCCAACTGAACAACGTTTTATGAAGTCAATACCAGTACGAATATAGGCTTCTTTGTCAAATCCAAAAGATTCATGAAATTCAATTTCGATGCTAGTGCCGTTTTTATATTCAGCATCACTATCAAGATTGTAAGATAAACAAGAACCTTGAACAAAATTGTTTCTGGTGTGAATTGTGTATTCTTTATGGGCAAACAACAAAAGATTCTTTGCTTCACCAAACCCACCAGTAGAACCAGCAGTCTTTACTGAACCTGACAATGTAAGCATAGCACGAACTAATAAATCAGTATCCATACCACAACCGTTGTCATTACAGCTCATAGCCGTATCAGTAACGATAAAATCAATTTTTGTTGAACCTGCATCAATAGAATTCTGTAAAAATTCTCTGAATAATGCTTGACGACAATTAGAATATTGTCTTTTGATATTTTGTGTAAAATATGTGGCAGGAATTGCTACTTGTGCTATTTGTGGCACTTGTGCTACTGGTTTCATGATAATCACCTTTTCATTTAAATCGTTAAACTTCATTTCAGGTATAGTTTAACCCAAAATTTTATTTGTGTAAACATAAAAATTTTAAACTTGTATCAGCTTCTTTTTTAATTTCTTGAGCCGCATAAACACAAGATTCTTTTGTTTGAAATTCTTGAAATTCGACTTTATTGCCATTATAACCATTCATAATAACAACTAATATAAATATTTCCATAACTTGATACTATAACTCAACATAACTGTTTTCAATCGCAAGAATGATTTCATGGATTAAACTTTTTGTTTCTTTGTATCTTGGCGATGCTTCATTACAAACATATTGAATATCGCGTAACAACTGCGCTCTAAATTCAGATTGTTCTTCAACAATTTCAATATCACGTTCCAAACGTTTATCAAATTGTTTTGCCTGAGAAAAAGATTCAGCTAGTTTGATATATTGTTCAGCCAATTCTTCTTTGGTTAAAGTATCAGCTATTTTAGCAATTTCATCAGGTGTAAAATTTGAAGGCAACATAATAAAGTCTCAAAAAAATAATTAAGACTTATTATAAAAGCATTTTATGTTAATGTCAAATAAAACTTTCATTATGAATTTTTATTATTTCTTTTGCTAAAGATTCTGCACTATAAGTTTGTTGGTCAAAAGATGTACACAAATAGATTATATCTCTTATCACATCTTTATGTGCGTCTAATTGTTCTTCTGCATCGGCTAACTCGCTTTCAGCATCTTCTAATCGCTCTAGTTGCTCATTATCAATATCTTCAAATGATTCCGCATATTTTATAAATAATTCTTCCAATTCATCCCGTGAAATTGATTTAATTATTTTAACAATTTCAAGCGGCGTAAAATTTGAGGGTACCATTTATGAACTTAAACCTAATTTTGCGTTAATTTGAGATACATTAATAGCTGGCAAATTAATATTATTTGGGTCAATTAATGTAGCAGGAATAAATTCTTCTGCATTTGACCATAATTCAACTAACTGTTTTGTTGTTGATACTGATTCGATGATAGATTTAATTTCAATCTTGAATTCAGATAAATTCTTTTTATATTCTTCTTCTTCTTTAATAAGAGAAATTACTTCAGCAAAATGTAAATCCCAATCTTCAGGTTCAAACAAAATATCAACTGCATTGTCTTTTCCTGGTCTATTTTTCAAGGTAATAGTGTAATATCTATTTGTACCACCACTAATGCTAAATAACGAATTTTTTCTTAAAAAGAAGTCTGGTAATGTATTTAAAGCGGGTAAATATTGACCATAAACACTATCCCAAAGAGAGATCATTATATCTTCTTTGATTTTATTTCGGTGGACATCCAACTCACCTAACCCACTATATGGTTTTCTGGAAAACCAATTTTGCTCAAAAGCACTTACCATATTTTCTATGATAGCTTGTCTCATTTGTTGATTTAAACGTATACTTTTCATTATCTTTCCATTAATTAATTATTGCTTCTATCATTTCAATAGATTGCTGTATTTTTTTTAAGCATTGTCCTGCTGTGGTATTAATATAAGTTGCATTTCCCCATTTTGATTCAGTATTATCAATACTACTTAAAATCATTGATTCACTTTCGTTTAACCAATGTAAGGTAGCTCTAAGAGCTAAATTTTCTAATTTTGTCATGGCCATATAAATATATTAGTCCTTTTTTCACTTCTGAAAATATCAGTAATATAATACCAATAATATAAAAAATATACTTTTTTGATCGCTCTTCTATCTAATAATTCACCATCTTTTGCAAATTCAATAATTTGGCGAATTAAACGATGTTCTACTAACCAACCATCATCACATTGTACAGCTAACCCAAATTCAAGTGAACAAGCCAACCAAGTATTTTTTTCTCGAACTACAAAATATCTAACTTTTATTGACATCGACGAAACACACACAAGCAGTTATTTGTTCTAATGTATGATTAACATAAACAACTTCTTTTACTCCAGAAGTTTCATGTTGCATCCCCGTTATATCTTTTGCTATATGCCAAAATTGACATATTGTACCAGGGTCAATTTTTATTAATTCACCTTCTTCATTTTTCATTCTTACTAACATTACATATATCCTTTTAATCCAGTACCATTACATGCTTGACATTTTGGATTATTTTTAGAATCATAATAACCTGAACCAATACAAGCAGTACACTTTTTTGGTTCTTGGTTTTTTATCCGTTTCAACATGTTTTTCAATTCTTTATTTGGCATCTTCTTCATTTTCTGCAATAACAACAGCACTTTCATATTCATCAAAACCAAATTCATCTGGTCTAGTAAGCAAGTATATATTCATTTCTCATTATCTCTATGTTTAATATTATCATGACTAAAGGATTCATCAGAATAGATATAGCCGTTTTGAGTATACCATATAGTATGATTTTGCATTTTTTTGAATTTAACGCCAATTGGTTTAGGTAAAGAAAAATCGACTATTTTAACTTTTCCTTTACCATGTCCATCAGAATAAACTTTATCACCTACTTTAAATTTTGACATATTTGTTTCAATTCTTCAAAATAAGGCCAGAACTTATAAGGCATTAATTTTCTAAACAAAACTTCATCATTAGAAATAAGTGAATACCTAACTTTTGTTGCGCTAATATCACTATCTAGTCGTTTTACTTCTTTTAACTGTAATGATAATTTATTCTTATCAATTATTTCTTGATATTTTTTGTATCTATCCGAACCACAAATTAGATATTCTGGGGTAATTTCCAGAATATCTAATATATCAACAATATAACCAGTTTCTATGAAATATGGGAATATTTCATATTCAGAAAATAATCTTGAAATTATTTCCTTTGAAAATGGTTTTTGTTTACTTACCTTTGTGTGAACCACGACCACAATAGGATTAATCATTTGTTGAATAATTCTGATATGTGCTAATGTGGGTGGTTCAAATTTTCCGATTATTAATTCAGACACACTTGTTTTAGTTGCCTAAATCCATCCAACCAGCAATCGCGCCAACTGGTGGTACGAAAACACCTACACCATGAACAATTTCGCATTTGTATGGCGATGCAAAATCGCAATTTACAACGGCTACAATGTTTTTGATATAACCAACTACAGCTAAAATAACAACTAAACCAACAACAATCACAAAACCTACACTTTTATTCATATATCCACCTTTAATTAAAATTTAATTTACAACATTATTTACTACATTATCTACTTCTTCTTTACTTAACACAACAACTTCTTTATTCTCATATTCCCATATTCCATCATCAGATACTAAGATTGATTCAGAAAAACCTGTTTCAGAGTTTCTTGTCATTGCTAAACCTAATGGATGCAATATTTCATGGTTAATTCGTTTTATTAATCCTAACTGAGAAAGAACATTCCAATTTACTTCTTTCATGAAAAATCCTCATGATTAATATATACTACTTCGATATTATTGTCAATAGCATATTCAATTTCTTTTTTAATCCCGTGTCGAGTATCCCAGTCATCAATCATTAACACGTATAGTTTATCACATCTTGATAATAAGTCAATACAATATTTTTCCCAAAAATTAAATGAACCATCAATCTCATATCGAACAACAATTTCGTGCATTAATAATGGTGTTACAACATGATTACCATTATTTGTTAAAAAAGCTATAACTGCATAAATCTTATCCATTCTATCACAGATAATACTTTTATCAAAGTCATTATAGGGAGCCGCTAAATAAATCATTATAATTCAATCCGCCATTTCCAATTAACTTGTTTATCTAAATAGTCTACTAAAAATTCATTTCCAAACCCTGGACTACAACGTATTAATGTATAAACATCAGTTTTAAATGGAAATAAATTTCTTGATTTATCTTTGTAATCATCTAGCATAGTAGCTTTGTCGATTTTAAACCAATAGGTATCAAAACCATCAATATCATCTCGTCTATGAATAGGCACTGGATTTATTTCTTCAACGTGCCAACCTTCTTCTTCACATTCACGTAAAACCGCTGTAAGTAAAGATTCACCTTCCTCTACTTTACCACCAGGCAAGCTAATTCGACCATCGTGCCTTGTAACAACTGCAAATCTATTACAATCATCAATATAAACCCCAACAACGGCTTGCTTATTCATTAAATTATATCTTCCTCTATATTATTCAAGGCTTGCCAAAATGTTGACCTCATTCTACGGGTCTGTGCTTCTTCTGTTTCTGGCGTTTCATTATACAGTGGGTTTTGCATAATTCCTTTCAACCAATTCATTTCAAGCTCATTCATAGTTAAAATATACATTCTTTCAACATCTACTTGCATTTAATAATCCTTTTTTACTTTAAATTTAAATTTATCTAATTCAATAACAAATCCTTCGATGTTATCACCAAGAATAGCGGCGCCATCAGAACTAAATTCTTTATACAACAAATCATTTATTTGTTTTTTGTAACCTTCAATTTTTTCATTATATAATACCCAAAATGGATTGTCAATATCTTTTTTTGTTTTTTCAAAAGCAGGCTTTCCAAAATCCATAAAGTAAAGCTTACCCATTACCCTTGCAAAACTAACCCATCTATACGGTAATATTGGATTTATAAAAAGAATTTCATCAGTTGAATATTCATATAGGTTATTAATATCATAATCCCCGATGACTTCTAATGGGACTATACTTAATAAAGTACCTAATTTATCTTTGTCATAATGATAATTAACAAACTGAATGGTTTTTTCTGTTTCTTCAATATGCAACGGGTTATACAGGAATTCACAAACAACTTTTACATTATTTGGCAAATCCTTTACAAATTTTTGATTTTTTAATAGATGAAACATATCGCTATAAGCAACACATCGTTGATACAACATCCCAATATATTGTTTTTCTAATGCATACTCTATAAAATCATTTGGGTTTGTTATTATTCCCGTTTTTGAACCTTCAACAAAGAACGTACCATCTTCGAGTTTACCAAACCTAAAACCTATCCCACACACTTTTAAAGAAACTCTATCTGTTTCTTTTATGCAACTTGTTTTTTTAAATAACTTGACAAAATTATTGTTTGTAAATTGCCTTAAACTTTTTATAGTTTTTCTTTTAGTATTTTGCATAAGTTTATTTAAATAATTCCAATATAGTATTTTCTTCTTGTTCAAGGTTAATTCTATTTACTGCAATATCAAAATAAGTTTTATCTTTTTCAATACCAATAAAATTACGTTTTATTTTTTTACAGACAATACCAGTTGTACCACTTCCCATACAATTATCCAACACTACACTATTTTCATTACTATAGGTCAAAACAAGCCATTCTATTAAATCTAATGGCTTTTGTGTTGGGTGAAATTTTATTTTTTGTGTATCACAAGAAAACGTTTGTACGCTTATTGGATAACGTTCAGTTGAATCATACGCCAATGGTTCTGATGTTTGTTCACCATATATTTTACTTGCAGTAGGTTTATTACCATTACGTTTTATTACAACTTTTCTAGTATGTCCAGTTGTTTTTTGTGGGTTATATATTGGTAATTTTTTATAAAATACTAATATATTTTCATGTGCTTTTAATGGCATCTTCTTTGCATTTAGATGACCAGTTGGTTGCGTTTTATGCCAAATTAATTCATATTTTAACATAGATAAATTACTACAGCCTAACACTTTATCAAAAGGTGTTTGTGCAAATAAGATTATTGCAGAATCATCTTTTGTAATTCTATTATATGAATTCCACAATTTTTCTAAGTCAATTACAGTATCCCACTTACAATTAGTTGTCCCATAAGGTAAATCACATAAAATTAAATCAACACTATCATCTGGTATTTCTTTCATTATATCTAAACAATCACCATAATGCAAAGCTATTGTCATTTATATCCTTATTTTTATTTTAATGGAATTGTGTTTTTATAAAAACTACATAAGTTGAACTGGCAATAGCTATGACCTGTTTTTTTTTTGGTCTAGGAGTAATCATAACAATTTAATCAATTTGTAGTATCGTTGATCAAAAATTTCTAATTTAAATTGTGTATTGTTTTCTTCATCTAATAAGATATACGGAGCTAAAATTGCACCGCCATCAACATGATTTAACCCTATATAACAAAGGATAATTTCATCTACATTCATTAAGGTTGAATAATATATATCATAAAACAAATTACCAATCTGATAATTACCAACAAAACCAGTTTCATAATTAAAATTCAATTTCGATGTTAAATCTTCAAATGTTAATTTTTTAATGGTATCAGGATGCAATAATAAAGTTTTAGCATATCCACGTCTAGTATTAAGTGCAATATTGGTAGATTTTGTATTAATACATCGTTGTAATTGCTTTTCATCAATATATTGTATATCAAATACATTAATGATCTGATTTCTTAATTCGTCGATTATGTAAGAATGTAATTCAGTTTCAACATTTTTTGATGAAAGCTTATACTTCTTCAATTCAATTATCGAACGTAATATTTGTAATGTGACAATATCTTTCTCTGATACAGTCGATAAGTAAAAATACATGCCTCGTTCTTCATGTTGCATGGCTTGAACACATAAGATATTTTCAAACACGGACAAATCTCTATACAAATAACGGTTTTTGTCTGCGTATTCTTTCTTATCAACTATTTTAGTATCGTCTAAAACATTTTTAACAATTGCTTGTATATTAGCAACATAGTTTGATGGTGGAACTCCAAAATACTTTTTGTTAATATAATTTTCTATAAATCGTGATATTCTATTCATCTAATTAACTCCCTGTAAATAACTCTTAAATCTTAACTTTATGGGATAATATCCATTCATCTAAATCATAAAATTTAGGTAATTTGGTTTCATCATAAAGAGTATTGGTACTAAAATCAAAAAATGATTCAGTTAAATACGTTACATTACCAATTTTAAATGTGTATTCTTTTTGCTGAGTTGCTATAGTAAGCAAAGAAAAAAATAGGTGTTTTACGTCACAAACTGAACCATCTAAAATAATAATATCATCATTGCTTTTTGATATACAATCCGATGGATGATTAACAATCACTACAACTTGTTTATTATTTTTTTTATTTAATTTTGCTCTTAAACGATTAACATAATCTATATGTGTATGATTATCCGTTTGTATATTCCATTCAATAGCTTGACCACTTTTTTCATAAAAAGCTATAGTTGTTACTACTCTATCATCAATAATTTGACGTTCAATTGAATATACGTCTTTACCTTCAATATCAAATTCACTATCAATATTTAAAGGTTCTTGATTTGGAATACAAACCTGCGGAACAGGTTGTGTATTCCAAAATAAATATTTCTGTATAAATTCAAACATATTTCTACCTATGCTGTTTGAAAATAATTATCCACATAATTTATAACATCTCTAATCAATTGTTGTATTTCAAATTTATAATTATCAATGTAATAAAACCCATCAAATGAAGGCACTTGATAGAATTGTGGTGAATTATATTGTTGGGTATTCTTAAAATACGCTTTTCCTAAATTATTTACATAAAACGAATCATGTATATCAATTTTAGGATACAGCTTAGAAAACTTAACTAACTGTCTTTGTTCTTTTGCTGTCAACTGAACTTTTGGAATTACATCATCAAACATAACATCAAATTTTTGTTTAACACTTGAATTGTCTTTTTGTTTGACATTATCAACATTTGGCTGAGTAGTTTTTGTTTCTTCAAAAGCCGTTGGTTTAAAATATTTTCTACCAGTATCTGATATGATAATTCTTTTTTCAGTATTAAATTGAACTAATTTCTGATCAAACGCTTCTTTAAGAAGAGGGTAATGTTTGATTTCAATATCTTCAAGTCTTTTCTTGGTTTCATACATCATACTGTTATTGAAAGTATCAACAAATTCTTGCATTTCAGCACTAATTGGGTCTAATTTTTCAATTTGTGGTACTTGTTTTTCTGTAATTTTATATACAGGATTAAAATATTCTTCAACTAATTCCAAGTAGAATCTTGAACCGCTATTCAATTCCGCCACTGAACATTTGATTAGGCCCAATTCAATTAGCTTTTTAACGTAAATATTTTGTGGGCTTTCAATCAAAGTAAAATCAACAGTGAAATAGTTTTTTTCAGAACCATTATCAATATCTTTGGTAAAATAAATATTCTCAATTGTACCAATGATATTTGAATTTTCATCAAATAACCTAGTCATACGTTGTTTATATTCAATACTGATTGTATCAAAATCTGATGCAATTTTTCTTGCTTCTTCATTTGTTGTTGTGAAAACAACGCCAGTGTATTTCTTTGTCATTATATTTTCCTTTCTTGTTCTATAAATTGTCTATTTTGTTTCCAACCTGTAAAATTACCAAACCAGCCAACTTTCGGTGTTGCTTGATGTTCAAACGGGCTTGCATGAATTGGGTCTGATTGTACCAATCTTTCACATAGTTCAATGTCTTTTTCTAAAATTGGTGAAGTTTTATCCTGATTTAAATATGAAACTCTAGCACATCTAGCCGCCGAAATTTTCTTCAATATTTCAATATCAGTATATGTTCTTAACTCATTTTCTGTTATGTATGGTAAATGCCATTGACCTCTTAATAAAAATTGTGGGATAGAATTATCAATTGCTTCTTTTATACAAATAGCTAACTCACAAATTTCTGGTTGTGCTAATGGTGAAATTCTCAAACCAAAGAAATTATCAAAATCAGTAGATGATACAATTGCAGTCATCCATTGCCAAGGCTCTAATATTCTATTTGCCCATTGCTTATGCAAGTTGCATTTTATCATAAGATACGCAAAAATACAAGCTACTTTTCCAGCTAATCGCCACAAAAACTTAACAATTGATAAACGTATACCAGTTAAATCACCACCCGCTTGCATACCTGATTGATTCTGTGCCCATTTAACAGGCATCGCAGGATTTGTCCAAACTTGTTTTAACATCTTAGCTACAGGAATTGCTCTACTGGAAGCCGCATTTCTACTAAAAACCCGATGTGTCATAAATTCTGACCATACAAATCTATGAACACATATTTCTAATGTTGTTAAACGATTTCCATATTCATTAATTGAATCTTTTATTATTTTTGCTTGTATCATTTCATCCCTAAAATTTTTTGTGTTTGTTAATATGTGAATTCTTTCATATTATTTGAATTAACTAATTCTGCTATTTGTGATACTGTCTCATTAAAAACAGGATATAAAGTCAACTCATTTTTCTCATACATTGCATTCATTCTATTTCTGAGTATATCAAGTTTATCAGCAATAGAAAGTCTATCTTCTTCAATTAAACGATCACTTACAGAAGTAATCAATCCAATATAATCAACATTAGGTATCCTATTATCGAGCAAACATTCTGCAATATATAAACCTCTAATACAATGAATTCTTTTTTTTGCATTCTTGTTAAAGAATTTCAAATCTCGCTTCACTAAACCTAAATAACCCTTAATATTTTTGTATGTTCTACATAAAAACAAAGGGTCTTCAAATTCACCACTGAATAAAACAACATCAGAAATAATATGTCCATCTCCACTAAACAAATTAGTGTAAAATTGTGTATTAGTCATCCAAACATATTGACTATTATTTTCAACATCATCATATTGCCAAGTGTTGAAATTTGGCAAAAACCGACCTAACGTATCAAAATATAGATACATCGTATCTGGTAATACTCGGATATAATCAATATCTGATTTTTCAGTTGTTGTTTTAAACAAATGAGAACCAAAGATATATTCTTTATACCCAAATTGTTCAAATTCTAAATGTTGTTCTTTCGTGATTTTAATATTCATTATGCAATATCCAATATTAATTAGTGTTATTGTACAAGATGTAAAATGTCACCAATTGTATTATGACCACCAAACGGGATACAATTTAAATCCCAATCCGAACCATATTTTTTAAAATCTTTTTCATTTTCAATCAATTTTGTTTGATATAACACAACATCATTTTCATCTAATTGTTCTTGTGCTTCATGAAAATGCTTTCTAGCCGTGCTATACGCTTCTTCAATATCAGACGCTTCAACTAATGTGCTTGTTAAATATTCTACGTAATATAACATATTATTCCTTTAAAGTAAAGGGGAAATAGAGATATTTCCCTTGTTGGTATTATTTTGTGAAAATTTCAGTGATTCTTTCAGGTGTAACATCAATTTCATTTACTACAATTTCAGAGAAATTACATGAAATATGTTCACCATCCCCGCTTAAAATATCAGCCAATGTTTGATATGTGATAATCACTTTATCATTAACCGCTGATATAAGCTTTTTCATATTATCAATTTCAGAGTGTGCTGTCATACCCAAACGTGTACGATTGTTGTAATCCAACAAAGTAAGTTCTTTTTTATCAAAGTTTACCATGAATGGCACGTTTGCATTTGCTGGAGCAGTCAAATCAAATCGAGTAAAATCACCATCAATACTGAAGTTTGGGTCATCTGAAAACTTGAATCCAGCATAAGCTACTTCGTTTTCATTCATTATTGCACCAGTATACACATTGATTATAGGAATCATGTAACTTTTTGATTTTGGAATAAAATTCAAATCAATTCTTACATATTCAGTTGCGCCATCAGGTGCTGGGGCATTTGTATAATCGCCGCTATGAGCAATATAAGCATTTGCTTGATTACCAAAATAAATTGTTTCACTTTTCCAATTAGTATCAAAAGCAACTACGCTTAAATCCAAATCAGTTCTGGTGTGTTTTGGCTGAACCCAATGTACAAACAAATACAAGTATCTATTGTTTTCAAACTTAACTTTTGAACCTCTGTCTAATTCTGAATTCTTAGATAAGAAAGGCAAAATCTTATTTTGTAATGATGTATCAACTACAACTTTACCAGAGAAGCCGTGGCGAGAAAACAATTCACGTTTAATATCATTTTGAATTTCAGCAATAAATTTTGGATAATTTGCTGATTCGATGATTGTGTCGCCTTTTACATCAATGATCCGATATTCAGCATTAACGTTTATACCAAGTACAGAAAACAAAACTGATTCTGATACTTTAGCAAGCTTTTCTCTTACAAAAGCAATGAATAATGATTCTTTACTTTTTTCAATACCATTCAGTACCGTTGCAAAGTTTCTGAATAAGTAACCAGGCTGTTTGTCCAAACACTTGATAATCATATCATAATCTTTTGTTTCAATTGCATTTTTAACCCTAGACGCAAACGTTCTAAATACCAACGTTTCAGATTCAGTTGATACAATCGTGCCTGATTCTAACATTTCATCCAATACACGATAGTAACGTTTTGGGATACTCAATTCTTTAAATCCACTTGATACCCGTGCAGAAAATCCGATTTTTTGAAAACGATTAACAAAGTCTTTTTGTGTAAAAAGATGAATATGTTGGAAAAATCTTTTCCAAGATTCACGGTTTTTTCCTAACTCTTCCATTAAGAATTCATAATCGAAGGTATTAAGGAACGTCAATAAATCAATTCGTTGACCCCATGTTAATTTACCATAAATCACATCAGAAGGTAAGTTCATTGTTTGGATATTCACTTTACCAGCGCAATACCGTAATACATCAGAAGGCTTACATTTCAATGCAACTAATGAATTGTATAAACCAAAATCTTTTTCTAAACCAAACAACACAGAAACCCTAACTTCATCGCTGTAAATTCTTTCTTTGGTAGAAACTGAATCATAGAATACAGCAGCCAAATTAACTAAAGTATCCAATTGTTTTCTATCTAACGATACTTTTGTTTTTGACAAACTTGTGAATAGGTCAAAAGCATCTTTTTCTGGGGCCAACGTAATTAACGTAAAATCTTTAATTTTAACGTTCGCAATCAAATCATCCCAATAAGCTTGGTTGTTCATGTCATTTCCAGAAAACTGGAAACGATAACCTAAGCATTGAATTATACATTCACCAAATGTAAATCTAGTGCGTTTTTCCCAATTATTAAACAAAGGGGCTACTAATTTTCCAACGCTATAGTCTTTACAAACTTTTTCACAAAAGACTAATGCGGTTGTTTCAGAATTGCTTGCGATAGCAGTAATTAATTCACCAGAAACTAATACACCCAATTGCAATAATTCAAGCCTCATTGCATTTGCAATCTTGAAAGATTCTTGATTGAATCTATTGTTGGTAGAAATAAAATAATTGTTTTTTGAAATTTTCATGTGGGTTTCTCCATTATATGTAAAATAAAATACCGTAGTGATATAGTGATGGAATTTTATAAAATAACTATATCTTAGCTGGTACAAAAATAAAAATTACCGATTTTATAAGGTGGAGTTGCATAACCTTACATTAGCTGGTAAAACTAAAAAAAGTATATCCGAATTCGTATTGTGGGTTTTGTTGGTATTAAAATAACAATACATTAGCTGGATATTAAAAAAGCAATCTCGAATTAATCTGGTGGGATTTTTAGCAGAAATAACCAAATTTTAGCTGAGATTATAAATCTATGTAAATATTACCGAATTTGTCAGGGCGTATAGTTAAAAGGTATATCCTGTACATTAGCTGGTAATCAATTTGAAACTATTATACTATATTTTTGTGTTTTGTCAAGCTATTTCTTCAGTTAATCCTTTAAAAAATACTTGGTCGAATTCTTTTGTGATATTCAGCAAGTCTTGTATTTTAACATTAATAACAATACAATTCATTGTTAATGTTTCATCTTTACAATATAAAGCAGCAAATCTATGATGACCATCTAAAACAAAATTATCATTAGAAACAATAATTGGCTTACTATTTGCCGAATTATCTTTATCCATCATAGGAATAACTTTTTGAATATCAAGCTCGCCTTGTGTCGATTTTAATTTACCGACTTGTATACTTTTTTTGGTATGAGTAATACCTTGTTCTTTCAGAAAATCTAAGTATTTTGGTACTAAATCACTTCTGATTTGCGGCATGTCTTTTCTTGGTATATGAAACCCATGCAACACCAATTGCCTTAACTTTTCTTCTATATCCTTATATTCGTCAAATTTTTTCATCCTTTTATCCTTATTTGATGTTTTTCTTTTTTATCCTTGACATTAGAGCATAATAAAAATCAGGCATTTCTTTGTCTGACAAAATATCTTTTAAATCTCTAGTGTAATCTCTTTTCATATCGCCATGACCACTACGTTCAGTCCGTTCTACGTAACGTCTTATTTTTTCAAACATTTCTGATTCAGTCATAGCTATATCACATTAAAATTATATTTATGAAATTGGATTCTATGGCATATTAAACCATAGAATCAATTTAAAATCAACTAATAATCATCTTCACGGTTTCTGTAATTTCTATCCATTTTAGCACGTTCAACATCACAAACTAATCTACAACTCGTGTCATCACATAACCGCCTTGAATTTCGCCCATACCAATGTGTTGCTGGCTTAGAACATATATCACATTTTCGTCCAATCAATAAATCTTTATGTGTATTTTCATTAAATTCATTGTAAAGATTTACATTATTTTCAGGCATGATTTAAATAATAAGCAACTTTATATAATGACTCACTAGCATAAGCACCATTGTCTTGAACCATTCGTTCAACCATTCTTAATGATTTCATTTGATGTTCTGTAAACTTCAAACCTTCATCTTCTTCAAGTATGCACAAAACAGTCTTTTCTGGACGTTTATTAGAATCATCCACAACTTCTGCGATGGCGTAAACGCCAGTCATTTTAGGTGTGATTGTATACAAACAAAAATCACATTCTTGACGTTGTTTGATTTCTTCATCTTGGCATTCAGGTGTCCAATTTTCAACAACTGGATTGAAATATTGAACACTTAACATAGGTATTAATGATTCGCGCCATGTTGAACCATTGCATGTACCCCCAAGAAACACTTTTTTATCTGACATAATTATTTTCCTATTTTAAAATTTACTTTTCTTCAATGATTGTCAATGTATAACTTGGTAATTTCATATAAATTGGCAAATCATTGAAAACATTATATTGATTAATTGAATACTGACCAAAATAGTCAATAAATTGTTGTTCACTACGTATTACGATAACATCTTCAACTTTTAGTTGATCCATATTCTACAAAACAAACGGTAAATCTTTTACATCTTTAAGTTGTTCAATTACAGATTTGCCAATAAAATTAATAACTTCTTGTTCGCCGTGTAATGCTTTCATATCTTGTGCTAATTCTAAGCTAAGAACAAAATCACCAACAATACATGGCTGAAATGTATCTTTATTAACTGTTTTTCTTAAGTTTTGTAATATCATTTTTATCCTTTTTACTTATATGCGGCTAAATAGTCACCTAAAGTAGCAAATTCACCTTTACCGACTGGTTGAAAAATCAATCCTTCTGGTCTATTGAAGAAACTACCTACTTGTACGCCTGTGCTTAATTCTTCAATTCTATCAAGTTGGAAAACAGCGATTTGTTCATTTGTTTCATTATTGAAGAATTTAATATAACTGCCAGTAACTTGTTTAAAGTTTTGCATACGTTCTTTGGCTTTGTGGATAGTCACCACAATACTAATTTCTTTTACTGATGGTGAAAGTTTTTCAATATTGATATAAACTTCTTCAGTTCCGCCAGTTAATTCATCTGGAGATTTTACAACTGAACCATCTACAGATTTCAAAGCATTGTAGTAAATTAAACCTGATTCATCCATCAATTTGCTATTGTCATCTAACAAAAAACAACTAACATCTAAATCATAAGCTGGCCAAACATTTTCTGGGGTTTCCCAACCTAAAACCGCTTTTACCACTTTCAATCTATCACTTTCTTTTGATAAATTAAATTCCATATCTTTTTCTAAATTCATTATCTCACCTTAGTTTATTTTGTTTATAGAGTCTATATTATACTACAATATAAACTCTATTGTCAATGTAATTATTTTCTTTTGATTGATGAAACTACTGATAATCCAAGTAAAACAACTCCAATTAAGCCAGTAATTGTTTCAGGAATTTCATATACAGTATTCACAAACATGATTAATGATAAAGCCATAATCGCGGCAAATGCACCATGTTCAAGATAGGTGTATTGTTCTACCGTACCTTTATCCACTAACATTAAAGTTAATGACCTTACTGCCATTGCTCCAATACCTAACCCAAGCGCAATGATAAAGATATTATTAGTTAATGCTAAAGCGGCTAATACACCATCAAAAGAGAAAGAAGCATCTAACACTTCAAGATAGATAAAACTTGCAATACCTGATTTTACTACTACGCCAGTTACTACACCTTCATCAACTCCAATAAATGCTTCAATTCCATCGACTAAGATATATAAAATCAAACCAAACATGGATGCAATTACAAAACTGTGACTTTCTTCAATTGAATGTTCAGCAATAAACACACTTGTGATATACACGATACCCAACATAATAGCTGCTTGAATTGCTTCAATCTTACCTAAAACTGTTAATTTGTTTTCAATCGGTGTAACCCAATGTACATCTTTTTCATAGTCAATAAAGAATTTTAATGCAACCATACCCAAGAATGTACCCCCAAAACCCATTACACTTATGTGAACCGATTCAAGGATATGTTGATACTGAGTTGGCTCATTAATTGCTAACATCAAACTTGAAACAGGGTCTATCCACATGGTAATTGATACAATCAATAATGGAAAAATCAACCTCATTCCAAAGACTGCGATCAACATACCCCATGTCACAAATCGTTTCCGCCAAACTTCTTCCATATTGGCTAATACTTTTGCATTCACAACAGCATTATCAAAGGATAAACTGACTTCTAAAATACCTAATACCAACGTAATCCATAAAGCGGGTAATCCACCAATAAAAAACGCCAACATCAAACCAACCACAAGGGTAAAAATACTACCCATAAAATATTTTTGTACCATTATAAACTCCAAAATTAATTATTAAACTTCTATATTATATCACAAATCACGTCATCACACAATCATATATTATTTTTCCTCATTTTATGTAATTTACAAGGGTCTTCTTATTTCATTAATAAAAGCAGAAATATCAATACCACAAGATTCTTGGTATAGCTGAATTACTTGTTCTCGTTCTCTCCATTCTTTTGCTAATAGATACTGGTCATCAGCACTTAACTTACCAATTGCTATAATGGGCAACAAACATTTTGCGAATGGCCCCCATTCTTTTGTCATCTTATCAACTTCTGTATTAATAGACATTATTATCCTTTAAATTGGTTATACCAAGTAATAAATTTGTTACTGATAAGACCATCATACAAATCTTCATCATCAATAGCCTTAATAGTATCCATTGCAATAAAACCAACATGATGATGACTTCTAGCAATCGTACTCATTTTTTCTTTGATATTGTCACTAATACCAATCCCAATTATTTGTATAAACAAATTATCACGAGTAGTATCAAGTAAAAACTTTGTAAAATTTCCAGTGTCACCATTTTCGCCATCAGTATAGAATAAAACTAATACAGGTGAACGTTTACTTTTTTTCCAGGACAACCAATGTTTTTCAGCTTTAAATGTTTTTAGTACATCCTCTAAAACTGGAGTATAAAGTGTTCCACCCCAAGTACAATGACTTTTCACAAAATTATTAATATAATTTGAAATATTGTCAACAGTTATGGTAAGCATTTTTTTGAAACGTGTATCAAAAATCCACGAATCAATCTTTTTATCATTATCGACAACCATAGCAATTGGCAAACATCTTTCAACTACTGATTGATAAAAGCCATTTGTATAAAAAGGTTCTGCGCTAAGACTACAATCAAGAACTGAAGCAACTTCACAATTGATTACTTGTTTTTTCTTTTTAAGGGTATCATTTACCCTTTCAACATCTTTTTCTAAATTAATCATCATTTCCTCTATTTTACCTTAGTTTTTCAATTTGTCAACTGAATATTTTTATAATCACTTAACATAGTTTCCATCATTGATAATGATGTTTGGCGTGCCGTTCTAGCTTCTTCGTCAATTTGTGCAACTTCAGATAATTGTAAAATTAAAGCATCATTTATAGTCTGTAACGTATTATCTGAGATCATATCTGTATTATTTGTTTTTGTAATACTGACTAATGTCTGCCCAATTGTAGTAGAAGTTTCAACCAACAATGTATTATTTGCAGTAGATATATTATCTGCTAATGTAGATGATTTTGCTAAATCCATTGCATCAAAATACAATTTAATTTGTCTTTTCCATAAAGGAATCGTCATTGTTTTTACCTGATGAAATTTATCAACTAAGGAAATTGCTTGATCTTCCAATTTACTGATATAGGGAGCATTTTGCATTAACATCATTTGGAATTTTTTGATGTCAACAATCTTTTTTTCCAACCTATCAATCTTCTTTGATAATTGATTTTGAGTTTCAATTCTCAGTAAATCAGTATCCCCATTAATTTTTAACTTAGCTAATTCTTGTTTTTTCAAAGCTAACACATCAGACAAATCATTAACTAACCCTTCCAATTCAATATAATCATCTAAATTTATTTTATATTGTGATTGTAAAGACTCGGATTTTTTTAGGGCCGACTCGCTAGATAATTCAATCTCTTTTACAAGTCTATCCATTTGTGTTGTGATTGAATTTACTTCAGACAAAATTTGTTCTTTTGTTTTAACAGATTCAAGTTTTACCATAGACAATAACGCACCTAACCAATGCTTTTCTTCTGGTTCTTGCTTCTTTTCGATTAGATTAAACGAATGTGTTAATGTCAATAAATTTGATAATTGATTTTTAATCATATCATGATTTTTATCACCAATATCGTCTAAGATAGATTCGGTTCTTGATGATATTTGTTCAATTATTTTATTTCCAACTAATATAGTTGAGGGAGAATCAAAATTTGACAATATTTCCAATACTCTAGCATTGGCAACCTTACTTTCTTTCAATTCTTTTGGGGAAATGATAGCAACTGGTTGTCCAGTGTTTACCATTGGTTTTGTTTGCACTAATTGTACCATTATATATCCTAGATTGTAAATTTACGGTGTAATAATTCTCTATCAAATACTTGTTGTAAACACAGATTTTTAAATTCAATACTATCCATATCAATAGAATCCATAACTTCAATCCAATGAGAATCAGTGAATTTTATTTTTCTGATGTCATCTATTGCTTTTCTGAATTCGATATTTTTAATATCAAAATCTATCTTGTTTCTGATACCCATTGAGCCTGTAGTTTTTCAGCATATTTTTTTGTAATGACATAATGAGTTGTGCCAAAACATCGAATAATACCTTTTCCTTTTATTGGCGCACCAAATTGATCACGTAACAAACGGGTATCATGTATTTCATAGCCTTCATCTGTTTCAGCAACAATTTGAATAGCTTTAACCTTAACCAAACGAGTTGCTAATTCTTTTGTTAAACCAATTGATACTTTTCTGAATATTGTAGTCATGATTAAGCCTGCTCTTTCATAATGTTAATTAACTTCAAGATACAACGTTTTTGATTTGTTTCAATTTTCTTTGCTTTTTTAATGGTATTCATTATTTCAATCCGTTCAACTGGATTCAAATATCTATACCAATAAGTATGAGCTAATTGATATTCAGTGACTATCGTAGTACCGACTTTTTCAAAATCAGCTAATATAATTTTAACTTTTTCTTTGTCGATGACAATCATAACAAATTCCTAATCAAGTAAAGCTATATTATAAACAATATCTATAAGAAGTCAACATAATTTTTTTAGTCATCAGTTATTTCAACTAAAGTTAATTTTTGTGTATGAAAAGCTCCAGTATCAATAAAATGAACATTTCCGTATTGTTCACGGTCTTCAACAATACTATGTCCATGATATACACGCCAAATATTATCTATAGGCGTATCATCATTGTCATTAATTCTTAC
The DNA here is from genome assembly GCA_041662185.1 of Bacteroidales bacterium. Classification (GTDB taxonomy): domain Bacteria; phylum Bacteroidota; class Bacteroidia; order Bacteroidales; family P3; genus UBA10566. The sequence goes on from JBAZSY010000001.1 coordinate 183,422, forward strand.
ACGGCCCCAAATACAATATTCAATTGCATACTTATTATTATGCAATGAATCATTCAATTCATTCCAGTCATGTACTGGGCAATCAGCATGAATAATACCAACTTTACCAAATTTTGTATCAACAGTTATTACTATCGGTAATGATTCAAACATATCGACAAAAGCCAATTGTTCATCTTCTGTTAATCCTAAAAACCAACTACCACCATTGCTAATATAATTATCTGCGGGCCAAGTACCATGTATATATTCAATAGGAATTTGCTCATGGTTTCCACGTACAGCATGAAACCACGACTTGTCTAACCATTTATAACAAGAAATTGAATCAGGGCCGCGATCAACTAAATCACCAACAGAAAACAATCTGTCAGTTTTTTCATTAAAACCAACTTCTATTAACTTTTCTTTTAGTAAATAAAAGCAGCCGTGTATGTCGCCAACTATATAATCAGTTCCTTTTGTGTTTTCTTCAAAATGTTTTATCATCTAATATCCTTTTTAATATTTTTATTTCTGCTTCTAATTTCATCAGCATAAACCCCAAGCTTTTTAAAATATAGATAACTTGTTATGCCATATAAAGCTATAAAAAAATCCACCTACAATAATATCTCGCTCATTGCTAAAATAAAATTGTTGTATAAAATCAAACATATCAATTTTCCTAATTTAATTACAATCAAGTTCAACCATCTGAACTTCAGTATCTGGATTACTTAAGAATATACTCTCTTTTTCATCAAAAAGATACACTGATAATATATCCAGTTCTAAATCATAATCAGATTCACCCCAATAATCAGTCCAACCATTATAACCAACTCCATAAGTGATTCTATAGAACCCATCAATTTCACCTACAATGCCTTGTATATCGGCTAAAATATCTGATGTATCCATATTTTCAGCTACTTCACCAAAATAACAATCTGAATCAATCGTGCCCGATAAAGTTAATATATTTGTTGAATAAATCTCTAAATCATTTTCTTCAATAAAAACAATAAATTCTAAAATAAAACTCCATTTTGTATTGTTTACTTTTTTAATTGGTGAATTTATTGTTTTTACTATTTCTGATAAATCAAACATTAAAATACTCCTATCTCTTCCAAGCTCTATGGGAAGTGTAATTATGAAAGTCAATTCCAATCTTGGAATAACCTGTTATTGCCATAAATGGGTGTGCAAATATATCATGAATTAATGCCCACAATAAATCTTGCTTATAATGTATACAATGATTATTAGGGTCAGTCTTCATCAAAATACTCTTAATTGATATTTGCCAATCAGATAACAAATCAAAGTGATGACTGATATACTAATCACACTAGCTAAATAAAATCCATAAAAAGTTATACCAATGGATTCAAAAAACATCAAACAAGCGATAACTAAAAAAATATTTATGAATTGCAATAATATAATTTTTGCGCCATTATTTAATCTTTTGTATATACTCATAGTGGTATTAAATACCTGATATTTTTATAGATTGAAGATGATTTAATTTTGTTCAATGAGCTTATTTTCATAGTATCCATAGTAATATCATACTTGGTATTGCAATTATCACATTCCCATGACATTTTTTCAAAATTATTTCTTTTTATATCTTCTTTGTAGCCACATAACTGGCAAGTAATTATTTTATTCATGTCTCCAACTTTTGTTTTAATTCATTTATTTGCGTAAATTCTCAGTGATGAATCCACTTTCCTTTATCAGTAATCAATTTATTCTGAATTATTTGGCTATGTTGCCAATGGTCAGAACCTTCTTGAACATGACCTTTTCGGACATATTTTGCTATGGCAGAACAACCATAGTTTAATCTATCCCATTCAAAAGAATCTTCTGTTCTAATAACAAAACCTTCTTGTCTATTAAAATCTAACTGTTCAATTGTTTCATTGATTATATTTTTTGTATATAGACCTTTATATAAAACAGGCACTAATTGCAAATCTAATAAATCAACAAGCTCTTCTGTTTCATGCCAAGAAAGACATCTAGCCCAAGAATATATACCAAATACTTCAAAATAACATACTAAATCATTATAAAAAATAGCATGTTTAGCAAACAAATTCTCGCCACAAATCCGTAATTTATCATCAATATTACCTTGTATTTTTGGTACAATTACATTTTTAATATAATTTCTGGATGGATGATTTTTACTATCAATTGACCTAGCATGTAAATACCCATCGGGGTAAATTGTTGTATTTTCCCCATCTCTTTTTTCGGTTATAACAATTTGTTTACCTTCAAAAAAAGAAACATTTTGATGAACCTTATCATCGCTAGTAGCACCAGGGCTATTAGGTAAATGATATGTTCTAGGATATTTGTATCTTTGCATAAAAATTATGATATTTGTTTATCAAGCCAGACAATTGAGTTTCCAAAAACAGCTTTTGTTATTTTTGCTGTATATACAACACCACTTAATTTAATGTGAGTATACTTGTTTTTCACGAATCGGTTTGACAACACAACTTTTAAATGTGGGGGTAATTCACTACCCCAATGTTCAGACAGATTCTTATTTTTGACTTTTAATATTTTCATGTTATTTCTCAATTAATTAACGACTTCGAGATAATTATAACAGAATCAAAAGAAATAACAATTTATTTTTGAATATTAACTTTTTTGCGTTTTCTTCTTGCTTTTGCAGTAGCAATAGTTATTGGCCCTACACCTAAGAAAAATCCGAAATTATACCAACCATGATTATTGTAGATAGCATAAATTGTGGTATCGCTATCAAATAATGACCAAACCCAAGCAAAAGGTAAAATCCAACCATGCCAGAACCCATACCAAAACCCAACTGGTTCAGTTACCATAGCTTGAGCAAACGTCAAATTATCAGCACAACCAGTCAATAAAAAAACCAAAACAATCAAATTTAAATTAACAATTTTTTTCATCAGTACACCTAATAATAATATAAAAAAAGGCACCCGATAAGATGCCTTTTTCAGTAAGAGTAATTACTTACATTCTTTTGGTAATTTTGTTACCTTGTCATATTGAACAGTTGCGCCACTTGTGAATTGAAGATATGAAATACCTTCGATACATTCTTGAGAAGCACTACCAGTAACACCTGCCACCCAACGGTCAAAACGACCACAACCAGTAACAGTCAAAACAGTCAATACCGCTAATACAATCATAACCAACTTTTTACTTTTGTGCATACATATTCCTTAATTTTATTGAACTTTACAATCAGATACCAAATAGTAACAATACCTATTAGTAATTCTAAAGAAGCTACGATTACCATTTAGACACCGTAATCTTTCAAGTTGATACGCAACGCAGAACCAACCTTGACCAAAACCGCTTTTTCTTTTTCGTCAACTTCACCATCAGCTTTTGCTACGGCTAAGACATTCAAGAAAACTTCTTCGGCTTGTTCAGAATTACCAGAAATTTCAGTAATTTCTTTCATCATTTTTTGTTGACCAACCATGAAGTCTGCATCCAAAATACCTTCATACTTGGTCATAACTTCACGAATTTCAGAAGGTTTAAAACCATCCAAGTTTTCGTTTTTTGCAAGCAATTTTTCAATCTTTTCACTTTCGGATTGACCAATAGAGCCATCAGCCATACCAACCAACATTACACCTGCGACAATTGCTTCCATCAGTTCTTTGTTTTGAACTTTCTTTGCGCCATTTTTGAATTTATTAAACACATTTCCAAACATATTATTTACCTTTCAGTTATTTTAAAAAAATTATTTACTACAGTTTATTCTATTATTAAAGTTTATTATATTAAAATTTAATTACTGCATGACACTTCACCGTTTATCTATTCATTATTAAGTTTATTTTAATCTCTATATTATAAGTTTATTATATAAAAGTTAGAGTTACATGACACTTCACCGTTTCATTATTAAAATTAATTTCATCTACTATATATTCTATTATTATAAGTTTATTATTAAGGATTATCTTACTGCATGACACTTCACCATTTATCTATTCATTATTAAGTTTATTTTAATCTCTATATTATAAGTTTATTATTAAGGATTATCTTACTGCATGACACTTCACCATTTATCTATTCATTATTAAGTTTGAGTTTATTATATTCTATTATTATGAGTAAATCAACTAAAGTTTACATAAATCCCCCGAAAAATTATTTGTTTGTTTGTCATCAAGTAAGACTACATTATAAAGACTTTTTTCAACTTGTCAAGTATTAAAAACAACAATTTTAATATCTTCATTAACTTTATTTTTTTTAATATCTTCTATTACAGGCTTGAAAACCCAACCACAAACTTCTTCACCATCATGAATAGTTTCAGAAAAATACCATCTTACCGTAGTATTTTTACTTGAATTGTAGGTTTCAAAACCACAATCACACGCATCATCATACAGGCGACCAAATAAATTTATTCGAGCCGTAGAAATTTCCGTAACGCAAGAATTTTCTTCTCGACAATACGTAAGTTTCTTTGTGTCTAAAACATCCACTGATAAGTTCATAATAACCTCTTTTAAAGATTTCTTCTCAATTCAGACTCTATTATAGTGATTTTTAAAACTATGTCAACTTTTTTTTTTAATCATCTAATACGGTATCAGCAAAAACATCTAGTTTCTTGCCTTTATAAGAAATATTGGCAGTTGCATGATTACCAAACGACTGCCAAAAATTAACACGTCTAATGACTTCTACGCCGTTTTTTGTTTGTAACGTAATAGTATCATGGCGACCTTCATTATCAAATGTAACCCATTTTGAGCCACTATTATTCAAGTATAATGTTCTATTTTTATTTCTCATTTTTAGTAACTCTGATTATTTCTCAAGATTTATTGCCAAAACAAGTTCTTTATTTGTTTTGGGTTTATAGCAAGGTTCATTTGGCACGTATTGAAATATAATAGCATTAATTGTTTTCTTTGTACACTTAATATCAAAATTTAAAATACACAAATCACCAGATAATGCTTTACAGTCATTACAAGTTTTCTTTTTTGATAATTTCATTACCAGTCTACATGAAAAGAAATGTATTCATCATCATAATCTTCATCATTTATCGGGCATTCCAAGTTGTATATTTCACGTATTTTTAATAAAATTGGATGAATTGAATCATCTTCCCAGTCATCTAATGATCTCGCCATTGAATTTAATCCACCTCTTTTTAATTCAACAAAATCAAAATCAAGAAGATGATGCCAAAAATCAAGATATGTCCTTGTTTCATATCCAACAAAAAAACGAAAGACGCAAATTAAATCGGCTGCAAAATTCCCAGTATTTGGTGCAACTCTTTGAGCTGATTTAATTTCATCGGATGAAATATTATACACTGATTTCAATATTTCATTCAGAGTTTCTGTCCAAAAATCAGGATATATAGAACGAAATGAAAAACCATATAATTTTTCTAATTTATTTTCAATTTCATGATAATCAAATGAGATTGTTTTTTGCCCTCTTTTAGATGTCATAATCTGAAAATATTCAATATTTTTTATTCTTGGTTTAGATAAATCAATTGATAAAATCTTATTTTCAAACGTTGTTTTTTTCTCATTTAATAAAGTTATTAAATTAACTACAACATCAGGATCAACCTTTAATATCTTTATAATTGTATCGTATATAAAGTTACACCATCTTAAATCATGTTTATAGTGGTTATCTAAAAATTCAAACCGTTCAAAAATCAAATGTGATTTATTGAATAATGATTCAAAGTCTAATTCATTTTTTGTTCTTTGGTATTGGATTGAAAATTGACGTTCAGGGAACTTTTCAACATAATCCAATACTTCATCAAATGTTTTTAATTCGGATAATCTAGTCATGATATTACGCCAATTTATAACGTTTCAAATTCAACGCAAACACAACTTCATCTGGTGTCAAATTTTCATCATAATTTTCATCATAACCATAAATCCGTTCAGGCAAAATAATACCAACTGATGTGATACAACCATTCAATGATTCATGATCTTCATTAAAATAACCCCAGTCAAAGGTATTCCAGCTTTCGCCAAAATAGCTAACCAAAGTATTCAAAGAATGGGCATTACCACCATTTAACAAAATCATTGTTTTGTAATTCTTTGCCCAATTATAATAATCAGATTCTTTATCATATTGAGTTGACATGTTGCCAACTACATGAGCGGCTTGCAATCCATGCTGGATTTGTGATAGATAAAAATTACCAAACCCATAAAACCTCAATTCTTGACCCATAGTGTTACCTCTTTTTCTAAGTTATTGTTAATAATGTATGTTTGAACTACTTGCATCTTGTTATCAGTTTTAGCTAATAACAATCGTAATTCATGAGCGTGTTTTTTATTTAAACAAGCTAAAATTTGATTGATTATACCATCTAATTGTTGGTTTTGTCCACTATTTTCTTTCTTCTTTTTTGGTTTTTTAACTACTTCATCTTCAACCACTATTGTTGCTAATAAATCAGCAGTAATAGAAATTTCATGATTTAATCTTGATTGTAAAGATAATAATGTGACATAATCTTCTGGATAAACAATCATCAATTCTTTTAATATCTCAGGCATCAATACTTCCAAACGTTGAAAGTTTTTACTACCTGAAATTTCTAATTTCTTAATTTGAGATTTGATTATATTAACCTGCAATTGACTAGCTTCTTTTGCGGCCCTACTATAAAATTGTGAACAAACACTTTTCAACCCGATTGATTTTCTAGTCGAAAGATAATTTTGCATAAACCATTTGGATTTTACCCCACCAGCTCTAAAAGCAATATATTTTTCAGGATTATCGGCTGAAGCACCTTCTCTAATAATTTCTCGTATTTCTGGAAAAACCGTAATAAAATTAGCAGTTATGCTAAAAAATGTTGATATTGTTGATTTATTCATAATATATGTCTCAAAAATTATTTCAAGACATATTATAAATTATTTTTTTAAATTTGTCAAATTTTATTACTGTAGAAAAAATCAAACATTATCTATTATAAAAGAAAAGATAGTTAAAATTTCTACAAATATGTTTTATAAATATATTGTTTCACAAGGATGTATTAACATGGAAGATGATAACAAACAAGCTGATATAGAAATTATCACAGAAAAAGAACTAGCGGATATAGAAAAATTATTGGATCAAGTAGATGAAGAACACTTTATTGATTAATTGGTTAAAAAAATATTCAGACAAATATCTGATTATCCAACCACAAAAAGAATTAAGTAATACAAAAATATTACAATATGATTTACCTAGACCATCAGGCATCATAGCATTAAATATAAAAACAATTTTGGATGAATTCGAAGATGATATAGAAATTTCTTCTTATATTCAAAATAACTCAAAAGAAATATTCTATACCATTGTTACGCCTAACGGGAATAAATCAGCAACGGCCAGCAATGATTTATTAAGGAATTTTTGGTTTGATGGGACTAACAATTTTGATGTCCAGATTAAAAACAATTCACTTTATAATTTAGCTAAGATACAAGCTAAAGAAACAAAAAGTGATTGGAATACGGTACTACAAAAATGTAAAATTGATTATATTGAAAACAAATCACTACATTTATTCGATTGCTTATTTCCAAAAAATGCAATACTATTTTTGAATCAGAATTCAATACAAAAAATGCTAATAACTTAAGTCTTATCAATGTGTTACGCTGAAAATGTTGTAAATATGGACATTTATTTTTTTAAACTGATGGCAATGTACATCTTTTTGTCTATATTTACAAATTCGTGTTTTTAAGCATTTAAAATCAGTTACTTACAAGGCTGAATTTTCATTAAAAGTAAAGTTCTAAGCCTAACTGTTCGATGTACTCTTTTAATTTTATTTTTACCATTCTTGGTACTTTGACTTCAATTAAAAAGTCACCTTTATTTGGTGTAGTAACAATATTTTTTATTTCACTACTGATGATATTGTTATAAAAATTGGTAATGTCACCTAAATTTTGATTAGATAAATCTCTCCAATATCTACAACCTGACAATTCACTTGGACATATTTCTTTATATGAATTTTCAAAAATAAGGTTGCCTCGCTTTACTCCATTTGTTTTGATACACGCAACATAATCGTTGATCAAGTTTGCTAACCAATGATTTTGATTATCAGGCCCTATCAATTCAGATATGTGTGCTAATTTTACGGTATTAGATGATTTATTTGTTTTTGCTGAATATTTTATTCCATTAATAGAATAATCATATAAAGGAAAATTATGTTCTTTTGGAAAGTCAATATCATTTTCATCTATCCATAATGCACCTAACACTTCACCAAAATCTTTGGCTATTGTTATATTATTGATGCTTGAACTATAATTAGCTAAATTGATATTTTTGTATTTGCTATGATGTTTATTTGCAAATTTTTTATTGAACTTACAAAGTAATTTTATGATGTGTAACCTATTAAAATCATCTAGGTTATCTAAAGAATTGTATACGGTTTCCGCAACAAGAAATGGCGTTTCAAAATATCCAACTAAGCCAACATTTTGTGGCTTAATACGGATAAAATTTTCTCTACCTGGTTTTGATAATTCAGAATGATGAATTTTAATTACTTCATTACCTGATTCTACAAAATACCAAGTGGCATTTTTTGGATTTAAATCTTTAAGAAATTTAACTGTTTTTGTTATATCATTTTTAAGTTGTAAAGTAATATCTTGTGTAAGATATTTTTCGAATCCTTCTTTACTACATAATTGCTTGCCAGCCATAAAACACTTCCATATAAAATGAAAGTATTTATGGCTCACTTTTTTTACATAAATCTGATAGCTTTAAACTAGCTTTGTTGATTATTGAAAATTTTCAGCAATATGTTTGTCTAATGCAGATTTAGAAATTTTCCAATAAGGCAATAGGGGGCCGCACTTTGTTCTTAACTTTTTAAATTTACAGTTTGTTAAAAATTGTGTTGATAATTTACAAGTTTCACAGCTCTTATAATATTTTGCAATTTTTGGTATTGGGTATTCAATTTCACCTGTTTTATGTGGAACAACACCATTCAATAACAAGTGTTCAGCAAACGGTATTTGTGATTTAACTAATGAACCATAAAAATAGGCGGCTAAAACTGATTGTTCTACTGAATGTTTACCACAAGGCGAAGATGGTGGGTGTCCACAATATTCACATTTTGTGCCATAGCCATCTCGATATTCAATATCATCATACTTGATGTATTTACATGGCTTAGGGATTTTCTGCGTCATAGTAACCTTGTAGGTAATTATATATACCATACACTACTAATACGGATGCAATATATGTGACTTTATCAAGTTGTGAAATTATTACTGAAATAACTAATAATAGTATCACATCAAAAATATTACGATAAATCATTTTTTTCCTCATAGTTTGATATGGCATTCAAAAAATACCTATCATTATTTTTTATTTGAAATGGTAGAATAACTTCTGTATTACAGAAAAAACAAAGGCTATATTCAACCTCTGTTTGTAATGTTATTCCTTTATAATTAAAATCATCCAATTGCTTAAAATAAACAAGTGGATGACTACAATCAATACAATTTTCAATCATTGCTGATTGCTTTCAATGTATTCTTTACATTGTTTTCTTGTGTCAAAGAACTTATCTGTTTTGTCCATTTTTACCTTAATCCCATTAGATGACTGTGTGATAAAACCGTCTTCTGTTTCTTCAATGATAGTAACTTTAGAAACAACTTTGTTACATTTCATATTCAAACCAACCATATATTTAACAACATTCATGATATTCACCTTATAATAATAAAAATTTGTTTTCTCTTTAATTTGTAGTTAGTTTAAAAGAATTTACAGCCTTGTCAACTTTTATTTCTAATTACCAACGTGTCTTTTTAAATTGTTTGATATACGCTTGTTCGCGGTTTTGTTGAATTTGTTTTGGTGTTGGCGGTTCTTCCCAGCTATCGTTACGATAATCTACGACAATTTCAAAATACCTTGTTCTTTCTCTTATTTCAAATCTATTTTTAATCATAAAACACCTTAAGCAAGTTCAACATTAATAATTTTGTATTTTGACCCATGTAATCCATATATCTTAGGGCCAATTGTAAATTTAACATTTGTTTTTTCTGTATGTTGTAGACCTTTTAATGATCCTGATACAAAAGATTTTGTGATAATGTACATAGTAAATTCCTTTAAATTAGTAGAATTTCTGACTCGAATTAATTATAAACGAATCAGAAATATTGTCAACTATTATTAAGTTAAAAGATTGAATTTTGTTGTGTCATACCCCAGTTTTTCACAAGCTTCATTATGTGCGTTTCTGAGATTTTCTTCTTCTTTATCACGCCATTGCCAATCAGATTTAATTTGCATTTTAGATGTAATCTTTTCTGCATCAGTGTATTGCTTCCAAAATTCTTTGGTGCATGTTGTATCATCTTGTGGCAACCAAGCTCGTTCTTTACCAACCATTCGATTTAATCTATCGATTAAATCTTTTCTAATTGGGAAAAAGTGCATGGTTTTTTTACCATGATAGTACCGAATTTCAAAGTATGAAGATGCTTCCCGATTACCATCCCGTAATGAATCCCAACGTTTTTCGACCATATCTGCTAATGGATTTTCTGGTTTTTGTTTACCATCCAACATAGCAAAAACCTTATCAAAATCAGCCAGTTTATGTTTTAATTCCCAAGGCATCGAATCAGACCAACTTGAACCATGTGTAGGGATAATGAATCTTGTCATCTTTACCCGAAACGCATTTTCTTTGTGTTTATCGTTACTTTTCCAGCCTTGATAATAAGCTCGGTTATCAGATTTATACTTTGTAATTTCATCAAAACAATCTAACAACATTTGCATATTCATTTCAGATTGTCCTTCAACTAATCCTAATAAAAAACCTCGAATGTTATTTTCAGTGAATGATAATTTAACAACTTCATCAAAATCAGTAACTAATTTTTGATATGCCTTTGATGAAAGATATTTTGAAAAGTCAGTTGACTTTAAAACATTTGACCACGCTTTTTTCTTCAACTCCAAATATCTTGCATTGTATCGGCTTTGTAATGAATTGGCACTTGGCTCAATATTTGCTTTTTCTTGATTAAGCGCATCACCAAGTAAATTGGCGTAATAAATTGCCTCTTCTTCTGCAATTTCAGCGGCTTTCATTGATTCAACTGCTGAATTGAAGACTCTCACAACATTTGTTATTGTATTGCTACGAATAGCCAATTGATGTTTTTCTTCTACTTCAACTTGTTCAACTGAATCTCTTTCGAGATCATGAGTGAAACTCTGTTTAAAATCAACGGTTTTTTTAAGATAAATTAATGCAATTTCAACATTAGTGGTTCGTTGTGTGTCTGGTGTGGTAAATGCTTGTTGGATATATTCAACCGAACCAAAATCTTGAATCAAATTAAATAGCATTCCTTGCTTGGCCGTTTTTGGATTTTTAATGCTTTCAGCATTTAAAATAGCGACAACTTCACCATTATATAAAATGTTCCAAGCTTTCAGTACATGGTCAACACCTTTATTGAATGGTGGATTCATTAAAATGTGGCTATACATGCCAACAATATCAGATTGAAGAAAATCACCATCAATCACGTTTAAATCTTTGCCACGTAGGATGCTTTGATTTTCCAAATCAATTTCAATACAGTCAATATTTTTTGAATGTTTGTACACTGAATTCAAAACAGGTTGAAGTAAATCACCACGGCCAGCACTTGGTTCAAGTAATCTGACAATATTTTTATTTTGAAAAAGATTAAAAGCTTTAAAAGCTAAGGTAACTGGAGTTGGGTAGAATTGATTGTCTATCATAATATTTTACCAACGTGATTTTCTGCATTGTTTAATGAAAGCAAGTTCTCTTGCTCGTTGAATTTGTGCTTTTGATGGGTAATCGTTATTACGATAGTCTTTGTATTTGGGGTTCATAATATAATTCTCACAGTTGGTTTAAAATCGACAATATCTATTATATATATTTTAAAGATATTGTCAACTTATTTTCTTTTTGATTCTTTGAATTTTCAAATTTAACCTTGAAATTTTCTTCATTTTTTGTGATATTTTTGAATCTTCAGCAAAATCAATGATTTGTTTATTATTGTAGGCTTGACCAATTAAAACAACAAGCTGTTTTTCTTCAGCTAATAATTGTTTAGATACTTGTTCTTTATTCCAATAATACTTGATTGGGTCTATATTTTCATATATAGAATTGTGTATCTTTTTTGAAACTGAATTACTACAGTTGCAACATTCGGCGGATAATGTTTTATATTGAGAATCATCTTCACAAAAGTTAAAGATAATCCTTTTTTCGTTACAGAAATAACAGTTTTCTAATTTAATCATAATAAAAATAACCTCTTAAATAGGATTCCAACAAATATAAGCTATACCAAAATAAGTATAGAAGTGTAATAACTGGTCAAATCCAAGTAGAATCCAGAACCCCTCGCTAGTATCCGCTTTCAAATTGAAATGTGAATTAATTTTAACTTTTGCCAAATCTATATGATAGTGTAACACAAAATCGACTAAGGCTAACCAAATAAAATTAGGAAACAAAAAATACAATATTAATGCGGTAAATATACCATGTAATAAAGCATGTGTCAACCCACCAAGATGACCATATTTGCCCTTGTTTTTATACATATAAGGTATTTGAAGTGGAAAATCAATCACAAAATGCTTAGTCATAAACCAAAAAATCAGTTCCAAAATTTATTCTCCATCAAAAATATATAATTTGTTTTTTAAATAATCAAGTGCGATAGTTTTAATTTTATTATCTTCATCTTGATCTCTACTTATTTTTTGTGATTTCTCTGAAAAGATAGAATGTTTAAAGGCTTTATAAATATTGACTATTTCTTCTCTATCACAATTTTTAATAATTAATTCAGTTAATCCAACAAACGAATTGGCTAGTTTAATATATTCTTCTGGCCACCAATAATTATCTTCTTTCTCAAATAAAATACTCAAAATCTGATTTACATTTCTGGTATATTTTGACTTTTTTGTTGTTAATTTTTGTAAAAAGTCTTCCCCGTTTATTTGTACAGTTTTAAATTTATAACGCAAACCTAATGTAACTGAAAACGCATATTTTGATGTTAATTCATGTTTTATTTTAGTCCCAGATTCATTTAAAAAATATAAAGATTCTAATTCCTTACCTGTAATGGCTCGTAATAACAATTTATGGAAAACTGCTTTTATTCCTTGCTCTATATCACACCATTCAGAGTTCCTACTAAATATCGACCAATTTGTTGGGGTATATTCGATAAAATCAACAAACTCAAAATCTATTTGAATATGTCCAAAAAGATTATTGTACCATAAACTAATAATTTGATCATTAGATTCTTTATACCCGATAAATTCAAATCCAGATATATTCAGTTCTTTAATGATACTGTCAAGATAATGTTTAAAATTACTTCTATTATTTTTATCAACTTTAATATCAATATCACCAATATATGGCTTATATAAATCAAAGCTTTCTTGTGGAATACGAACATCAAATAAATGTGTTGTACTTCCTGAATAATAGATATTGTTATCAAGAATATTATCCCATAATTGAATTTGATAATATTCTTGAAAGTTATTGTTAATATACCAAAATAACGAACGCAAATGATAGACTAAAGAATCTCTATTTTCAGTAGAAATTCTTTGTGCTGGTATATTTTCAATTACAACATTTCCACCCATTTTTAATCACTACCTTCATCTAAAAGAGTGTCATCAGTTTCATCGTCTTTATTACCAAGATATTCATTGATAGTTGGCCCGATATTTTTTTCATTAAGGTTATATTCAGCCAAGAATGTTTTATCATCCATATTATCTAATACTTCAGACATCAATTGTAAGCTTTTTTCTTGTATAGGTGTCATTTTTATTTCTCGTTTAGATTATCAAGAATATCATGCCAAGTTTCTTTTTTAGGTGTATATTCAGATATTTTTGTTAAAAATTCAATCCCAATATCAGTTATTGACATTGCTGGTTTACCTTTTCTTTTTATATAAAAGTAATTTGCATCTAATATATATTTTCCGCCATTGGCTGATTGTGCAATTTTACTGTCTACTTTTGCTTTATTAAATGCAAAAACAATATCACCATCTATTTTTTCGCGCAAAGAATCATTTTCTTTAACAATATCTAACATGGTTTGAGCTGCACCCAAATGAGTCATTTGTAGAATATCTTCAGGAACAACACGCGCACGTTTTTTATTTTGTTCAATGGCAATTTCAATATCATTAATTACCCAAACAATATGAATATTTTCAGGTTTATAATTTAATAGTTTTGCATTATTAACAATGCTATGTAATTTCTTAATATCCTTCATAGTGACATCAAAAATTAAATTTGGTCTTTTTTCTTCGGAAGTAGCCATGATAGATTGAAACAAGAATTCCTGATTTTTATCTACAATACCCATTCTATCTGATAAAATAGTATGTAACATTGAAACTTCATCAGGATTTTTTAAATTTACTTTTGATAAATCTACACCATATTCTTTTGCTTTTTCGATGATACCAGGGGTTTTTAATGCTAATTCTTTTAATCTATCAACATCTATTATTTTACCTTCAATACCTAATAAATTAGAAGTAACAAAACCTTTGCCTGAATTATGTACAGGTAAATCATTTTCAGTAATAAAGAAGGTATGATTATCTTCAACTGAAATATCATAAACCGTTTGTACTTGTTTTGGTCTTTTGATTTTTACAACATCTAAATCATCAATATATTCTAAATCTTGAGCTTCAACCCAATCACCATCCACGAAAAATAAATGATTTTCTGTACATAAAACACTACTGTCATCACTAAAGATTATTTCTATTACTTTTTTATCTTCATAAATGAATGTAGCATCTACTTTTTGCCACGATTTTTTTCCTGTTTCTTCATCAAATGAGTATACGTACTCACCAATTTCTATATCTCTAATCTCTTTGTAGCCGTCTTTTGTTTTGACTAATGTTTCTCCAACAAAACAACCAGCACCACCTGCCAAAATAACTATTTGCCCGAATTTCGGGTAAGCAATTCCGCCAAACGTGATTAGTTTTTCTGTCATATATTCCATATATGTTTTCATTTAATATCCTTATTTTATGTTAATTTAATATTTTCCATCCATATTGAAGACTTGAAAATGAATGATATTCTTTTTCACCATCTTCATCTTCCACCACAAAATCATCACCATCTATTTCAATGATCGAATAAGTCATTGCATAACTACTATCGCAATACATTATTCTTGAACCAATTTTTAGTTGATTCTGGTTTTTTTCAACTTCTGATTGTATGTTTGATAAGTTCATCACAAATTCCTCAATTTTTAAAAATATATTATATGATATTTATATTTTAAAAGCAAATCTTATTCACATAAACGTTTATTTATCAGATTAAAATATTTTTCTTCTTTTTCAATGCCAATATAAGTTCTATTTAGCTTCTTTGCAGATACCAATGTTGACCCTGAACCAGCAAAACAATCAAGAACAACATCATTTTCGTCTGTGTAAGTATGTATTAAGAATTCTAATAAGTCAATTGGTTTTTGATTCGGGTGTATTCTTGAATAATTATCAACACATTTATACTCTAAAATATTGGTAGGGTATCTTGTGGTTTGTCCTCCAACATAATCACGTTTATTATCACCATGATAGATATTCCCATTAGAACATCCCTTTGCTGAATTTGTTGGTATATGTCCATCAGTTATTTGAGGGTTATACTTCTTTCCACCAAATATACAAATTTCTTCAACTTTCCTAATAGGCATTCTTTTGGCATGAAAAAAATTAGTTCCTTGGTTTTTATTCCAATACCAACAATATTTGAACTTTTTAATATTTGAACCTATTAGCTTTGTAGTAAATGGTTGTGCGCCAAATATAGCGGCAACATAATCTTTTTTACCTATTCTATCAAACTCAGACCATAAAAAATCAAATGTGACAATCTTATCCCATTTTGATGCAGTAACGCCATAAGGCGGATCAGTCAATACAAAATCAACACTATTATCTGGAATAGTCTTTAAAACTTCAATACAGTCACCAAGAATTAATTTTTTCATAATATTGATTTAAACATTGCTGAATCTTTCTATTGCTTTCTTGTGAATTGTGGAATTTTATTTTTAGCTTTTCCATATCAGTTTTTTGAGAAGGCTGTATAAAATCAGATTCTAATGAACCAAATTCATTGGCAGCCATCGCAATCAATGACATTCGTTTAAGAAAGTCTGAATTCATTTTTGATAATACTCAATTCTGCTGTTTTCGGCAAAATCAAATTGTAAAACTATAGTATCGCTTGGGCTTAATGTAAATTCTTTCATATTTTTATTTCCTTATTAATCGTCATCAAATCCTCTGAATGGTACAACTTCATATTCTGGCCCTAATGAAGCATCTAATGCGGCAAATCTATTTTTATTTGCTGTTGAAAACTTTTCTTTTAAATCTTTTCCTTCTGGTTCTTTTGGTCTATTATCGACTAACCCATCTTGTTCAGAATCAGAAACATCATATAAAGTTTGTGTCATAATATCAACGCCAATACAAAAACGCTTTTTATCAATTGAACCACGATAGCGATTTTTAAGAATCTTCACTAACAATTGTTGTATTGCATCTAACTCTTCAGTTCTAGCTAAAGACATAATAAAATCGGCTGTTGCTGGGATACCAAAAGAACCGCCAATGTCTGTCATTTCAGCATCAGAACTTGAAGCACCTGTTCTATTTAGCTGTTGAGCTGACCATAAAGGCACATCATATTCAAACGCTAATGCCCTTAATTCTTCTGCTACGCTGGTTAAATAAGTATGTGAACCTGCACTAGCGGCCTTTTGTCTACTTGATGCTACAATACCTAAATAATCGACTAAAATAACTTGTGGTGTAAATCTTTGTTTAAGTTTTAATTCTTGTAAAAGATTATTAAAATGTCCTGCATGAGCCGAACATGGTGCATATTCTTTTACTTTAATTTTACCGTAACTTTTTTGTTTTAACTTTTCAATGCGACTATTATATTTCTCGAATCCAATATCCGCTATTTTATCAGTTGGTATTTTCAACATATTGGCATCAATACGTTTAAATACTTCTTCTTCCCTCATTTCCATTGAAATATAGAGAACATCGTATCCAGCTTTCGCATAGGCAGCGGCTAAATGTACTAACGTTAAGGATTTACCTACGAATACACCAGCTAAAATAAGATTAAGTGTTTTTTTACTAACTCCACCACCAGTAATCAAATTTAAAATGTCAAGATCAAATTCAACTTTATTTTCTACTTTGGAATAGTATTCAAATCTATTTTTAACGTCATCAAAAAAGTCCATACCAACATGATTATCAAAATTTACCCCAATCGCTTCTTTAATTAATTGGGGTATTGCATGTGTAGTATATTCTTTGCTTTTACCATCATAAATTTCAATGGATTGAATGATAGCATTATAAACAGCTTTGTTCTGGCAGAATTCCTCGGCCTGTTTAACTAACCAAGTAGAATCAGTTGGACGTTCGATTTTATAGATATTATTGATGTATTCTGAAATATATTCATACTCTGAATCATTTAATTCTTTTTTCTCCCGTACATCAAAGATTAAAGTAGTTTTGTTTGGTAACGTGTTGTATTTTTGCAAATAGTCTTTGATAATATCAAAAATAACTTTTTCGTTTTTATCACTAAAATAATCTGCTTTAAAGTAGGGTAATGTCTGTCTAACAAATTCTTCATCTAATACCAATGATGAAAGCATAAGTGCTTCAGTTGTTAAATTCATGCTTTGTTTTGCTCCATAAAATACGTTTTAAGGAATTTTTGTGTAAATTCCTTCATCCTTGTAAACTTCTTTGTTTCTTCAGAAATTAATTCAATACTACTTCCTTTATTCAAGAAAATATTTAAAATTGATATTAATTTTCCTTCTTGATTGATATGTACATTGGTAATTTCAAAAATATAATTTCTGAATTTATCAAAAATTATAATCATGTCATAATATATTAATTCACCTGTTAGTTTTTCTTCCAGTTTTAAAACCGTGAATTCTTTATATTTTAACATTTGTCCCTATATGCTAGTTTGTTCCTGTTTAATCACATCCAATACAGCTTTAGCTTTTCTGATATAATCTATCTTTACTGTTAATGGTTGGCTTTCCCAATCAGTTGGGAAACCTCCAGCTTTTAACATTGGATGACTATTTAATTCGAAAATAGCTTTAGCACATTTATCGAAAAGCGTATTATCAATATTAGATGGCACAACTTTATAGTTTATAAATTCTTGAAATTTACTTTCTAATTCAGAACAATCATAAACCATTTCATCACTTTCACCCATACCAATCATCCAAGTTTCAGCACCATATCTATGATAAGTATCCCAGCCTGGTTGATCAGTTACTACTGTATAAACAACTGTTTCATCTATACTTTTTATTTCCATATTACCAACTTTATAATAATTCTTTAATTATAGTTTGAGCTTGTGCGCCATCAAACAAACCATTGTGATTTGCTTTCAACTCTTTCATATACAAACCAATATTAGGCTTGCCGCCACCTAAAATAATATTGTCTCTGATTGAAAGGATGATGGTTTTTAATTCAACTTCTGATAATTGTTGTGGAATATATTTTTCAACTAATTCCAATTCCTTTAGTGCTTTATATAATTCTTCTGTTGCTGTAGTATTTTGATAAATGGAAATAATTTCAACAATACCAGCTTTAAATTTCTTAACAATAGATAACGCTTCTTCATCAGTGCTTTCACGGTTGGCTTTTGTTTTACCAACATTTGCACATTCTGAGTATAATGTAACTAAGAATGGGGCGAATGGATTTCTTTCTTTTCTAGCGGCAATTGAATCTTCTTTAATTTGTTGTAATAACATGATATTTTCCTTTATTGTATTTCTTCATAACTATAAGCACTATAATGAACGCCATCATAATGTGTTTTACCTTTTTTGTTTATTCTCATAACTTCAATTTTATATGGTTTATCGCTGGCGACATTAATTTTCTTAATAATCCCAATATATGTCCAAACACAATATTCATGGTATTCTTGTAGTATTTCAACAAAATCACCAACGATAAACTTTTTCATATAATCCTTATTTTACCTTGTCATAAAATCTATGGAATGCTGAAATTCTATTAGCTAATCCATGTGTGCCACCATTAATCTTTTTAGTAACAGAAGTAATGACAGAATCACTAGAACCCCAATCAGCAATTTCATTAAGTTTATTTGTATTCCAAAACCAAGCGGCACTTAATAATGGATATGTTGTGGCTACTAAATCTGGATTTAAAATAACATTTTCTTTTACAAATTGATTAAACTTGGTATAATGGTCTTTACCAGTTAATTGAATGTACCCACGACCACGATAACGATAACCATCACCAGTGTAAACATTACCGTTACCCATTCTATTAGCATAGACTAGATTTCCAATCTTTTCGGGTTGTCTAGCATATAATTTTGCATTAGTTGAGTTGAAATATTTACCAAATACAGTTAATAAACCTTTTTCAGAATAATTTAAATTTTCAGTTTTGAACACAAATCCACCACTTTCATGATAGCATTGTGATAAAAAATGAGCCATTCTTAATTCTGTATTGATAGAGAATTTTGTAATTACACTATCAAGTTCAGTATTTACTGATTTTGGTAAAGCAAATTTTAATAAATCCATTTTATTCTTTTCCTTTTAAATTCTAGTTTGTATAAATAATAACAGTTAGGTAATTACGGGAATAATTACCAACTTAGGATACGATTACTAAGGTGTCCTGTTATTTCAAATTATTATAACACAAGGAAGATACGATGTCAACGACTTTTAAACCATATACATACCTCATTGGGTGGTCATCATTAAACAAATTTTATTATGGTGTCCAGTACAACAAAAAAGCTAATCCAAGTAACTTATGGACAACTTATTTCACCAGTTCAAAATATGTTAAAGAATTCAGAGAACTTTATGGCGAACCAGATATTGTTCAAATTCGTAAAACCTTTGAAACCAAGGAAAAAGCTATTCAATGGGAATTCAAGGTTATCCAAAGATTAAATATTGTTCGTTCTAAACAATGGTTGAATCGTTCATTAGCTGGACAAAAATTCTATAATTCTATTGGATTGCGTGGACAAAATAATCCAAATTTTGGTAAAATATTTTCAGAAGAAACTAGATTGAAAATGTCAATATCTGGTAAAAATAGGATATTCTCAGAAGAACACAAAAATAAAATATCAATTACAAAATGTGGGCAAAATAATCCAATGTTTGGTAAAATACATACAGAAAAAACTAAACAAAGAATATCTATTTCTGCAAAAAATCGTCCAAAATTTGAGTGCCCACATTGTAATAAATTGTTTAATCAACTAAATTTAAATAGATGGCATGATGATAATTGCAAATTTAAAAAATAAATCTTTCTTTCATATATAATCCCTTATAATGATATGAAAAATCATTCTATATCCTCCAAATCAACATCAGTTGAGTCTTCAATAGTTTGAATTAAATTAGTGCTTGATATTTGATACTTATTTTGAACCCAAGTTCTAAAGTTGTCTGATGAAAGAATAGGCTCCCAAAAAGCATCGGTATCTGTTTCAGCTTCTTTGTAAACTTTTTCTTCAATTTCACCTGTATCAAAATCAATAACTCGACTGAATCTTGCATTTTTTGGTTTAATAACGAATCCAGCTTCAATTGCTAACTCAAGCATACCAGTATATTTTGATAATCCACCTTCAAAAGTAACTAAAATTGGAATCTTTTCTTTCTCTTTTGTATATCTTGATTTTTCAATATTAATTATGAAATTCCAACCTAAAAGTTCGCCATCTTTCTCTTTTTCTTGTTGTTTACCAATAATGAAAATATTATCTGAAGCATATATGTTACCAGTACCGCCACTAACAACGGTTTTACTATACATTTCTTGTGTATTATGTGAAATAATACCACCATCCAGTATATACGAATGTGAAGGCGTTTCAAAATCATATACATTCGCTTTTCTTGAATTGTATTTAATACTTTTAATTTTCATCTATTTTCCTTTTACAATTTTCAAAATGCCATCTTTTCATTTGTGAAATACCACCTTCCTTATGACAAATTGGACACTGAATAATTTTAGCTTTGAATTTTTTCCCGTACATAGGGTTTCCTTCACCAATTCTTGATTCAGACATTAATTTATTTCTTTCCGTATAATCAAAAGTCTTAGTTGCATGAATTCGTTTTTTTTCTTGCTCTTCTGTAAAGTTAGCTTTTGATTTTTTACCATTTTCTTTTTTTTGTTCTTTTCTGTATAATTTTAAAATTTTCACTAAATCATTTGTTTTAGCATGAAAATTTATAGAATTTAATACATTTTGTTCAGACATACCGAATTTATCCATTATAAACTTAGTAGATTGTTTATCATTAATATACAAATTCCAAATGGAATTTGATTGTTGAAAATAATCATCAAAACCATACTTTCTTGCCCATCTATCTTTTGTAGTATTAGATAGATGTTTCATACAATTTTTTCTAACCCATCCATATAATTTATTATTCTTTCTAGCTAATCCGTTACACATCATAAGACAAGAAAACCAAAGTTTGCTTTCATCTGGGTACATCTTAACTAATAATAAATGTGCTAAATAATGTTCTTCTGGAGTTAAATTAACAATATTACTATCATCAACCCCACCTAAACATCGTGGTATGATATGATGCTTTTCATAATACTGATTTTCAATCAATTCACGATTTAAACATCGTTCTATTAATGCTTCATAATGTTTTTTATAAACCATAACTTCATCCTTTGTTTGATAGATATGGTTTATTTATATTTACGCAATATCTAGTATATCTCCAACTTGTAAATCTTCAACAAATTTCCATTCACCATTAACCATAAATCTATGGCCTGATGTAAAGGATAAAACTTCACCACTTTCTAACTCAATATCAGTAACCCAAGCATCTTCATGTTCTGTAGTAAACGAAACTTCTTCAATACCATTTAAAGTATAAACTTGATCTCCAACTTTTATTTCTTTTAAAGAAACTGAACCTCTATCTGGAGTTGATACTAACATATCTTCAGTACCACATTGATAAGTATGATTAATTACAACTAAAGGAATATCTTTAATGTTATAATGAGGCGTAATCATTCTAAAGATTGATTTTAATTGTTTTGCTCTAGTCATATCAGAAACCGACTTAGCATCTAAGGCATCTTCAACTTCTTTTTTAGATGCAATATTACCAATTGAATCAATAATAGTAATAACGTGATCACCACGATTAATACCTTCCAATTGTTGCATCATATCGAATTTCAATTCTTCGATATTTAAAATGGGTGTATGTATAACCCTAGACATATCAATACCAACTGATTTAAAATATGAAATTGGCGTTCCAAATTCACAATCATAAAACAATAATACTGCATCATCGTATTTGTCCATATATGCTTTTGCTTGCAATAATGAAAACAAACTTTTGAAATGTTTTGATGGGCCAGCCCAAGTGGTTACACCAGGAACAAATCCGCCATCATAATCGCCTGAGAATGCTATATTAAGAGCTAATATAGGCATGTGGATAACATCTTTTTTATTGAAAAATTTCGAATCCATCAACACATCTGTTAATTTAACAGTTGAATTCTTCTTTAATCTTTCTAATAAATTACCTGAATTACTTTTTTCTTTTTTTGCCATTACTATTCCCTGTAAAAATTGTTATTTTTTAAATCTCTTCCATAGTAAACACGTAACTACCATCACTTTTTTGATTTCTATCTACAATCTTGAAATTGGTGTCTCTATCAAACAAAACTTCTTCTTCATTAGAATGCTCTGAATAATTATGTATGTCTCTACCAGTTTTTGATTTTATGATAAAACTATGACCCATTGAAGTAAAATCAAAATTTAAATTTTTTGTTGTGCTTGTAAATCTATTTCCAGTTGTGACATAATCATTTTCAAGATATGATTTTAAAACATCAGCGGGTAATTGTGACGTTCTCTTAACAACACCTTCGTGAATTGGTAATTTCAATAATGCGTTAGATAACATATTTCTAGTATCTTCAAATTTATCAGAATCATTATTCAATTTTCTATAATATGTTAAAGTATACGCAACTAATGAAATAGCTTCTTCTTCTTCTAAATCTGGAAAATCGGTTAATAAAGACTTTACATTTATATTATATGTTCTATAATGGTCAAAATCATCCTTACTAAGTGTCTCTGTTATTTTATCAGGGTCATATTCTCTGAGTTTTTTCTTTTTAGTAGCAAATTCAGAGTCAATATCAGTAGTATTTCCACCTAAATCTTTTAAATTCTTAAACTTATTACCTAACCCTTTTATAATGTCGCCTGTTTCCATATTAATTAAAACATGGCGACCCTTATGTTCAGGATTTTGCTTTTTACCAATCGTTATCCATTGTTCATCTTCTTCTAAATACGTTAAAAAAGATTTCATATCCTTATGACCTCATATTTTGTAAATTTATTTCTTTTCTTTTTTCTTTAAGACTTCGAACCCACCACTATTCATTTTATCTTGAAAAGCTTTCTTTTCTTTTTCAGTCATCTTTTTATTATCTTTGCTTTCTGTGCTTTTATTTGTCATTAGATTTCTTCCATTGTGAATTCATATTTACCGTTTTCTTTTTGTTTACGGTCTGTTATTTTAAAGTTAGTATCTCTATCAAATAATACTTCTGCTTCATTTGGATGATCAGAATATGGCTCAACATCTTTACCAGTTTTAGATGTTATAAAAAAGGTATGTCCTGAACCATCAAAATTAAGGCCCATGTCTTTTGATGTACTTGTGAACCTATTTCCAGTAGTAACATAATCATTTTCAAGATATGATTTTAACACATCTGCTGGTAAATGTGAAGTTCTTTTTACAACACCTTCGTGATTTGGCATTTTTAATAGTGCATTTGATAACGCATTCTTCGCATCTGCATAATCTTTATCATCTGAATTAAATTCTTCGTAATAATGACCAGTGTATCCATGTAATGATATGGCTTCTTCTTCTTTCATATCAGGAAAATCTTCCAACAATCCTTTAATTTGTTTTCTATGTGATATAATATCATATTGAGCTTTTGATATTAATAAATGTATTTTTTCTTTGTCACATTCTCTTACTTGCTTCTTTTTAGTAGTAAATTCAGAATCAATATCAGTAGTATTTCCACCTAAATCTTTTAAATTCTTAAACTTATTTCCTAATCCCTTAACAATGTCTCCAGTCTCCATATTAATCAAAACATGACTGCCCTTATGTTCGGAATTTTGTTTCTTCTCGATTGTTATCCATTTTTCATCTTCTTCTAAATACGTTAAAAAAGATTTCATATTTTACATCCTTGTGTAGTAAAGATGGTATTTAGTTTTACTAACAAACTAAATACCATCCAAGCATTTTACCCAAATAAATCTAATAGATTATTTTGTTTTTCAGGTGTCCAATTTACCAACTTCAAAAAACTATTAACAGGGCCTAAAAATGTTTTCTCAAATTGCAATTCTTTATCAACGAAAGAAGATAATTTCATAATTTCATGTAAATCATCATGAAAAGCAATGGCATTATTTGCTACAGGATTAGGTATTTTCAAATAGATAAATTTGATTTTATCCCCATTTTTAATAATTGGGAAGTCATTATCAAGTTTATACTTTCTCAAATTGTTGTTATATGATATACTAGCTTTAACATGAATTGGCGTTCCAGTTCTCCAACCATCCATATTATTATTGTACCATTTATCAATATCATTAACTCCTTTTGGAAAGGCAATATCTTCTAATGCTAACTCGAAAAATTCATCTCTGAACTTTCTAATAAATTTCTGACATGTTTCCTCGTCTTCATTCAGGAATAATTTATAAAACTCGGTAATGGCTGGTTTTATTTTATTTGGTGTACTAGAACGAGCTGTTTCAACACCAACTGCTTTTAATTTTGGTTTGTCATATCGAACACCTTCATTATCCCATACTTGAAGAATATAATTCTTTTTAGCTCTCCACGCTCCCATATCAGCTATAGATTCTCTTTTCATTTTCATCTTATTTTCATAAGCATTTAAATAATCAGCTAATTCTTCAAAAGATTTATCAATGTATGGTTCAACTATTCTCGAACAAAATTTATCAACAAAGTCAACAACTTTTTGAACTGATATACCTTTTGGTAATAATTTTTCAATGTTATCATCAAGATATAAGTAAGCCGAATCGGTATCGTTAGCAATTACATAATCCACATTAGTAGTATCAAATTGTTTATTCAACAACAAATTTAATTTTTCACTAATATACTTAATGGTCATCTGTCCTGTTAATGTAATACCTTCTGCAATATCAATAGAAAAATATCTAAAATGAGTATTACCACAAGCACCATACAGACTGTTCAAAGAAATTTTCAGTGCCATTTGATAAGCATTTAAACTTGCTTCTTCATCTCTATTGGCTTTGTATTTTTCTTTTAATTCAGTAACACTTAAATTTTCAAAATTAACAACAATATCTTTACTACGATTTTCCAATTCAGTTTTTATCAATTCTGATTCTGACTCGGATTGAAGCATTTTATTCTTAACTGTTCTTCGTTCAGTGTATAAAAAGTCTACAATCTCAGGAATAAATCCCCATTTGTCTTTTCTAAATTGGGCGCCATTAGCAACCATAGTGATATTTTTATCTTTCAAATATCTAGTATCTACGTTAAACTTAATCATATCTTCAACATAATTACCAGTTGCTCTTCTAATAAGAGTTTCTGGACTCATGTTGTACTGCATCATAATAGATGGATACAAACTATTTAAGTCGAATGATACAATCCATTTATAACGGCCTGGTCTTGGTTCTTTAACAAACGCGCCAGCAAAACCACCAATATCATCTATTCTTGTTTCAGGTGGGATTTGTTTGTTTTTGCCATGTGTGAAGTTATAAAGATAGGTATCCCAAAATCGTACTTGACCAAAAATATCTTTATGTTTTACTTTAGCCATATAAGTCATGGTCAAAGCAACCTTAATAAAATTCAGCTTTTTATCAAGATTTTCAACTATATTAACGTCCTGTTTGTTATATTGCATACCAATACTAAAACATTCGTTATCCGCCTTTTCTTTTACCTGTTTTGATAATTTCAACAAATCCGTATCTGATAATGTTGAAAAATCCATTTGTTCTAACAATTCAATTTGCATACAAAATTCCATTTAAATACTGCGATTAGATATTTCTTGTTCCAATTTTCTCATAACATTTACATATCTCACAAACATAGGCATTTCTTCAATTTTTTTATTATCAGGAATAATAACACAATCTGTTCCTGTCAATAACTCGAAAGTTTTACCTTTTATATAACCATCAAATTCTAATTTTTGTTGGCCCAATTCCATTTTTGCAATGGTATCTAATTTGTGGTTTTCAGGTTTTTTTGTACTAAATTTTTTGTATAACAGTTGAAAGTCGAACGTAACTAAACCAAATATTTCATATCCTTTATCACCAAACCCAACATCAATTTCTTTGATTGGGTTATCTACATCATTATGAAATGGACTTAATTTATATGTTGCTTTTTTACTAACAACTTTTCTTATTCTATTGACTAAGTAAGGTATATCAAACCCTTCGATATTAAACCCTGTGATAAAATCAGGTCTTAATTGATCCCAATATTCTAAAAACTTTATCAACATATCTTTTTCATTATTACCACGAATATATATGTCTGAACCAGTAGTGTTATATTCTTTTGTACCAAAAGAAACAAAACTATTGGACTCACCAAATGATTTTATTGTGATAGCAGTAATTACTTGATTTGCTAATGAAGGTAATGGAAAGCCGTTGTTTGATTCTGTTTCAATATCAAAGTTAGCAACTACGATATGATTTATATCGTAAACAATCTTATCTGGATATGTTTTTGTGATAAATTGATAAATGAAATTTTGTTGACCATATACATCAGTTGATTCTTTCTTTTTTCTTGCGATAAAATCTTCAGCTTCTTTTGTATTATGGAATTGATAACCTTTCAGTTTATTACCGTAAATGTCTGAATCCGTACCATATTCAGCTTTTACATATAAATCAATGGGGAATTGATTTGTTATTTCTTGTCTTCTTTGTGTGCCATCAAAAAAGCGATGGAATATATTAGTGCCACTATTTCTGTCCGTTTTGGAATCAACAAATGTGTAAAATTTTTTCATCGTGTATATCCTTATAAAATAAAAAGTCGGGTAATGAATCATTCACTACCCGTTAGTAACGTTACTATTATTTTTATCTTAATTGAATAACATTATTCTCAGGCAAAATAATTTCTGGTGCTGCTGGTTCAAATTCTTTTTCATAAAACATTAACAACTTCTCAATTGGCTCCAATAAATTAGAAACAACTTGAGATTTATCGAAAGTAATTTCTGTTTCATTGAATAACGTTAAGAAATTAGTTAAACCCAACCCTTCTTGCGTTTGTTGGATAATTCTTGGGTTTGCAATCGTGATGGTTTTACCTTTGGAATCAGAAGTCATCTCACCAATTAATAAACCCATCGTTGTAAATACACACTTAATGTTTTTCATTATTTTCCTTATATTATTGTAAAAGTTATATTATATACTATTAAATTTGATTTGTCAAATTTTAATTTTTATTTGTTGAACCAAACCCACCAATTCTATTTGTTTTTTGATCTGGCTTTTGTGTCAGAACAACAAATGAATTTTGTGGACTTCTTGTAAATTCACCTTGGCATAATCTGTCTTGATCGCCAATAAAGGCTGGTACATCACTATTATTAAATAATGTAATGAATACTGGCTCAATATAATCATGGTCAACAACACCAACACAATTAACAAGATTCAACCCTTCTTTTAATGAAATTCCACTTCTTGGATATATTTTCAGTGAATAACCTGATGGAATATCAAAAATCAAATTAGTTGGAATTAAGGCTCTTTCTTTTGGATTCAATTTAATTGATTGCTTTCCAGATAATTCTGGATTATTTACAACACTTCTCATGATGACTTCATTAAAATTATTAAAAACCTTAATGACTTCATAATTAGTATAATCAGCTCTTAAATCAAAACATGCTGAACCTTCAGTAGCAAATTCAGGGACTTGTGCAGTATTTGAAACTGCATAAATCCCTACTTCTAATTTACTTGTACCAGTTGAGCATTGTAGTCTTTCAACTTCTTCTGTAATTGCTGTATCAATCAAATTATGTGCTGTAAAATGTACATCAGTTGGCTCACTAACAAATTCAGCATCAATAGCCGCTTTTAATTTTAAATCAACAATTGGTTGTAATTCTTTTACATCAGTTGCTTTTCTTGCTTTTGTTTTTTGTTCCATGTAAATCCTTTACTTGTTTTTATTAAATAAACCCTTAATATATTCGATATATTTCTCAATATCAGCATCATCTAAATTATCCAATGAAATATAAAACACTTTTCTGTCAGTCATTTTTTAATCCTTTGGAAAATTGTCAATATAACATTGATATTCTTGATCAACTAACCATTTAAGTTCTTCTTCAGGGTCGAAATTATGTACTTGTGAAAGTTCTTTTAAATCATCAAGTACATTAGGCTGAACATATTTTTCAACCCAATCTTCTTTGGATAACTTAATTGTCATAGTCACCTAATTTTTTACCGATATTGTATTTTGAACGTAAATCCCAATTGTTTTTATCTTTATATGCAACAATACATACACGTTTTTCAATACTTTCTGTAATTGGGGTAACTAATGTAACTAAACCCCATTCAGCCATCATTTTGGCGATTGAACGAACACGGTCTTCATCTTCTTCAGTAAAATCGGTTTTACCAGCTTTACCATCCAACAAAAACAATTGTTTGAAATGAACGATATAATATCTACCTTGTTTGTGCAAAATATGAGCTGTTTGCCACAATATAGGCATTTCCAAATTATCTTTTCTGCAAGGAATACCAATTCTGGTTAAA
This sequence comes from Bacteroidales bacterium, assembly GCA_041662185.1. GTDB lineage: Bacteria > Bacteroidota > Bacteroidia > Bacteroidales > P3 > UBA10566. The sequence continues at coordinate 212,720 of JBAZSY010000001.1, forward strand.
GTTTCTTTGACCTTTAAAAAACCATCAGGGTCTAATGTTTCAACTTCAATCAATGTGTTTACTAATTCATCTCTATTCATGTTAATTTCCTTTGTCATTATTAATTTTATTTTTACTACTACTTTTGCCGCCTTTATCTAATTTCATTTTGATAAATTTAACATCCACTAAATCTAAAACCTCCTTGGCTTTAGAGTACGAATAATTATAATATTCCATAATTAATTCAATACGTTCTTTATCATCTACTGATTTATTCCATTTACCATACCGTTTCTTTTTTGATATGATATTGAATAAAAAATCATAGTGCATTTCTTTGGTTAAGTTATAGTGTTGATTCGCTTCATTGGCGATCAACACGGTATCTCTCATATTACTAAGAGCTTTGTTTATCATGTAAGGATTATAAACCTGACTAATATCATCCCATTCTAATTTAGTTTTAGCTGAACAGATATTAGTCACAATATCAAAAAATGTTAGTTTCTTTTCTGACATATCACTTATATTCAATTTCTGATGTTAATGTTGTCAAACACGCTATTAAATGTAGCTCTCTATCCGCACAAAATGATGCTTTATAATCGTAATCATGTAACGTAAGCACCAATAATGGCAAACTACTTGGTTTAATATATTCATGTGACCTTTCATATATACAACGAATAATAGTTGAAAAATCATTATCACTATTCTCAATAGCCCACTTTCTTAAATCATTCCATTTTGATATATCTTTCAACAAAGAAAATAATTGTTTTATTGAATCATCATTTAATGCTGTGATAGCCATATCTTCTAATTCACCTTGTTTGGTAAATCTTTGAAGATGATTCAAAATCTTTCTAATATCTGGCAAATACTTTAAAATCAAAGTAGCTAATACTTTTTTATCATAAGTGATATTTTCTTGTTTTAGTATTTCTTTAATTCTGGTATCTAGTGGACGTAAGACTTCAGTTTTTTCTTCTTTACTCATTGAAAAATTAACAACTACACATCTGCTTTTCAGTGCGTCGATTAATTTATTTTCAAAATTAGCGGTTAAAATAAACCTACAGTTCTTTGAAAACTCTTCAATAAAACCACGCAATGATTGTTGAACAAGTGGGGTTAATCCATCTGCTTCGTCTAGTATAACAACTTTATAGTCACTTGTAAAGGAAATTGTTGACGCAAACGACCTTAATGTTGTACGTAACATATCAATGTTACCATTTTCAGAAGCATTGATTAATAGATATTCAACTCCTAATTCATTACATAAAGCTTTCGCTGATGTTGTTTTTCCAGTACCAGCCGAACCAGTAAAAATCATGTTTTGTAATTCACCAATCTGAATCATTTCATTGAAATAATTCTTCAATCTACTTGGCAAAATACAATCATTGATCAACTTTGGTCTATATTTTTCTACCCATAATGTTTCATTTTCATTATATTCTAACATATACATCCTGTAATAAAACTATCCAATTAACCTAAAGATTCAATTGATAACGCATAATTTAAATCTTTTATTGTTTCGCTGTCTTTTGCAATAAAATTGAAACATTTCTTGCTTACATTAACTACATAATCAGTTGAAATTATTTTCATATTTTCAATCTTAATTACATATTCAAACTTTTCTAATTCTGTAGTATAATTTACATCTACTGAAAATTGATTACTAATAGAATTATCACTTCTTGAAAATGACTTTACAATCAAACCCTTTTCAGTCACAAACAAATATTCTAAATTAAGAATTTTAGCGGCTTCTAAAATCTTTGATAAGTTTTCTTTTGATAATGGAAACGAAACGTCTGGCTTTGGAAACGTAACATTTTTTTCTGGTGCAGATTTGATTAAATCAGGTGAAGTATATAAATATCTGACTGAATTAATACCATCAGAAATTGTAAAATACTTATCTTTAAATTGAAGATCAGGCTCTTTAAACAAAGAAAGAACTGATAAGAATTCTGGAATACTAAATACGGAAAAATCTTGTTCAAACGTATCTGGCACAGTCGCCGCCGCAAAAATATTGGCGGATACACTTATTGTTTTTTGGACGTTACCTTTTTTAAAGGTAATCCCGGGATTGATTGTACTGAAATTTTTAATAATATCAATAGTATCTTTACTTAAACGCATTTTAAATCCTTTTTGTTAAATATTAATTATAAAAATATACATAATAAATATTACTACTTCACTGTATGAGTTCATTTTCATGAACTATTGGGTCAAACGGATAAATAATAACAGTTAGATTATTACTGGCATAATAATCAGCTTAGGATGAATTAAGATGTCCTGTTATTTAAACTCATTATACTACAAGGATGGAACAATGTCAACAACTTTTAAACCATATTGTTATCTTATTGGATGGTCATCATTAAACAAATATTATTATGGTGTCCAATATGGTACTAAAGCAAATCCTGATAATCTTTGGAAAAGATACTTTACATCTTCAAAATATGTTAAACAATTTCGTGAAGAATTTGGCGAACCAGATATTATCCAAATTCGCAAAACCTTTACTACAAAAGAACAAGCTATTCAATGGGAATTCAAGGTTATCCAGAGAATGAATATAGTACGTTCTGAACAATGGTTAAATCGGTCATTAGCAGGTCAAAAATTCTATAATGATGGCTTTTCTTGTATAGGACATAAACATACAGAAGAATCTAAACAAAAAATGTCAACTACAAAATCTGGTGAAAATAACCCAATGTTTGGTAGAACTGGTGAATTAAACTCATTATTTGGAACAAAACATACTATTGAGCATAGATTAAAAATATACAATTCTTCTATTGGTAAAACACACACACTAGAAACTAAACATAAAATGTCATTATCAAGTAAAGGAAAACCAAAAACTGATGAACACAAGAAAAAATTATCAAAACCAAAATCAGAAGAACATAAACTAAAATTATCAATAGCTAAACAAAATATGTCAATAGAAACTAAATCTAAAATGTCAAATTCTGCAAAAAATAGACCAACATTTGAGTGTCCACATTGTAATAAATTTTTTAATCAACTAAATTTAAATAGATGGCATAATGATAATTGTAAATTAAAATAATTAGTTTGCAATTATCGAAAAACCCAATCGTCTTTCTACTTTAATAGTTGATCTAAATTTATCTGCCCATTTGTCTTCTGAATGAGTGATTACAAATATATTTTCACCTTGTAGTGAATTAAATAATTCTATCATTGATTCTGTAAATGTACTATCACCACTACCATCTAAAACTTCGTCAAAAAAAATCAAATTTGTTGAAAAATCGTTTTGTAATCTGGCTATATCACGCCACGCAAATAATAAGGCTATATCAATACGTTGCTTTTCACCTTCAGAAAACATCCCATAACTTAGTTCTTCAATACCTCTAGCATAAATGGTTTCATTAAAATCATCATCTAAAACAAATCGGACATAAAAACCCATTTTAGCCAAATAAACATTAACTAGATTATTGATAATTGGTATATATTTTTTAATAATTGTTTGCTTTATACCACTATCTTTTAACATTTGAGTGATAATATCAAAATATTGATATTTTTCAAGTAATGTATCTATTTGAAATGTTATTTGTTTATGTGAATCATTTAATTCTTTTAATTTATGGGTTTCTTCTGAAACCTTGCTTTCTTCTGTAATATTTTTTGTTGCGTTTATCAGCTCATTACATTCAATGAGTTGTTTTCTCTTTTCATTCATTTTTGCGCCAATAATATTAATTTCATTTTCGATTTTTCGATTCGAATTTATAATAGTATTGATGGTATTAATTTGGTTTACTGATAACTCTAATTGTTTTTCAATTGTGTCTGATGCTTGATCAATTGTCGCAGATTTTTGTATCAAGGTATCTAATTTACTTGACCTATAATCATCATGTATCTCTTGAGTGCAAGTAGGACAAATGGTATTTTCAGTAAAAAAGTTAATATTGGTACTTAGCTGTTTAATTTGTACATCGGTACGTACTTTTAATTTATTTAAATTTGATACCCTTTCATTTAACTTAGTAATATCATCTTGATTAATTAATTGTATTTGCCCTTTTAATTCATTATTTTTATCTAACAATTCAGTAGATTCTTTTTTCAGATTTCTATATTGAATCTTAAGCTTTTCTATATATTCTTTGCGTTGATTTTCGTCATCAGATTTTAATTTAATAACGTAACGTTCTTGAATTTGAATTCTTTCATTTAATATAGCTATCTCAGTTTTTAACTTATTCAAATCCTCTTTTAAAATAGAAACTTTTGATTTATGAACTTCATTCATATTACTGAATATATCCAATTTCAGCATAGATTCGATGAATTTACGCTTATCATTTTTCTCTAGTTTCATAAAGCAAATATAGGTTGCTTTACCTAATATAACAATTTGATTAAAACTGTCATAATTGAAATGTAAAATTTGTTTTTCTAAAACTTGTTGATAATCTTTTGTAGATGAATCTTGATTTAATAGATTGGCTTCATCATATCCATTTTTATATATTTCAAATATATTTGGTTTCATCCCTCGTCTAACCATATAAGGAACATTATTTACTTTAAAAAAGATTTCTATTAATAATCCACCATTATTTTTAAAATTAATCAGTTTGTTTATTTTCTTTGTTTTTCTAAATGATTTACCAAATAAAGCAAATACTATAGCTTCCTGTATTGTAGATTTTCCACTGCCATTAGTACCAACAATTAAAGTAGAAGAATTTCTATTCAAATCCAATTCAGTCCACGTATCGCCAAAACTCATTATGTTTTTAAATCTTATTTTTTCAAATATAATCATCTATATCCCTATTGATTTGAAAAGTTATGCACTGACTCCTGATAAATATCAACAAAATAATCCATTAGTAAATCTTTTGATATTTCTACATCAGTTGTTGCGGTTATATAATTCTTAATTAATCCTATTGTGTCGGTTTCAATATCTACATGATGTTCATCTTCTAATCTCACTATTTCATCAGTAACTTCATTTACTTCTACACTAAAAGCAATTTTACCAAGTTTATCAATAAATAAATCTAATCGCTTTCTATTTAAAGCATCTAACTTTTCCACATAAATCTTGATTATCTTATTACTATGCGCTTCAAAATCAAATGTGTTAATATCAATATCTGAAAACTTTAATACTACGTAAGCATTAAATTTATTATCAATATAATCTAGTTTTATTGTTTTTGTGTCTAATACAGCAAAACCACGAGTATATCCATAATCACCCCAATTAGTTTGATTCGGGTTCCCAATATAAGTGATATTGCTTTGTGACGATCTTATATGAAAATGTCCTGATAAAACTAAATTGAATTTTTCAAATACAGACATATCAAATCCAGTAGATGCAAAATGTCCCTTCACCATTTCAAAATTCTTTATCTCAAAATGTCCAGCTAATACTGGCGTGTTAAGTTCATTTAGCCATTCAATACTTTCTTTATAATTCCCACTGTTAATCCAAGCAATTAAACCAATATCTAAACCATCATAATTTACAATGGCTCTATCTATTATTATATGTATGTTTTCGTATCCATCTAATAATAAATGTAAACTATTTACTTCATTTGTATTTTTAAAATACACGTCATGATTACCACAAATCATAACAACTTCTATACCCATATCTCTAAGTTTATCAAAAAATCTAATTCTCGCATTATATAGAGTATGAAAATTTATAAACTTTCTACGTTCAAATATATCACCAAGAATCAATATTTCCTTTAAATTATTTTCTATTAGATATGGAAAGAATTGTTCATCAATAAATGTATAAAAATTTTCCTGAAAATATGGGCTATCTGACCTTGCCCCTATGTGAATATCGGTTATTATAGGTACTAACAAAATTTTAATCCTTTAAAATTAATCGTAAATTTGTACTAATTCGTACTTTTCCTTTTCTCTAGGTTTGTTGTCACGTATTCTATCCCAGCCTTGACAATTTTTTCCATGATCTGAATTGGCCCAACCTAAATCGTATCTCTCACACAAACCAACTATAGATTTAAGCTTGAACCAATACTGGCAATTACCACAACATTTAACCATTATTTAAGTTTCCATTCTATTGAATAATCCTCTACATAATATGTACCAGGCACAAAAGAAAGTGTATTTAATACAATTTGTAATGCAGTTTCTAATTCATAGTGAAGTTCATACAAATAAGATTCTTGTTCTTCAGTAAAAGGGTTATCAGAATCGTCATCATAAGAAATTCCTAATATGTCAGCCATATCACCTAAAACCCAACTATTACCATAGGGTCTTTTTGGATCAATAGATGGCGCCCCAAATTCACATTCATCCCATGAAACATACATTTTAGATAATAATAAGATATGTTCTTTTTTTAATTCAAAACTTTTCATATTTAACGATTTTTACTTGCTGAAAATACCATAACTTCACCTTTTTTGAATCCGCCATTTGCATCCAATTTGGTAAAATCAACATTATCTACATATTTTGTAGAACCCCATTTTTCATTATTACTTTTTGGATGAACTTCAGGTATAATACCAGTCGCATACATTTCTTGTAATTTTGAAAGTGATATACCTAGCACAACTGATGCTAATTGTAATCTGTACGCAATCTTTCTATCTTTGTAGTCATGACCACAAATACAAGGCGTATCCCAACATTTTTCACAATCACTCATTGACATTTTTTCTACCTACTAATTATCATAATACCACATTATAGTTTCATTCGCGTCTAATCTTGCATTTTCCCCTTCTTGTTGAGAATAGGTAATAGTGTCAATATCAGTCATCAATGATTCTTTTCCTGCTTGTTCAGCATGTTCTTTCTTTATTCGTTGTTGGAAAGCTCGCCAACATATCATTGAAAAATAACCGAATGGGTTATCTTTCTCATGGGAAATATTATAATTCTTCATTGCTTTAATACAAGCAAATATCCCATCACTTACCATTTCATCTCTATAAGTATATCGTCTAAAATTCCATCTATTACTTGTATTATTCACAATATCCATGATATATTGTGCTATACTATCTGGTATTTTAGGCATAGGTTTACCTAAAGAAACCTCTAAATCTCGTTTCTCTACATATTCTTTTAATAAAAGACTAAACTTTTCCTTGTCTATATAATCTGACATATACATTCCTTGTTAAAAATTCCATTTTAACTATTATATATCAGATTACATCTAATGTCAAGCTTTTAATTATTCATATTAATCAATAAGATAGAATCTAGTCAGAATAGACCCACCCAATTAAGTTTCTATCTTTTTTAACATCTTTTGAAATTATCCAATAGATTTCATCTCGTATTTCAAATGGAATTTGTTGTTGATTGTGGATATATGAGTCTCCATTCTTATCCATAAGAACCGTATAATATCTGTCTCTATACCAAACTAAAATAATATCAGATTGTTGATAACTTTTTACATAATAATTATCTGACATTAAACTGGCATTGTATGAAATTTTAGTATCATCTAATAATTCTTCTTTTAATCGAGTACATTCATATTGAAGTAATTCGATTTTTGATTCAATATCAAAAATTTTAGTTGATACCGAACCTAAGTAAATCTTTTTGTTTGGTGTTGAGCCTTTGAATTTATATATTTGATTTCTTGTATTTGGGTGAGTCAAATCAACTATATCATTAGATACATACATCTTGGCATCATGTTCACCAATACTATCTAAATCTGACATATTAGCAAAAAAAGTCAGTTCGATTTTATCTAAGTTATTTGATACACAATAACTATCTTGACAATATCCCCAATAGGTGTCATACAATTTTAAATCATCACGTACAATAGCAATTCTTGATTTAGCCCAATAGATGTCTCGTTGATTTCCAAAATCATCTTTAAATCTCCAAGAAAAAACATCTCCAATTTTGAATTCTTTTGTTTCCGCGTTTACCATATTATTTAAGTATCAGTTATTTGTTTATTAATCAAAACACAATTAAACTGTTCATTGTCATAGATTTTTAATCTAGCAATATAATGTTTAAATGTGGTATTCACTATTTTATTGTATCTTAAATCATCGGCAATGTCAATAATTGTTGCTATATCTTTTCCAGCATTTTTTCTCAAAACCCTACCAATTGTCTGTAACGTCCTGATTTTTGCTTTATATGGATGGGCAAAAATGGCATGATGTAATCGAGGCATATTTATACCTTGACGAAAACAACCTGATGATGCTATAATAACAACATTATCATGTTCGCCAACTAATAAACGGATTCTTTCCCGTTCTTCTATCTTAACGTCACCATGAATATAAAAGACTTGCTTGTTATATTCCTTTTCCATATTTTTTGCAATATCATACAGGACATTTCCTTGAATGTCAACAAAATTAAAAATAACCATCACATTATTTTCTAATTCCATTGCAGTTTTTATGATAAATTCATTTCTTTTCTTATGGCTAGTAATGAATTTTATTTCTGAATCATAATCTTTACAGTTTCTATGAAAATATTTTAATTCTTCTTTTGGATATTTTAATACAAGTGCTTCTATTTTTAACGTTGTAATTGTGCCATTATCCATTAATTGTTTTGTAGTAGTGGTTTTATGGACATTGCCAAACAAACCTTTTAATTGCAACTCATGAGTTTTTGCATCTTGTAAAGTTCCTGTAAACCCGTATCTGAATTTTGCATCAGGTAACTTATTAATGATACTGGTAATACTTGCGGCTTTAGCTTCGTGACAATTTGCAACTAATATATTATTAGCAAAATAATTGTGGTTATCTTCAATGTGTAAATTATAAACATCTTCGTCATATTCATAATTCTCTATTGATTCTATTTTTGAGTACATAATTTTCTAAGTTGTTGTTTTAATTAAAATAGATTTTTTTATCATATCTCTATTATAATAGAAAAGAAGATAATAAAAGCTACAACTTTATTGGTTTATTAAGAGTTCATCAGACAGTGATAATTCACCCACTCTCTTCCATCCTAGCCTTGTATTCACTTTATGATTACCTGTAACAATAAGTTCATCACCATTTATCAGTTTAATTTTATATTTTTTAGTGGTTTTGCTGATATTTTTATGTACTTTTAATACGGGTTTAAATTCAAATTCATTGGTATTTTCATTTAAAGTCAATACTTCATCACCAATTTGAACATCTTTTATTGGTTTTCTTGAGTTTTTTAATTGAATAGTAGAATCAGGATGTAAACATTCATCGACAAAGACAGCACCATACCGCTTAAAATAATCTTCATTTTGGGTATATAAACTTTGCCAAGTTCCTATAGTAATTCTTTTTTTACTTTGTTTATCAAGGCCCGCCATAATAGGATGACATTGGCTTCTTATATCTATATCAGTCAAATTATAATCTTCAAAATCCCCTATCATTTGAGAAACTAATGATGTTGTTGGTACAACAATTAAAATATTAACATCAGTATATTCAAGTAAAAACATACAAATCAAAAAAATTATATTTGATTTTCCTGAATTATGATGTATAATGTCATTATAAAAATAGGTGTTGTGATAACAATCAACTGTAAAATCAATCCATTCTTGTGATACAACTGGAGTTATATTGATAATTTCTTTGTTGCCTATGAATTGACCTATATATAAATCCGTTGCTTGTTGCCAATAATCATCTATTAGCATTAAATGACTATTAGAACATTTTATTGAAGTATTATCAGAAAATAAGATTTGTTTGCCTTCATCGGTTTTTCGATAGGTATGTGTAATATTTTCATAGTCAGTGATTGTTTTTATTTGTGGAGTAAAATTATTATCAATCAATAATTCTAATTCTTCTAATGTAATATCAAATTCTGAAGTCATCGTATTTTCTTAAAAATGAATTTGTAAGTTGTTGAATTTAAATGATTAAAAACGCACAAAAAACACAAAAAAACGTAATTAATACATATCCTTGTGTTTGTGTGTTAAAAATCAACTTTTTCTGTAAGTTACTGATTTAGTTATCTTTATTATTTCTATGGTTTTTGATGAATTCAATAGCTTCTTGGGATAATTTCACTGTGATTGTTGTTTCAGGATCAAGGCAAGAAGTTGGTGAAAGAACCAATGCTTTGTTATTAACAATACAGGTTTTTAAAGCATCGTACTGATAACTATATTTGCCTTCTACAGATTTATTAGATATGTTTTTTATATTGTTAGTAAATTCTATTAAATCGTCATCAAAATTTTCTCTTCTGAAAGCTTCTTTATTAGTCAATTCGATTTCATAGTTATTTACTTTACAAAACTTTAGTAATTCAAATAATAACCCAAAAGGAAATGTTCTTTTATTTACATCAAATAATCTTATTTTTCCATCCCAGATACCTTGTTTGTATTTTGGGGTATATTTGTAACCATCGACATAGAAACTAAATTTTTCTGATAATTCAAGTAATACGCCTCTGTCAGAAGAATCGACTCTAACATAGAGTTCGTTTATTTTAGTTATAGAAACCTTTTCCATTTTTAATATCCGCCATTTTTGAATCTCAAAAATTCGATTGCATTTTTTATATTAAAAGAACGTTGGTTAATTTGTTTGATAAAAGCATCCACCAAATCAACCTTAGTTTTTTGTATTATTATTTTTGTATTAACTTCAATAATATCATCATCGGTCTGAATATAATTTTCAACATCAGCCTTTAATATTTTTAAGTTCAATGGTTTTTGTTGATAAACTTCATCAGGACATTTGCCTAAATAATATTCTGTTTTATACTTTGTTGTTTTCTTAAGTGTCTGTTCTAGTGCTTTAAGAATTTTATATTCTTCAATGTATATGTTGTAATATTTATTATGCAACATAGGGATTTTTAAACTTTCTGTATCTAATTCAGTTGGGTTAATCACTGAATCTAATTCCATCATATCTTGAATATCTTTTGTTTTCATTACACGGATTCTGCTATTCTTTTAATTTTAAAATATTGATATTTAAATGTAACAGGACAAGTAAATGCTATTGGGTCAATACTGCTACTATCATAAGACACATTACCCATATTAGTTGGAAAACAATTATAGAAAGTAAAAATTAGATTTGAGGATTTATTATTGCTTAATACATGTAAATTACAATCAGTCATATATTTTCTGTGGTCTTCGTCTTCGTGTTGAGCTGAAGCAATTAACCAATCAAAAATAGCAATATAATTTGCATAATCTTCTGATATTAAAAAAGAAAATAACAAATCGTCATATTCGATATGATCACCAGGTACGAATATTTTTTTACTAAGAAAGTTTGCAGTTTCAGCGGGCGATACGGTTATTGATGGTAAATCCATTGTTTGAATAAAGAAGTTAATTTTATCCGTTGGGTCAAACCCTGGTGGTGTAACTTCAAATCTAAAATTGGTATTTGTAGCTAAGTTATAATTTTGATTCATTTTATACCTCGTTTGCTTTTCTGGTAGCTGCCCTCAATAAATCTATTAAAATATCATTACCTTTATCAAGTTTAGAATTTTCTTCTGGTGTATATTTTCGCCAATCTATGCCTTCTTGAACATCACCGCACCAATCACACATATCAGCACTACAAATACCCCTACTTGGTTGTAGCTTTGAATAATGATGACCAAAAATCTTACAAATAATCATAATTACCTCCTTATAAATTAACTTTTAATTTTGTTTTATCGACAAACTTATCAAACAACTTTGAATAATCATCACGCAAATCTTCTATTTGTTTGAAGATTTCTTTATTGTCATTAGTAATTGTTCCTGATGGCACATTAAAACCTGTTTCTTTCATTATTTTTGAAACACTACTAAAATCATGTCTTTTTAATGCTTTGAAGATTCGAGTATTTTTAATGGCTTGTGTGCTGAATTCTTCACCCATAGTGTCTTTACCATATACAAAATATAAACCTAGTGCGTCTGCTTGGTTTTGCCCTAATTCAGATAAAATAGACAAATCTAATTTTGTATCTTGTAAAATTATTTTGATGTACTTATCTGATTTTTTTTGTATAATATCCTTAGCTTTTGCATTATTTAACGTAAAAGGCAAACTATCATATAAGTTAGCAAAACCTAACAAAAACATAGATTCGATTTCAGTTGATCTTGAAATTGGTATATAATCAATATTTTTTGTTACTAATTTCAATGCGTTAGTTGATAATTTATAGTTGGTTAATATTTTTTTTGTAAGTGTTTTAACTGCTTTTTTAATATTAGCGGCATTCATATAATTCTCCTGATTAAATATGATATTATTTAGTTGACAAGTTTAGTGAAAATTATATAATAGATACGTAAATTAACTTTAAGAGATAAACGCCATGTCAAATTTCAAACCAAATAAAGATGTACGTTTTTGGGCATTACGTGAAAGGTTCAATAATATTGAAATTTCAGGTTACATTTTCGATGCAGATGTTGGTGGCCCTATTGCGTATGGTTATGTTGAAGATGAAGAAAATATTGGGGAATACATTTTTAGCAAATTTGTGTGTGTTGATGCTAAAGCAAATAGTTTAAAGCTTGATATTGTTCAAGTATATGGTGGCAAGTTTTATGTTATTGCCAACTATTTAAAAACTGCTGGTGTTGGTATCGAAAGCCCTCATATCAGAAAGCTATCATTATTACAAGAACATATTCGTGTGAATCCAGAATATTATCAAACTCTGAGAAGATATAAAGATGAATAATCCTGATGACTTACAAAAAGCAACCAAGAAATTTGCAAAATATGTAAAAAAAGAAAGCAAAAAGCAAGGTGGCAACCAAACAATTTGGGAATTGTATCTGGCGTTAGCACAACAATGTTTAGAGTCAAATAATGTGGATAAAGAAAAATAAATTAAAATTAGCTGACATTTGTGTTTTGTTAAATCAATATAAATGTCAGTATTGCAGTTCCGAAATAGCACTAACTATTGACCATGTAATACCGTTGCATAAGAATGGTTTTGACCACATATCAAATTTTCAAATCTTATGTAAACGCTGTAATTCGGATAAATCATGTAATTTAAAAAATGACTATATACCAGTCATCAGAATAAAAGACTTTTTAGAAATGACTCGTAGAAACACAAATAAATATTCAGAATTTTCCTATAATTATTTTTGTCAAGTCATCAGTAATTATTTTGGGGTAGATAATATTGTTTTATTAGAGTATCATTGTGTATCAATCAGAGAATTATCAAATTTAAAAGAATATCTAAATGCGTATGGTATGAGAAATTATGGCTTGTTAGATATTATAAACTCTCATGAATTAAAGATAAAAAATGTTCACCTAGAATCTAAATTTGTGTTAAAATATAATCCTGTTTTCATGTTATCTGATGAATTTAATATGGAATTAATAAACTCTTTGGTGAATTATGATAGCCTTGAATGAAAAAGAATTAAAAACTCTATCAAATGCTTGGGGTAGAGATAGTACAAGTTATTACCAACAATTTCAAATTACTGATGATGATGTTGGTGTCAGTAGACAAAATTATTTAAAAGAAGGTACAAATTCTTATACCTTTACTAAAAAAGATGTTGGTAGAAAAATATCAGTAATAACTGGTAAACCATATAAACCTTATTGGAATAGTCCTGAATTAGTTTACACAAGTTGGAGTTTTTACCGTGATTGAAAATTATATTGATAATAATAACATTACTCATATTTACCGTTATGGTTCACAAGTCTATGGCACAAACCATGCCAATTCAGACGACGATTATGTTTTTATTACAAAAGAAAAAATAAACATACCTGATGATAATATTTCAACATTTACACTTGATGAATTTGTGGAGGGTGTAGCAAAATGTAATATTGCCTGTTTGGAAAGTTACTTTCAGAACAGAACATCGGGTAATATCTTGAAACACGATTTTTATTTACCTGATATTGAAATAGACCAAGAAGTTTTAAGACGTTCTATTTCTGCAATTGCTTCAAATGCTTGGGCTAAATGTAAGAAAAAATTGACAGTTGAAAAAGATTATAATGAATATGTTGCTTTAAAATCACTATTCCATTCTTTACGAATTTTGGATTATGGTATTCAAATTGCAACTTTTGGATATATTCATGCTTATGATAGTATGAACTTTTTATATTATGATTTATTTCAAATGTCTAAGCTATACAAGAAAGCTGAATTGTGGCAAAAGATTGATGAAAAATATAAACCACTACGTAACCAAAAGCACAGTAAATTTAAATTGATGTGCCCATTCAAAGATAATTGACATTACTATATTCTTCTGTATAATTTGATTATATTTTAATTTTTAGAGGGTATTGTTATGAATTATCATATTGAATTCTTTTATGATAAAAGCATACGATTATGGACTGCTTTGTTACTAGATGAAGAGGGTAATGAAGTTTCAACTGCTTTGTATGAGTCTACTAAAAATAAAATTAAAAAGTTGACTATCAAAGATTTTATCTATCAACCAAATGGTAAAGATTTATTATGAGTATAAAAGCAATACGTGAAAGAATAGCCCTTGAAGATCATTTTATGTATCAGTGGAATAATCCGCCTGCACCATTTAATCCAGCGATTACTGATGAAGTATTAGCCAAACGTAAAGTCAAGGCACGAATAGAAAAAATCATTAAAGACTATTTGAATGATTATCATAAAACATTGAAACATCTTAATAATGATGATTATTATGATGCTATGGATAAAAAAGAAGCTGAACTCAGAAAACAATATTTGACAACCTAATAAGATTTCCTTATACTTATCTTGAACTTAATTTTTGGAGCTAATATTATGAAAATGTCAAAAAAAGAATTAATAAGTGAAGGGTTTCTTCCATCTGCTGCTAGAGCAAAAATGTCTATTCCATTTAGACCTGTTGAAACTTGTCATGAAGACACTTGGTCAAAATTGCCAAAAACAGTACAAAAATTATACACACGGGATTTGACACATTCTTGGTTATTTAATAGAATATAAATAGAATTATTAACAACTCACAAGGAATTATATATGTTAGCTTTTAAAGAATTCACACAATTAAATGAAGAAGAATGGGCATTACCCAAAAATACAAGAATAAGAACAGAAGATGAAGGCCGAACCAGTGGTACTTCATTATCAGCTAAAAACAAAGCTGAAATAGCTGGTTATTTTGAATACAAAGGTGTTCAAGATGGTAGAACAATAACATTGTTAGAGCCTGTTGATAAAGAGTGGTTTAAATCTCAAAATTTCCCAACTACTAATGTGTATAGATATTATTCAAATAATAATATCACTAGCTTATTAATGTTGGATGTGAAGAACGGCAAGGTTAAGTTTTTCGACAACAAAACCTATGAAGATACTGATAAAATTACATTTGAACCAAGATGGTACAAATATAAATTATTAGTTATTGATAATACACCCGATGCAAAAAATGCTTTTGGTGTTAATCGTGCTGTTGATCATTCATTAAAACATTTAATATAAAAAAAGAGTTGACAAGGCAAACAAATATTATTATACTAATCTCGAACTTGATTTTTAACTGAACTAAAAAAGATGAAAAAAATACTTTATTTTGATATGGACAATGTGTTGGTTGATTTCCAAAGCGGAATTGACCAATTAAGCCCTGAACTGAAAGAACAATACAAAGATGATTTAGATGAAGTACCAGGAATTTTCGGCCTGATGAAACCAGTAGATGGTGCGATTGATGCTTTTAACCTTTTAGCTGAAAAGTATGAAGTTTACATTTTATCTACTGCTACTTGGGAAAACCCAAGTGCCTGGTGTGATAAGTTGGAATGGGTTAAGAAGTATTTAGGCGCCAATGCTTATAAAAGATTGATTTTGAGTCACAATAAACAACTGAACAAAGGCGACTATTTGATTGATGATCGGTTAAAGAACGGTGCTGGTGAGTTTGAAGGTGAATTGATTCATTTTGATACTGAACAATTTCCTGATTGGGCAAGTGTGTTGAAATATTTGTTATGATTACAATACACATTTCTGGTTTTTTGGCTTTTTGTGCTGTTACAATTGTGGGTGTCCTTATGGGTACCCTTTTTACTGCATTATTCTTTTTTGGTGCAGGTAACAAAGTTTGGAAATATACAATTCCATCTGGAATTTTCTTTAGTTGGCTAATTCATTTGACGATGAATGGCATAATAATTTGGACATAATATTATGATTTTAGATTTATCGGGCATCATGCCATTTATTGCAGTTACCGTAATTGGTTCTTTTGTTGGTTTGTTATTAACTGCTCATGTAGACGCACCACTATATACCCTAAAATACACAATTCCATTTGGAATTTTCGTAACATCATTAGTGTATTTCACACAAACAGGAAATATTATATGGAATTAAGAGATATAAAAATCAAAGACTTATTTAAACCAAGATACGCACTAATTGTCGAAATAATAAATGTGCCTACTGCTATTATTTGGGAATCTGACCCACATCCTGTAATAAAACGTTTACCTTTCAAACGTTCGTTGGATATTACCTATAAAGAATTTAGTAACTATCTTTATAAAAGATTTCCGACTAATTTAAGAATTTGTGGTTCGCATTATGTAATAACTCATTTAGATGGCGTTGGTGGAAGTGTATTATCACACAATATAAAAAATGCAATTGTTATTGGTAAAAAGGATTTATTATAAATATTTCTATTTAAATATAGGATAATTGATGAAGACGTACCAAGAATTTTTAACAGAAGCAGACATATATTCAGGCGCATTAGATACAGCAAGAAAACTAGCATCTAAAGCAAAAGATGGTAATATGAAGTTCGAGGGTAAAAAGTACACATTGACTTTTGACCAACAACATTGGTATTATGTTGTTGAAGAAGATGGTGAATTTTTAATTAATATCAATGAAAAAACACTTGCCAAAGCAAAAAAATATTTATTGTATTGGTTGACTAATTAAAATAATAAAGTATAATAATAAATATGTTATTTTACTAAGGAATAAACATGAAAACTTTCCAAGAATTTCAAGCACTAAATGAAAGTGTTGAATTACCAAAAAATACAATGATTCGTCCAGAATCACAAAAGTATACACGTTCAGTTGAAGGTGTACCAACACAATATCATGATGATATTATTGGGTATTTTCAATGGACTGGCGTAATGGATGATCGTATCGTTACTAAACTTACAAAAGAAGATATTGCTTGGTTCAAACAACAAAATGTTCCAACAAAAAATGTATTGAGATATTACACCAACAAAGGAACAAACTTGTTTATGTTGGATGTGAAAAAAGGTAAAGTAAAATGGTTTGATACAGCGGCCTATGAAGAAACTGATAAAATTACATTTGAGCCACGGTTTTACAAATATAAATCATTACTGATTGATAATACACCAGAAGCAAAAAGTTTATTTGGGGTAAATGATATTGTTGAAAAGCCGCGTGATTATGATTTTGATGTGATTAATACCATTAATGATTTTGATGGATTGAAAGCATTTGAACTTGCTAAGAAAAGACAATATATCAAATTCGATCAGCTTGAAGAAATTTTAGCAAGATTAGTCGCTAAAAAATTAATTGTTAAGAATGTTAATGACAGTTATTCACTAACAAAACAAGGTAGAGATTCAATTCCATTTTAATTTATGTCAATATGTAAAGTATGCAAAGAATGTTTTCAACTAGGTGAATACTTTACTGGTTGGGATTGCTATGATGATATGAGATACGTATTTCCTGTATTATTTAAAAGTAGATTTCAACCAGAAATATTATTTGGGGATGACTTATGTCATATAGACTGTGATAACCCAAAAGAAATACAAAAAGACTTTACATCTTAAAAAATAAGAGTAGAATATAACTTGTTTCGGGTTCTTCTACTAATTTTGAGGTGTTATCATGGAAACTTTTACTTTATTTGATGCTACAATCTTTGCCTTTTTAGGTTTTCTTATCAGCGTTATCTACAATCAAATCTTGAAATTTTAATATGAACAGATATTCAGTAACCCACGATGACATTACATCTTATATTTGGGCTTCAAATGAAAGTGAAGCTCAAATGCTTTTTATTAATGATGCTGATGAATTAGGTATTATTTTATATGCTCCAGTAATCGCAACTAAGGTATCATTTTGAAAAAGATATACAAAATCCTAGACTGGGACAATCAAAAACAATTTAAACAAGTCTTCACACAAGATATGGTTGATAAAGCCATTAACAAATTGTCGTATCCTAGACTTGCACCAATTATTATAAATAAATTTCCACACTTTGATTCTTGGATAGATATAAAAAATATTTCTCATGAAATATTGTACATGTGGACAGATGAATATTCTTGGTATGCCGAGATTAGAATACTTGATAATTTATTTTCAGGTAAACTTTTATTGGATTTGATGAATTATCAAGTTGAAATAAGATTTAGTCCTGTTGGTACGATAGATTGTGAAAATAATATTTATAATTTTATCACAGTAGTACCAATATACAATACAATTAACAGGTGAAGAATATGTATGCTTTTTGGGGTTATGATCGTTTTCCTTATACGTTAGGTGGAGTTGTAGAAAAGATTAAAGATGGTGGTTATGTATCAATAAAAGGTATGGATGGTATGATTTTTAAACCCATCATAATCTTGAATGATGCTGAAGGAATAGAAATTAGAAATAAATTAATTTCTCTTGAAAATGAATATGTAATTGAAAAAGAAGAACTTTTAAAAAGGTTTAAAGAACGTTCATTTGAAATTGCGCCTTTTTTAAAAAAATAAAATCTTTACATCTTTTAAAATTAGAGTAGAATATAACTTGTTTCGGGTTATTCTACTGATTTTGAGGCGTTATGATGAACTACGATGAAAGAATAAAATTGTTTGATGAATTTTTCAAATCAATTCAAGGCAAATCAAAAGATGAAATTGAAACTCTTTTAAGAAAAACGTTTAAAACCGTAGGTTCATTAAAAAAGTTATTCAAGTATGTTGGGTATGGTAAATACCCTGATTCATTTGACTATGAAGATTTAATAAAAGAATTTTTCTTAAAAAATTGAGGATTTAATGATGATTAAAGAAGCATTGCAACAATACAACGCCACTATTGATGAAAACAATGTAGTCATTAGTTCAAAAGGAAAGAACTTAGGTCTGAAAATATATCAGAAAAAGAATCGGCTTCGTTATGAAGATGCTACAACTGGCACGTTATATGCTAGTTCACCAGTGACAACTACTGGAATTGAAAAATTTGTTGAATCTTTTTGGTATTGGACAAAAAAATAAAGCAATTAAAAAGGGACTTTTTGAGTCCCTTTTTATTATAAGATATTATCTTAATATTACATTAAGTTTTTAACGATTGCTTTTCTGTAATAAACGTTGCTATGATCGCCCAAAGTAGTGAATGGGTTACTTACGATACCATAACGAGTTTTGAAACCAATTTGTGGTTGGAAATTCTGTGGATCAGTAGCTTTAAATTGTTGTAAAGGCACGTATGGGCAGTAGAAGAAACCTGCGTCATAGGCGTTGTCGCCTTTATAACCAACAACATAAGCGTTAGCTTGCATATAAGGGTCAACATAAACTTTATAACGACCATTAATCATACCAGCATAAGTTGTTCCAGTTACGTCAACAACCAAATCAGTTAAAGATTGTAAGTTTGGTGAATAGTTACCTAACAAACCTACCATCATTAATGCAGAAGCTACGTCAGCACCACATATAAGGATGTTACCTTTACCACGTTTTGTTTCACGAGCAATAACGTTAGCATCTCTTTCGATAGCAAACATTAAACCTTTATAACGTTCAACTGACCAACGGCCATCTGTATCTTGTTGTAAATCAAGAATACCAGCAGAACCAGTACCTGATGTATGAGCAATACCAGTAGTCCATTGAACACCGATTTTAGCAGTCATGTAGATTTTTCTAACGATTTCTCTATTGATTTCAGCGATGATTTCAGTAGATAAGATATTAGTTAATTCGATTTCTGCGTCTAAACCATGAACTGAACGCATATCTTGTGCTAATTCTAAGCTATATTCTGCTTTTAATTGACGAGTTTTTGCTTCAACCAATGTTTTTTCAATTCTCATTGACATTGAGTTCCAAGTCTCAGTTTCACCCTGAGCAGTAGTCATAGCTGAACCATAACTAAATGTTGAATCAATATCAGCAGAACCAGCTGTTCCAGTTACATCAGTTGGTAATAATGGGAATTCACCTGCACCATTAGTTTCAACCCAACCTAAAATCGCACCTGCGCCATCATATACTGGATAAGTATTTGCTGGTTGTACAGTTGTTCCTGGTACAGTATTTGCTGTAAATTTACCGCCTGGTGCTGAACCATCAGAGTTTGTACCTGACCATTTAGTATTTGCTTCATTAAATTGTGCTTCAGTTTGTAAGCCTGGTATAGTATTATCTTGATAAGTTGAACGCATAGCGAAAATTAAACCAGTAGGCATATTCATAGCTTGAACGCCACAAATATCATAAGCGATTAATTTTGGAGCCATTCTACGTACTAATGGAATCATAACTGGGTCAAAAGTACCAGGGTTTGTACCACCAGCATTAGTCATGTTACCACTTGCAGTTACTTCTCTTAAATAAGTATCTTGGTTTTCTAACAATTGAGCAGTGATTCTTCTTTTATGAATATCAGTAATCGGCGCGAATTTATCATCATTATCGATAATTCCCTTCCATTTTTCAACCAACAAATGTTGGTTACGATTTGCATCTTGAATTTGCATTTAAAACTCCTTTTTTAATTTTCCGTATTATATTTATATATTTATATATTAACTATTTATATATTTATATATTAACTATTTGTGTATTTGTATGATGGTAATCTATTACATTCTTCAATATATCTTTGCATAATATCATCATTATTAACTGGTTGGGTTTCTCTAACATTAACATTTTCATTGATTAACATTGTAGCAACTTGGTTTTCAACCGATTTATTTTTTTCTTTTGTTGCAGTAACTTCTTCAATAATTAATGTTAATCCAGTTTCGAATTCACCGATAGTTTCAAAGTTTACTTTTTCAGCTAAAGTTGCGATACGTTCTTTTTGTGCAATAGATAGGCTATACTTATCTAAAACTTCTTCTTGTACAAGTTTACGTTTTACTTTATCATAATTAGTTTTTAATTGTACATAATCATTATTTAGTTTATTGTACATTTCAGAATTTTCTTCAAGTTTAGATTTCATTTCGTCTAACAATGGGCTACCATCTAATTCATAAGATGCACCACTAAAAGTTTGTTTAAATCCTTCGAATATACGTTTCATCTTGATATATTCACTATTTTCAACTAATTTTTCTTGATTATCTTTTACAAAACTTTCAACAACATAATCTAAATAAGTATCAATTTTTTTAGTTGATTCTTCAAGAACATACTGGCCATAAGCATCAGCAGATTCTTTAAGTTCATTAATTTCTTCTTCATGTTCATTAATTACATATTCACTATAAGCAGAAATACTTTCATTTAATTTTTCAATTTCAGAATCTTTTTCTTCAGTTAATTTTTGTAATTCTTTTTTGTGTGATTCTTGTAAAGACTTTAATTGAGCTGATAATTTAGCTTTCATTTCAGATTCTTTTTCTTCAACAAGTGCCATAAATTTTACTTGCATTTGTGGAGTCAATTTTTCAGCAATTACTGCGTCAACACTTTCTAATAACTTAGATTCACGTTGTTTTAATAATTCTGCAATACTTTCTTCCAACTGCTTTGCAAGTTCGTCGGTAATTTCTAATTCGTCCAAGTTCATTTTTACTCCCTTAATAGTATTTATTTAGAATATTGTTAAATATTTCTAATAGTTTCTTTTCGTTTAATCCACGTTTTGTTTCTTTATTTATATCATCTTTGATTTGTTTTTCATGCTCTACTAAGATACCATTTTGCCACACCCATTCTTTATTTTCCATTAAGCTAGTAACAAAAGCATCTGGTGCCGATGGGTCATAAACAATATCAGCAGGGGTAATCAACATAAAATCTTCACATACTATATTAACACCATTTGATTGTTGTTTTACTGAACCAAGTGCCCTTGATGACACACCTAAACAAACATCTTCATCAATCAAACCTTTAACGATTTTACCACGCGGGGTATTCATAATTACTGCCTTACCAATATAATCATTCCCATCTTCAACTAATGAAATTATCTTGTGTGAAGCTTTCGCATAATTAATTTCTGGCTTTGATGGATGTCCTAATTCACCTAAGGCGCGATTTTTATTGATTTTTTCATTAATATATTTTTCAACTTCACGTTTCATTATTTCTTTTGGGTATCTACGACCATTGTTATTAACAAGTTCTGATTGTAGATATATCCCTTCAATGTAATATTTTTTAGGTTTACCGTCCGTGGCTTCTTCAGTTAAAAGCCGAATTTCATTTACCGATTCAGCTAAATACTGCATATTATTATCCTAATTTTTGTTTTCTGAACATTGATGCACGAGCAACTTTTTTAGCAATTTTTGCCATTAAGCCACGTCTTTGTTTTGCCGCATGTATACCAGCTTTTTTACGAGCTTGTTTTTCAGCAGATTTCATAGCTACACAATGTCCATTTTTGAATTTTTGACCAGGGCCACAAACTGCTTTTTTTCTAATATGACCTAAAGCATTAATTGCTTTTCTAAATGTTAATTCATTCAATTTAACAACACGTTTACTTTCAGTCAATTCGTCATAGTCCATATCACTCATAAAATCATCAGAATAATTTACTATTTCTGAGTCAATTTCAACAATAAATTCGAACTCATAACCAAGATCATCAGTAATATCTTCAATGTCAATTTCAGCTATATCTAATGTGTCTTCTTCATCGTGTAAAATATTGAATTCATAAGTTTCTACATTATCATTATTATCTAAATAGGTAGCAAAAGAAATTGCACCTTCTTTATTAGTGAAATACACACTCATGATACCTTCTTTATAGGTAACTTCAGTTGCACCTAACCCTTCTGCATTAATGTTTATATCATTGATACATACAATTTCTTCGGCTGTTTCTGATTCAATTTCAATACTTTCCATTAATTTATGGAAAATAGTATTAATCTTTTGTTCAACCAATTTCTGAAATTCAGTAGTATCATCATTTTTTAATGAATCTATATATTTTGTCATAATTCCCTCTTCTTTTAAGTTATTTATAAAATTTAAAATCCTTGTCCTGCCGCCATATCAGCTAATAATTTAGCATCCTATTCTGGTGTAGTGATTTTCATTTTTTTAATTTGTTCATCAGTAAATCTGAATATTGTTTTTAATACGTAATCTTTATCGACATATTTACCAACAAAAGGATCAATAGCGGCTAAAGTTTCTAATCTTGAATTTAATAATTCAGTTTCTTTATATTGAATGTAATTATTATCTTCTGTGAAAATCCATTGTATATCCCTTGAATATGTTTCCCATTCATCTTCAGTAACAATAGATTTTAGTATTAATTGAGTACGTAAAATATCAAAGAAAATCTTAATAAATTGTTGTCTCTTTTTATTTATAAATTTTTTGAATCTAAATTCATCCCTTGCAATTTCAGCAGAGCGACCAAAAACAAAAGAGCTAGTTTGATCAATTGAAAATCTACTAAATGGTACGTTTAATGTTTTATAAAAAATATTTCTGAAATATTCAACGTCTTCAGTAACACCTAAGTTTTGACCACCTTCTAATGTATCAATTTCAGTTCCTTTACCATCACGGCGAGGCAACCAATAATCTTCAACCATAGACAAAACATTTTTTCTATCTAAAATAGAACCTGTTTTTGAATCATAAACCAGTTTGTTTTTAAACCTATTCATTAAATTCTGAATGTATTGTTCAGCAGTTTGTTTTGGTAAGTTACCAACGTCAACATATATAACTCTACGTTCAGGGGCCCTAGCAACACGATATATTAATAAACTTTCTTCCATCAATCTTAAATTGTTGTATGGAATAATTACTTTATTTAAATCACCTAACACCATTTTTAACTTTTTGTCAAAAATATTACTATCTACATACGTGATTGCTTCAGCATTAATTCTTAAGCCATTACCAATTTCGGTTTCATTAGCTCTAAAAATATTATCAACACTTGGCACATATATATAATATTCTAGTATTTTATTTATATCGGTTATACCAGCTCTATCTTTTTGTGGAATAACTCTAATTTTCTTGATTTTACAAGGGTCAATTTTAATTATTTTTTGTATGCCGTTTTTTGGATTTTCGTCATCAATTATCTTGTGTAAAAATAATTTTCCGTCTACATACCAATCATAAAATAATTGATTACCTTCATTGGCAAAATCTAATATCGAATAAACATTATTATATTCGTCTTGTATTTTAGTTTTTAAATTATCAGAAATTTTTGATGTTGATAAAAAATCTAATTCTATTGATTTTTTATCAGGAACATCGTATACTAAAAATTCATTTTGTATTTCTTGAATTGCTAAATCTACTTCTGCATATTTAGCTAATGAACGATACGTATCTATTAATTCAACTTCATTAGCGGGTACATTGATTGAATTATAATCATAAGATATAATTCCCCCATTACCATAAGATACAATATCAGTAGAATGACTGTCTTCTATTTCAAATGCTTTTAATATAGGTTCATTTCTTTTTGCTTTTTTATCTTCTTTTTCTTTATCTTTCCCAAAAGATATACCAAAAAATTCCATGTTATTCCTTAATTTATAAAAAACATATTTATACATTTTTTAATACACTTTTTGAAATATATTAAAAAATGGGGAATATAAAAATTCCCCAAATATGTCTAACTAACTACTTCGATTAAAATATTTTAGTGTTCGCTATTAATGCAGATAACTCTGAATTAACTTCGCTCAAATTGGTAATACCAATTCTTGCCCACTGATTAACACTAAATGTAACTGCAAATTCTTCGATAGTATCAACTGTTTCAAAACCTAATTCAATTGCCGCTACTGATGTAGGGAACATACCTTCGATTTTGTAGTGAGCTAATGTATTACCATCTTTATTCAACTGATAAACATCAGCAGTTGCATAATAATTTGATGGATTTACAGCTAAAGTATTTGCTCTATTAGTAATGTTACCATTGATTTTTTCGTGCCATTGTTCAAACACACTTCTTAAATCGAATGATACATCATTAACTACAGTAATATCCCAATCATCATAATCTTTATCACCAGCAACTTTTACTTTTCTACCCATGAAAGAAACTTCAGCTTTTCCCATAGTTGATGCTGGGATACTTGCCGCTTTACACATATAAGCCAATTTTTGACTTTTGTCTACAAGATTTAACCCCAAACCTGTTGGGAATGATAATACGACCGCATATAAATTCGGTCTAGCACCACCCTTAAAGTTTGAAAGGAAATCATTAATTCCTAAATTAACTGCCATTTGTTATCTCCTTATGATATTGATTCAATTTCAGTTAAACCTACATTACCAGTTCTTGTGGCAATAAAGTTTAAAGTGATAAAATTGATGCTACGTGCTGGTTCAACATAAATGCTACCAATGAACTCACCGCGATCAATTACATCTGGTGTATTGTTGCTTTCATCACAAACAATCTTGTATGAATAAACACCACGTCTACCTTGTACTGAACGTAAGTAAGGTTCGTTGAATGAAATAAAACGAGTACGTGTGAAAATATCATTAAACTCAAAAGTTTGTTGTTTTGATGAAATTTTAATTGTTTTTTCTAATTCCAAGAACAATCTTCTAACGTTGATTGATTTAAATGCACTGTCTTTTACTTGCATTGTTAAATCACCAAACAAATAAGTACCTTCACCTTTTACAGAAATAACAGGATTGATATTATTTTGATATAACAAATCACGAGAATCTTGATCAGGGTTAAATGCTAAACTAACAACATTCAATATTTGTCCTTTATCAACACCAGCAAATGAATACCATGCTTCGTGTGTTTGGTCAACTCTAGCCGCTAAACCTGCCATATCAGCATTCAATGGGACCCAAATGTAAGTATTGTTATACTTATCTCTTTGTAATTTCCAACCTGAATCCATGAACGCATAGCTTGAAGTACCAAGTAAGTTTCTGAAATTTACAATCGCAACTCTAGCATCAGCTTGATCTTTATCAAGAACTGTACTTAATGGTGGACTAATAAACACTACACAATCTTTTCTAAACCCAGCGATATTATCAACAACATGATTCGCTAATTCAGCAGTAGCATCACCTAAGAACAATAAACTTGAATCATCAATACTTGCGTCTTTTAATCTATCCCAACCAATTATCAAGTCATTAGTTGTTAAACGATCAGTGATAAAGTCATCACGTCCATTAGTTAATCTAACGTCATATTGTTTTAATAATCTTTTAAATTTACTTGGTTTTTCGTTTCCATCAAGGCCGATATATCTTGCTTGATTACCCCAATCATCAGTACCAAATGAAGATTCATTGATATTTGTTGTTGTTAATTGAGCGGTAATAACTGCAACTGTTCCTGCACCTGTTCTTTGTACTGAAACACTTGGGACTGTAACATAACCAGAACCAGGATTTGCAATCTTAACACTTAAAATATCACCTGATGGGCCAACACTATTTACATAAGCAGTTGCTGGAACGCCATTTGAAGGATTACCAATAACAATAACATCACCTTCTCTGTAATTTGTTCCTGCATTAGAAATAACTAAACGTCTAATACTGTAGTTTTTGCTTTCTAAATGAACAATACCAGTAACTTCTGTAGTATGGCCTTCATTTGAATTAACAGTGATTGTTGGTGCGCTAGTGTATCCTTTTCCGTAATTAGTGATATTAAAACCAACGATTTTGTTATCACCAGAAACTACTGTTCCTGAAACTTCACCTAATGTTCCACCACCAGCAGTACCTTGAGTAGTAGTAATGCCACCAATTGTACCAGTACCAGTTTTAACTAAGTTAGTAACTGGAGCGTTTGGAGTTGTAGAAGTGAATAATACTCTAGTTGAATCTTGACCAGCACCAGCAGTCCAATCAGTTAATGTTCCGCTGATTGTTACATTAGTGCTTGAAGTTCCAGTTCTAAATGCAGTTGCAATTTCAACATCAGTTGCACCAGCTAAACCAACTGTAGCAGTACGGCCACCTAAGATAATTGTTGCATTTGCAGGTTGATTTATGAATTTAACATCGGCTTTTTCTGTAACGCCAGTGCCAGTAATTACTGTAGTAATAGCTGTAGCTACTGCTGGTAATGTTCCATAACTTTTTATAACAACACCTGTAATACCACCTGAACCATCAACAATCAATTCACCTACAGTATCTAAAGTTGTTACACCATTTTTGAAAACGATTGTATCTGATGCGCTATAACCTGAACCAGCAGTAATAGTATCTAAATCAAGAATTTTAGAAGATGCTTGTCCAAATACAGGGACAACTTCTAAACCTGAACCATTTGTTCCAGTATTGTCAACATCGACCCAAACACGATTAGAATCAAAATATTCATTTTGTGAATTTGTTTGAGCTGCATCAGCAATCAAGAAAACATTAGTAATACGATCAGAGTTTGAAAAATAAGACACGTTTGGTTGTGAGAAATATCTAACGTATTGAGATTCGTTATTTATTACAGTACCAAAGAATAATAATTTATTTTGTGAATCAATAGCATCAATAGCTTTTGATTTAAATGAATATTTTTCTAAGATATAACCTTTAGTTTTTGATTTGTTGAATAAGCCTTCTTCATCAATTACGATTACATGAACTTCATCATTTTCTACGCCGCGTGATTTAGCGTAAGCACTTGTACCAGGCTTATTTGTAAAATACTTTTTATATTCCCAACTATCAAATGTATTGAAGTCAGCTAAACTTACACGTAAGCTATTTCCACGTTTACCAGGGTATCTAGCAACAAATTCAACATTGTTGTAATCTGGAGTAGTAGCACCATCATTAAATTTAGTGATAAAATCAGCTTGGTTTTTAACAACGATTTTTGTGCCAGAATAATTTGCAACTGAGTTTGAACAATGTCCACTAGCAGCAATTTCTCTAACGATTTTTAAGTTTTTAGAATAATTTAAAAAGTTTGAAGCTGAATACCAGTCAATTCTGTTATCCACTGTATTAAATTTTCCGTTTGTTGGTGGGCCGAAGAAAGATTCTAATTCGTCTTCATTGAAGATTCTAGTTGGAACGCCAACAGGCCCCCAAGTAAATTGTCCAACGAATGCACCAGCAGTAATTGGTTCTTGCTGATTGACTTCAGATAAATCTATTTCTCTTATTTCTGTCCCAGGGCTTAAAAGATTTGTAGCCATGTATTAACTCCTTTTATTATGTGTAACTATATTTATATTATTTAATCATTGATAAATCTATTTCTTCATCTTCTATACCATTATTTAGATAACCAAATATCAATGAATTATATTCGTCCATTTTTGCATAGTTTGCTCTTATTGCGCCTTTTATATCCGTATCCGTATAATCTTCAAAATATGCTTGAGTAGTAAGCCAAGCAAACATGACTAATGTCATTACAATATCATCAGTTTTATTTTTTTCTGCTTCATAAGATGTGCCTTTTTTGATAAAACTACTTAATTCATTAATAGTTTCAAAATCCATTATTAACAATGAATCACTTTCTATTAATGTTTTTAATGTGGCACACCCAATTGATTTTGTTTTACTTGATTGTCTTAGACCAACACCCTTTGAATTTACAATTGTTTCTCCATTTTTACTTCCTGATTGAAGCATATTATCGTATTCATATTCATAAAATAAAATGTTTGCAACAATCGCGCCTACTGCATTATTTTCAACTACACAAAAAGCATCATTATATAATTTACATACATGATATACTTCATCTGCGTATATCATTGGTATTAAATCATTTCGTCTATATACCGCTACTTGTTTATAAGGTAATTCTGTAACATCAATAACTGATATAGCAGAATAATCTTTCCCCATCCCTTCACTTGTATCTACACTTGCAACATAACTTCGACCAGCTTCTGGCAAAGCATATATTTTAAAACTATCTTTTCTTACTTCTAATGGCTCTCTAAAAATTAATACTTGTAATTTAGGGCCAGATATTAATGTTCCTGATGAACCAAAAAATTCACAATTATGTGATAAAATCCCATTAGTGAAATATGTATTTGTAATGCCACTATTAATAATGTCATATAAAAAAATTGGTTTTCTTATTGTTCTTTTCTTAACAATGAAACAACCCAATTCATCTTGGGTTTCGATATAATCATCTTTTTTTAGATGTCTAGCTTTTATAATACCTCTAGCAGTAAAAAATGGATGATCAACTGAACACTTTATTTCTATGCCATTCGAGAATTCAATCTTGATATATTTATCAAAAAGAATTTTATTAACGCCATAAAAAGATTCATACCCAAGTGGCGTTAATATTTTTTTATTAGTATTTAATACATATTCTCGCTTAATGTATTTAGTATTTTTATGTTTTATCTTTTTCATGATTATAAAAATATCCCAATGAATCAATGTGGATATAACAAATTGCTTGACCTCTAGCTAAGATTATCATATAATTCACCTATTGTTATTTGTTTGTTATCTATATTTAGACTTGTTTCAAACGATAAACTTTCGAATTCTTGATCCCAGGCTCTAGTGGAAACGTTACGTTTTGTCTCTATTTTCCACTTTTCATCTCTATGAGGATGTGAATTCCAAAGGAATTTCATTGGCACGAAACCATTTAATTTATTGATAGCATCAGACCAAAGTTTATAAAATAGATTCATGCCTTTTGGAGTAGATGAAATAATAACTTTTGTTTTTTTACCTGAAGAAATTACAGGGTATGTGCTTTCATAGAATTCTATATCATTATCAATATGACCTAATTCGTCTAGGTATAAAAGAGAAATACTTTTTCCTCTGATAGAACTTGATGATGTTGCGGCAGCTAATATCCTAGAACCATTACCTAGTTCAATTGTGGTTTTATTCCATTCGACCACACCAGGTTTTAAAAACCAAGGCAATTCTTCGAACATACTTTTTATGCGACCAAGAATTTCATTTGCTGTTGAACCTTTATTAGCTAATACAGCAGCAAAAACAGGATTAGGATTGAATATCAATTCATATAAAATATAGGCCGCTGTAGTTGTGGTATTATGACTAACAATATCATTACTATAATAAAGATGATTATCTGAATCAATTTCAATATCAAACATTTCTTCTTGTTTGTCTGTTTTATTTATTGAAATTACTTTTGCTGTGCCATCTCTAACTAAAATGGATTGATTTACCAATAAATCTTTTGTATAAACTTCATTATTGTTTTCATCAATTAATATATGTTCATCTGCACAACTTATTTTTTTACCATCATCTAATTCAATATCATAAACAATAAATGGAATAGTTTTGAATGATTTTTTAATATCTTTCCAACCATCTGGAGTTTCTATTTCCCAATCAGATACATCGAATTCTTCAGTAAATTTGTTCACAATATTACCCTAGAAATACAAAAGTAATATCTTTGCTTTTATAACAAATTGTCATTACTTCATACATGTTTTCAATTTGTTGCTTTGACATAAAATACGCATTATCAATATAAACTGTATCTATATTATCCATACTATACCCTCGTAATTTTATACCTAACGATGTATTAAAATCATTAAATGATAGAAAATGAGCATATTCACATTGTTTATAATCACATCTTCTTATTAATTTATCAGAAATAATAATACTATTTTTATTTGAATGTGCTTTTATATAAGAAGTTGAACCAACTTGGCGACCAACACTAATACGTAAACTACAAAATTCAACAAAATACTGTTTAATTGTTAATATATGTTTATATTCATCTTTTCTATTTTGTTTATTTAATCTAATAGCAATATCTACTAAATCAAAAAACTCTGTTTGTTTATATTCCATTAAGATATTCCTTTATTATTTTTTTATTATATTCACTATGAAAATTAATATAATAAAAAAGGGTATATCCATAACTCAGGATACACCCATTGTTATGTTATGTTATTTATTCAACATCAAAATCTGCATCATCAAAATCAACTTCTTCTTCTAAATCTTTTAATAAATCACCACAAACTTCATGATAATAATACTCAAATAAAGAAATTATTTCTTCTTTAGTGTAAATATAAGCGACCAATGATTCTAAATCTTCATCAGACAATAAATGTTCCCCTGTTTCAACATAAGTTAAAACGCTATCATACAACATTGCTTTATCATTAGATAATTCTGATTTTACTTTCTCTAAACGTGCTAACATGTAATTTCCTTATTTTAGTTGTGAATTATTATAAACCGATTTTAGTTGTTGTTGCTGTTGTGAAATATGCGTTCATAGCGGCTACTGCAACACCTAATTGCATTAAAAATGCAGGCGTTAAAAGAGTAGCAAACTGTGGGAACATAAACGCTAAAAATGGAGCTGTTCCTGATAATAAATTTACTAAGTTTTGTATTTTTTTCCAAGTATCTGGGTTTGATAAAGTTTTGTTTTTTAATAAAGCCACTAATGGATTATTTGTAACTACTTGGGCTACTGTTTCTAATATAGTCGTCATATCTTTCTCCTTTTAAATTTATTCTCTAGGTATTTATATAAAGTGAATCCTTTATTTTCCTGATAATGTTCCATTAATTGTTGGGACTTTTGAATCTTTTACCATACTAAAATCATTACTATCATAAGCGGTTTTTGCTCGTGAAGCGTCTTTAACTGATATTCCAAGTCTAGTAGCAACAATCTTTAGTTCGTCTGGCTTAGGCTTAAAAAAGTTGGTATTTGGTGGCATATATTGATTTACTAAGTCACCAAGTTCAAACCAACTTCTTGGTTGTCGTATTTTATCTTCTATCAAAGGCACCCAACCATCATTAGTTTTTATTTCAAGATCAAAAGGCTTTACATTTGCGTAATGATTCCTAGTGGTACTATATGTACCTTCTTTGGTATCTTTTGTTGCTTTAAATCTTAATTGAACATCTTTCTTTAATGCTTTTGCCCACTTTTCAGAATCGGCTTCAGTTGTGGAAACATTAAAATATTTATCCGACTGCCCTGATGTTCGATCTTCACTTCTATACAGACCAACACGCTTTATAGATTCAAGATTTTCTTTATCAGTTGCATGATACACATACTGCCCAATTGAACCAGATTCTTGTAAATATTCTCTAAATGTTTTCATGTTACTTAACCATATATGGGTTATCGTCTATATCAGACATTGGATTTTCTTTGAGCATTTCTTTCACCATTGTTAATACTTTATTACTCAAATTGTTCTGGACCCAATTATTTTCTTGGGTATCGGTTGCTGGAAGGTTAATTGAATTATTCATACCAATCATTAATTCTTTTATTTTTTCATTTGCAGAATCACCTAATTCATTTTTTACAACAACTGAAATATCACTCACTCCTTTATTTAGTTCATTTGCAATATCATTATAAGAATCAGCTCTAGCAAGCCACCCCATTTTTCTTGCAAATTCTCTTTCTGCTTTTGCTATTTCATTTTTCTTTGCCCAAGGCGGCATATCAGAAGAATTTATATTGTCTAACAACTTTTGCCTTTCTTCTGATACCTTTAATACATTTTCTGAAATTGTTGGATAATCCCGCCTTAATTCAGTTAAATTGTCATTTAAAACTAACTGTGTAATGTCTGATGTTTTCTTAAGAATAATTTCATCTATTTCAACTTTTTCTGGATGTGCTTGCCATAAACCTTTCTTGATAGAATTTATTTTAGTATGTAATGATTTATTACCACCAGCCAATATATTACCATCATGATCCACATAAATCATTCCACCAAATCGCAATTTTTTCCATTGACCACCAGTCAACTTTTTTCTTTCTTCTTCATTTAGTTGTGCATATTCACTAAATTTATACATATATAAATCCTTTTATTATTTGTCTATTCATTGTATTTATATTTGCAACCATCTAATTTTATTCTTCAATAAATGTAGTTGTACCTTTTTCAAAATCAACTTCATACATACCTAGAGAACCTACAAATTTATTATCAGATTCTCTAACAACTTTTAAGAATTCAGCCCATGATTGTTTTTCTGTAGTAATCTCTTTTTTTACTAGGCCAGTTTTTAATCCTGTATATCCTTTTTTCTTTCTATATTCTGTTAAGTCAAATAAAGCATTATTTAAATCCAGTTCAAAATCATCAGGCAATAAAAAGTATCCATTAAACGCTAATAGTTTCATGTAATTTAATCCTTGAATACTGGCAGTTCTGTTTTTCCTGCACTTTTTGCTTTAGCTACAATACTAGCTTTATTATTTAATAACTCTTTCTTTTTTATTAACATATCTAATTTTTTTTGAGCTTCATCAATTTCATCATTTATATTTGAAAATAATTTTTTCAATTCATCTTGATGCCATGCTATTGTCATCATTTTTTTAGTATTTGTTCCTTCTTCGATATAATCTTTATAGCTTTGCATATTCATATTCCTATTTTGTTGATTGATATAATTGTTCTTTTAATAAATAACTTTCCAACATCCAAATTTTATCGGTTGCATTTGATTTTGATATTTTTCTACCAAGTTCAGCATCAAAGTTTTCAGGGTGTACACAAGAACTTTCACCAGTTACAGCAAAGCCATTTTTTAAAGTTAAACAACAAACTGTTAAACTTGTATTTTCAAATACATGATATTGTTCTGATACGATTACATCTGCTATCATTTCTGGCGTTAGTCTAGGTTTATTTAAACCTTTTTCTTGAATTATTTCTTCTATTTCATTGTCTGTCATTGGTTATCCTTTTTTAAAAATTGTAGTGAATTCTTCAAGTGTAGTTGTTTCATCTTGTTGATATTCTTTTATTTTATTTATAATAATATTTATATCATCAATCCTAAATGTTTCAGTCCATCCAAAATTGTCAATTGATTCTGATTTATCAATAATAAATTTAGTGAATTTGTTTTTTATTAATTGTTCTGTATAAAAACAATGACTAATTGTTGATTTCATTACTAATAATACATTAATAGATTCTATTATGCTTTTTGAATATCGCACATTTAATGTTTTTGTTGTAACTCCTATTTTATATAAATCATTACTAATATGTAATAGATATATAATACCTAGATCATCAAAATTTACATTATTCCATAATTTAGCATAATGTAGTTTAGTTGATTTCTTTTTATTTATTTCTTTAATTTCATCAGGCGTTTTATTATTTAATGTATCTTGCCATTTTTTTTGTCTACTCGACCAAACTTGTAAACCTTCAACTTCTCCATATTTTTTAATACAATTACGTTTTGAAAAAGTTTCTTGTCTATTTGATAATAATTCTTGTGCTAAATCATTATCACCATCAGTTTTCTTCAACCAGTAATCAATTGATGTTGTGTTATTTTTATTTTCAGTTCTCGTTTTTATTAACTGTTCAACTAATTCTTTCTTATTTGTTGCATCAGCATAGATAAATTTATCTGAATAAGGTGAAAATTTACCACCATGTTGATATGCTGGGTTATTTACTCCAGTAACTTTTTCAATCTGCTTATTAGTTTTTATCTGTTTTATATCATATTCATTTTTATAATCATCTAGTGTTATAGTATGATATTTGATATGATTTACTATGTTACCTGTTTTACAACCACATATTTTACAAATTAAATAATCATCATTTTCAATCGCATTTTTAAATGTTTTTTCACCTTTTAATATTGCATTGTTTATTTTTTTATCAATTTTTGATAATTCAGTTTCCGCATTTGTTTTTTTATTTTTTATATAGCAAGTGCGCGAACAATAGTCTTTGTCATGATGACCATGTATTTTTCCACAAACTTTACATGTGCAAGAATTATTATTAGCAATAGCTATTGTTCTTTTTGATAAACTAATATCATTTGGAAAATTTTCAGTTTCTTTGAATATTAATTCTTTATATTGTGTTGCATTTTTGTTAATATTACATTTACCTGAAATTTTAATAATTTCCTTGCATATCTGTATCAATTCTATGTTCATTATTTTTACTCTTTATAAGGTTGTGAAATTCACCAATTTCAATTTTTTGAATTTGATTAGTTTGTTTATTCCTTATATTTAGTGTTGTAGAAAAAGTGGTGCATTTACCCATTTGGCGTGATAGTAAACATATTACATAGCGGTTATCTTTAAAGCCTAATATCATTTCTTTTTGATAATCATATAATTTAAAGGGTACCATCCCTTCATCTAAATTTATTATCTTTACATACGTTTCAATAAAGTATATAATATCTTTTTTACATTTTATAATTTCTGTTAGCTGTTCTTCTGTATATGAATGATTGATCCCAGCTTTTGCAATATTATAATTTCCATTATAGCAATCTTTTAATTCTTTGGTACAATCAGCCACTTGAACCTTAATTTCTTCTTCCATGAATAAAACTCCTTTTAAATTAAGTATTTATGTTTTGTAGATTTTTTCATTATATCTCTATTAATATAGATAAGTAGTAGATAAATCTATAAAAGAAAGAGCTTGATTTTTTATTAAAACTGTGTTAGACTATTGGAATAGTGATTGTATTTATCAGGGAGAATGGATGTTAGAGAAGAATATATTTACCGTTGATGCGCCATGTGGAGCAGGTAAAACCAAGGGATTAGTTGAATATTTAACATCCATTAGGATTTTAGATTATAAAAATATCATAATTCAACCAACAAAAGACTTATGTCGAGAAACTTACAAATCATTTCTTGAAAATGGATATAGAGAAAATATTTTCATCTTAAATTCAGATAATACATCTGTTGTTACAATCAATATCATTGAAAAGATTAAAGAAATAAACAAAGTTGGACGTGGTACGCTAATTATAACACAAGAAGCATATAATTTGCTAAAATATTTTCCATCACACGAAACTTGGCGATTATATATTGATGAAATCCCCAACATCGATTCAGAAGTTGAAGTATTAATTCCTTATAATACGGAATTATTAAACCAATATTTTGATATTGAGTATTTTAATGATGAATTATATAAAATAAATGTTAAAGGCAATATTCAAGAATTTCTAGGTAGAAGTGAAGATAGGATTGATGATATAATTCGACCTATTATACATGCTTTTGCATCTGGAAATATCATATATACAAAAAAAGATTCTTGGGATAGAATCGTGACTGATAAAGTGATTACCCAAGATGTCAGGATTGATAGAGTTTTTGGTAATAAGAAAAATAAATTATACTTTTTAATTATCAACAATATTGAAAAATACCTAAAACATGAGGAAACAATATTACTTGGTGCAAATATATCAAATAGCATATTCTATGAATATGGAAAAAGTATTGGGGTTAATTTTACCAAGCATCATTCAATATCAAAGTATTTAAACTATGAAACTCATTTAAATGGTAACTTAGTTACTATTTACTATATGCAGGACAAAAGAGCATCAAATTATAATAAAAAGCTCTTTAATAAAGAAGAAAACACAACAAATGAAGAGTTTTATGACCAAATTGTTATTAAGCATTTGGACAAAAAACCGTGCTTGTATGTTTGCAATAACAAAGATTCTTTAATACCTGAATCTAATTTTATAAAGATAAAGAATGTTTCGCATGGCACAAACAAATATTTACATATCAATAATGTTTATGTTAAATCAGTTTTAAATCGTAATAATCATCATTTAAAGATGCTGTCTTCCATTGGTATTGATACCGATTTTGCTAATCGGTCTATGTATCATGAAATATCATATCAAATCTGTATGCGTACCAGTTTGAGGAATATATATTCAACTGAACCAGTTTCAATTTATGTTCATGACAAAGCCAGCGCAAATTATTTAGGCTCTTTGTTAATAGGATGTAAAATTGAACAATTGGGTAAAAATAAAGAAGATATTGTAACACTAAACAGTTATCAAAAACAAAAGAGAAAAACTCTTGATGAATTATTTGCTGATGTCGATTTAACAGAAAAAAATAAATGTCATATATCAATATTAAAAAATATTTATACATCAGATAGCCATGTAGCAGAAGAAGAATCAGTATATGATTTATTCAGCGAATTTAAGAAATACTTTGTCAGGAATTTAACAGAAAAGAAAGATGGCATGGTATTTTCCCCTGGTATATTTGATGGTATTGGAAAAACAAAAGAAAATGTACTATGTTCTGATATATTAGTCTTAGATTGTGATGACGGGGACATTTCACCAATTGAATTTAAAAAAATATTTGAATTTGATTTTAAATATAGCTGTATTATAATGAATACCTTTAGTACATCAAAAGATGACCCAAATAGATTCAGGGTAATATTTGCATTAGATAGAAAAGTTGACAATGATGAATATTATCAATTACAAAAACATATTCAGAATATATTACAAGATTATGGTTATGTTTCTTGTAGTAAACAGGATAGAAGTAAATATGAATCGAGTAAATTTTCAGGAATTGACTTAACAAAAGTTTCCCCTGCTAGTTTATTCTATATGCCATGTCAAAATGTTAATAGAATAGAGGATGCCTTTTTTATTAGATTACATGCTGTCAATAAACAATCATTTATACGTCATACTATGAAAGTGAATACTATCTTACAAACTAATACAATTGAGAATCTTCAAGATGGTTGGGATGGAATTGATAGTATTGCACCGAAAAAAACAGATATTAGTATTATTGAAAAGTTTGTCAATAAATTACCAATTTATATCGAAAAGCCAAAACTAATGGCTAGTAGCACTGGTATAGTTGGATGTTATTGGGATTCACCAAAAAGGTATGTTGATCTTCAGTTAGAAGATGATTTATTTTCATTATATTATCGTAATCGTTTAACTGATGAAGAACTTTTTATGCCTGAATACAGGATAGCTGATTTTGATGAAAATTGGATTAATACGGTATTATTGAAATATTTAATAGAACCAGAAGATACTCAGTTACAAAAAAAGATAAGGCAAAAAGATAAAAAAGTTGATATTGATACCTTACCAATTATCAAACAAGAAATTCAGGACAAATATCCAAATGATTTTCTACTAACATTATTAATGTCAGGTAACTATGATTTTCACGATCATTACTTGTTTGGTAGATTAGCCGCTTCAATGTTTGATGCTGGTTTTTCTGAACAAGATTTTAGATTCGTGATTCCTATCGTAACAAAAGGAAAAAAAGATAAAGAAATCAGTGATGTATGGAAGAATTGGTCAAAATACAAGAATATTACTAAAGGAACTTTGTTATATATGATGGGTTTAGTAAAATAAATGTTGACATAAAATTCTATTTTGTTAAACTACAACTAACGAAACAAAACTGATTAGGAATTTATTATGCGTTTACATAAAATAGCTTCAAGTAATGATTATCTGCCTTTACATTTAATTATTGACGAACCTAGTAATTTATATGTTGATTCAAATGGGCAATGTTATGAATCAACAAAATCATCAAGACAGGAAAGTGATGATTTTGACGTTTCTCCCTTTATTAAAACCTTAACAATAATCAATTATATTCAATCAGGTTTTTTTAATGTAGGTGGGTTAGAAATTTCCACTCGTTGGGAAAACATAAAAAAATAATTGCTTGACACTAATTTTAATTTAATTATAATAGACACATTGAAACAACAAACTGATTAGGAATTTATTATGAGCATTCAAAAAACAATGTTACAACAATTAGGTGGCAACAAATTTGTTGTTATGACTGGAAGCAAAAACTTCTTAATTGCTGATGTTACAGAAACAAATCCTTTGCCTTGGTTGCGCATGGATTTGACACGTAACAAAGCTGGTGTTAATCGTTTGAAAATTTCTTTGTTGCCTTCTGATACCTACAGAATGGAGTTTTACAAACAAACTCTTGATAAAAAAACTTGGGATGTAAAAATCACAAAAGAACAAACTTTTGATGGTGTTTATTGTGACCAACTTCAAGAAATTTTCACTGATGTAACTGGCTTATATACTCATCTTTAATATTAATCAAAACCATTATGAAAACACAAATAGAAAGTTATACCGAATTATTACAAGAAAATATCGGCCGTCTTAATGGTTTTGATATTGATATTTATGCGGGTTTGGTATTTAAGCCCTTAGATGATTCTGAAAATGCGAATTGTTTATATTGTACTCCAGGGTATGAATGTAATTTTGATGATCTTACCAACTACAATATCAAAATACCATTAGCTGTAGCAAATACAGAAGGTGATTGCGTATACTCGGCAGAAATAGATTATTATGTCACATTCGATTTACTAACTGATATTCATAATTTCGTTAGTTTGATTGATTTACATGTTAAAGAAAATAAGTTGACATTGATTAGTAAAGTGTTATAATTACTTTGAATTTAATTGATTAGGAAATATTATTATGAAACCACGCGAATCAAGTTATTTTGTAGGATATGAAGACAAATACGCCTATGAAGTTGCTGAGAATACAAAAAAAGAAAAGCAAAATGTTGAAGTAAAGTCACGTAAATATAAAAACGTTGTCTTTTCTATTGAAGATGCAAGAACAAAACAACAAAATGTTCGTAAAAAATTTCAGAAATTAGTGAGGTAATATGATTGATATTTGTAAAAAATTATGTAACGATTGTCCATTTTCATCAAAATCAATGCCTGGTTTTCTTGGTGGTTATACCATTGATGATATAATGCAATTTATGCAATTTGATGCATTATTTCCATGTCATAAGTTTTTACAAGATGATACTCAATTATCAGTAGTTAATTCTGGTGTTCGTAGGGGAGAAATTCCATTATGTAGAGGGTATGGTGAAATGATGATTAAATCGTGTAAATTACCAAAAGCACCCGCGTTCAGTCAAGTATTAAAAGAGATTAAAGAATCAGGCAATATTAGCGATGATTCTATGTCTATTTTCGAATTCATTAAACATCATACAATCACAAAATGTTAGATATAGATGATATTGTTGAAGAAGAAAGTTATTCAGATTCCATTGATGAATTATCTTTAAAATTAATGGAACATTCAAGGTTTTGTCTTTCTTGTATAGAAGATACTAGAAGAAAACTATTTGTTGATTTTGTAGATCATCAGGTTGAAGGTATGCCTTGGAAAAGCAAAGAGGCATATCAATTATTTCTGTCTTTAAATAGGATATTGGATGTTATACCGCGTATATAATAAACATGATTATTATCCATTTGATGCTGTTTATTGTGGCCGTGGTTCAGAATTTGGAAATCCATACTCACATAAAAATAATACATTAGCAAAATTTAAAGTAAAAACAAGAAGTGAAGCTATTTCTTGTTTTACTCATGACTTAGTAAGAAACCCAACTTTATTGGCAAAAGTAAAACAAGAATTAAAAGGTAAAAATCTTTTATGTTATTGTTCACCAATGCCATGTCATTGTGATGTATTATTAGATATTGCTAATGAATCTGTTGATTTAGGTTTTATTGAAAGACAATTACTATACAGATTAAAAATATATGTTAATAACATTATTGGGTTTATAAGTGCTGATATTGTTAAAAATGATATTGTAATAAAAGCAAGTGAAAGAAATAATTGGTTAGTGAAAAATAAAGATTTTAAAAAAGCAAGTGTTGACAATTCAGGTATATTCGAGTATACTTTTAAATATATTGAAGAGAATGATTTTTTAACATTATTTGAGTGATGATATTATGAGAACTGGAT
Source organism: Bacteroidales bacterium (assembly GCA_041662185.1). GTDB lineage: Bacteria > Bacteroidota > Bacteroidia > Bacteroidales > P3 > UBA10566. The sequence goes on from JBAZSY010000001.1 coordinate 253,690, forward strand.
TGATAAACTATACAATGTATTTAAAAATGATAGAAGAAGCCGCCTATTTTTTGTGGTTAGGTGGTTCAAATGATACTATCCAAAACTGGATAGATGCCGAAAAACAAGTTAATGAGCAATTAAAAAGGTTAAAAAATGAAAGTAGTGTTTATAGATAATTATGGTAAAGTCTGTTATGAAACAGAAGACCTAGGGTTTTTTAAATTCAGTGATGGAGCTGTTCATGTAAAAGTTCCAGTAGATGAATTAGAACTAACAAACATAAAAAGAATTAATATCATTATGGATAATTACAGTCCTGATGATATTGTTGCATTATTAATGGTACATGATGCGTTGAAAAGAAATTTTAAAGATATTGATTTAAAGTTATTTATTCCATTTTTCCCTTACGCTAGACAAGATCATATAAGCGATATAGGCGAATCATTAAGTCTAAAAGTTTTTGCTGATTTGATTAATTCTCTTAATTTTTCAGAAGTCGTTACGTTTGATTTACATAGTTCTGTAAGTAATGCGTTAATTAATAATTTGACTGAAATTCAACAAAAAGTTATGGTATATTCTATTCTTGCAAAGATGGATATTGATTGGTCAAAAACTGTATTAGTTGCCCCTGATGCTGGCGCGGCAAAAAAGATTTACAAATTATCAGTTTTACTTCCAAATGTTTCAGTTATTATGGCTGATAAAGTAAGAAATAATGTTGGTGAAATTATATCCACTACGGTATTCCATGATGATTTTAATGGTAATGATGTTATTATTGTCGATGATATTATTGATGGTGGGCGTACTTTTATTGAATTAGCTAAGGTATTAAAAACAAAAAATTGTGGCAAGATCATATTGATTGTTACTCATGGTATTTTTAGCAAAGGTGTAGATGTATTAATTGATGGTGGTATTGATGAAATTCATACAACTAATACGTTTAACCACAATCAACAACATCCAAAATTAACTACTTACTTGATTATTGCTGATGATTATATCTAATATTTTCAACTGTCAAGAAATCCACAAAATTAAAAATTGGTTTACCAGTATGTATTTTAAATACTGTATTCCAGTTATGACATATTTCAACATTTAAAGGAAAAATATTATGGCTATACCATTTACCCCATTACAAAAAGATGCTTATAAGATTGGACACGTTTTTCAGTATAAACAAGGTACTGAATATGTTTATAGTAATTTCACGCCACGTTCTGGTAAACTTTCAAATGTCCTTGGCTCAAAAGGCATTTACTTTGTTGGTTTACAATATTTTATCAAAACTTACTTGATGGATGATTGGAATAAAACATTTTTCAGCCAACCAAAAGAAAAAGTTATTGCTCAATACAAAAAATCAGTAAATCGTTGTATGGGTTATGATGTTCCAGTTGAACACATGGAAGCATTACATGATCTTGGCTACTTACCATTAGAAATCAAAGCGTTACCAGAAGGTAGTTATGTACCGTATGGCGTTCCAGTATTAACCATTATCAATACTGATCCGCGTTTTGCATTTATTACTAATATGATTGAAAGTGTATTAAGTAATGAATTATGGTTGCCTATTACAAGTGCAACAACTTACATGGCATTTAGAAAAAACAGTTTGATGTTTTCTGAACTGACTTGTGATGATAACAGTTTTGTTCCTTGGCAAAACCATGATTTTTCTATGCGTGGTATGCAAAATAGATTTGCGGCAGCCCTTAGTGGATTTGCATTAATTGCGATGGGTAGTTTTGGAACTGATACATTACCCGCTGTTGAATTAGCAATTGACTATTATGGTGCTGATGAAGACAATGAATTAATTGCAATGTCAGTTGCCGCTACTGAACACAGTGTTATGACTGCTGGTAATGATGGCGAAGAATTTGAAACATTAGAAGATTTATTGACTCGTGTTTACCCAACTGGAATGCTGGCTACAGTGGCAGATAGTTATGACTTCTGGCGATATGTAACCGAATACTTAGCACGGCTTAAAGATGTAATTTTAGCTCGTGATGGTAAATTGATTATTCGTCCTGACTCTGGTGACCCAATTGATATTATTTGTGGTACTGGTAGTAATTTTGAAGATATTGGTGAATATTACGAACATGTTGATAGTCCAGTAAATCATCCTGATTATTTTGAGGATTATTTATTAGAAGAAGTTCAAGAAGATACACCACATGGCGAACATGGCCCTTGTGAATATGAACAAACCTATAAAATTGATGGACGTTTATATAAAGCAACAATCCACAATATTTCTTGGAATAGACACGATAAGCAATACTATTTCATTGATATGTGGGATAAAGCCAAAATCACAGTTGAAGAAGTTGAAATTACGCCAGAATCAAAAGGTTTAATTCAATGTTTGTGGGATATTTTTGGTGGTACTATTAACACAAAAGGTTATAAAGTATTAAACCCTAAAATTGGCGCGATTTATGGTGATTCTATCACTTTAGAACGTCAATATAAAATTCTTGAAAAATTAAAAGACGCTGGTTTTGCAAGTAGTAACGTCGTTTTTGGTGTAGGTAGTTTTTCTTTGAGTTATGTAACACGCGATACTCATGGTATGGCATTTAAAACAACATGGGCAAAGATTAATGGTAAAGGTTGCACTGTATTTAAAGACCCAAAAACAGATAGGGATAAAAATGGTAAATCTATCAAAAAATCAGCTCGGGGTTTGCTGATGGTAACAACTAGCGAAAATGGATATGCTTTAGTTGAAGAAGTTACACCAAAACAAGAAAAACATGGTTGTTTAGAAACAGTATTTAAAAATAGTCAATTGGTTAAAGAATATACATTAGCTGAAATCAGAAAAACAGTTGACACACACATTTAATACTGTATAATTAAGCTTTAACAACAAACAGGTTCATTAATTATATTAAAGGGCCTGTTACTAATTATGGTAATGTGATTATGAAAAGTATTGATTTAGCAAGTTCTAATGTTGTATTTGGTATCGGTGGATATACAGAAAATACGACAAAACGAGAAAGTAGAAATTTGGCTTTAAAATATTCAGGTGGTATAAAATCTGCTGAATATACAGGATTAGAAACAATATATGAAAACGGCAAGTGTATGAAGCAATTTGATTTGGCAACACAGCGAGCGGCTTTTCATAATGGTTTACATATAGTTTAATTAATAAAATAGGTTATATTATGAATGATTGGATAGATAGATTTGGTTTTGCTTTACCGATAGTCTTAGTAATTATGATGTTTGTTATGTTTGCTGCTAATCTAGCAAAACCAAAATATACGGTATTATTAAATCAAGATACTTATCAAGTATATTATCAAGATTTTTATGGGAGTATTCTTATTTCATCGTTTAAAACAGAAAAAGAAGTACGGGAATATTTTGAAAAAACAAAAAGTTTAGAGAGTTTATCATTATGAAAAAAATTATATTAGTAGTTGGTTTATTATCATTATTTGGATGTAGTAGTGCTGATATAACAGACTCACAAGTAAAAAGTGTGGCTGAAAATTGTACTGCTAATCACATGATTGTCCTATTGACAAAAACTTCTAATGGAAATAAAATTTCTTGTCAAGAAGCAGTTACAGAAACTACAGACGAAAGTGTTGAAAGTGAATAAATTTTATGTCAAAGCCCAAATTTGTAAATTGGATAATGAAATAATTTATTATGTCTTATACAAAAGATATTTATTTTGGTTTGATGAAGAAATAAAAAGGTTTCATGACAAATATTCTTTAGAATGCTACATTGAAAGATTAACGGTAGTAACTGAAATCAATAAGCTATTATGAGAAATGATTTAAAACAAATATTTATAAAAGTAATACCAAATCATGCTAATATGGATGGGTGTACATTTATTATATATAAAAAAACTTGGTTTCCTTTTATCAGTTATGAGCTTGGTAGATTAGAGTCAATTGAAAAATTGCGTTTATTCACCAGTAGATATTATAATTATAATTCAAAAACATTAGAACATACATTATAGGAAAATAATGAAAATAACAAAAAGCATTTTAGCAAGTTTGATTGAAAATCAATTGTTAATTGATTTAACGCCAAAATTCGGCGAACTTCCAGTAACTCAAGGTTTAAAATTGTTTGCTTGTATAGTAGAATCTGTTATACTAGAACCTAATGAATCAATAGATATACCAACTGGTATAAAAGCTGAATTGGGTAACTATGTTGGATTTGTATTATCAAAAATAACAGTTAATAGATCAACCTATTTTAATAGTGGAGTTTTATATAATTGTGATAACACGGGGTTCATTTCGATAAGCATTAAAAATCAAACATTAAATCAAATTAAAATTAACCCTGGTCAGTCAATTGGTGAGTTAATTATCTTTTCAAAAACAGTTGACTAATGACAGATTATTTTGAAGAAAGAAATATAGAAAGCTCAAAATATTGTTGGAATTGTGGTGGGGATGGTTTAATATTATTGATGTCACTTAATAAAAAAATATGCGTTGATTGTGATACTGTTATCTCGTGGTTTTTAGATAAAGATCAAACCAGTTTAATTCAACATCAAAGATAATGTAGAGAGGTAAAAATGATTGCTATTCGATGTACAACATGTTTAGATGATTATTCACAAGAAGTATGGCCGAAAGTTTTATGTTGTAAACCAAGCGTAGGCGAATATATTGAATCCGCTAGTGGTAAGCATTTAGTGATACGGGCTATCACTCATAAAATAGCTGAAAACAGTAATGATCCTATATTACTGTTAGGACTATATACTTAATTGGAAGGTAATAATGATTGCTGTTAGATGTAAGACAAATTTAGATGCTTATTTGCATGAAGTGTGGCCGAAGGTGTTTCCATGTAAACCAGCTGTTGGTGAATATGTACGCTCGAAAAGTGGTAAATCATTAAAGATACACACTATTACTTATACAGCACCATATTTGCATGATGAACCCGTTTTAGAAATTGAATTACACAATTAGGATATATTATGAGAGAGTTTACAGAAACTGGTAAAATTTATTTGGTGTCATTATATGTTATTGATACTGAAAACAAAAAAGTAATTATTCATGTTGAATTAAATGAAGACTGTTCTGGTGAAGATGAAGCCATTGAAATATCATTAGATTTGGCAATTGAACGAGGCTACATTGACAATCGTGATGATTTGCTTGATGTAGTTGAATTAGTCAGATATTCAGAAATTGTCGAAGAACCAATTTGTCGTGAAATCAGTCAATCTTTTACGTTAGGAAGAAATGAATTGCGTTTGATTGTTGTTGAAGAAGAAAAAGTTCATCAATGTAAATCATGTTATTTCTTATCAAGTGAATGTGGATTTTTACGTCAATATAAACAAGATCATATCGGGGCATGTCAAGCTGAATATCGCAAAGATAAAAAAAATGTATTTTTTAAAAAGGTTTGATACATGAACTGTATAGTTGTAGAGAATGAACAAGAATTATTGAAGTATTTAATGCGGGGATATATACTAACTTGTTCAAGTGGAAAGAGATATTTTTCATTTGAACTTGGTAGAATTTGTTTTTGTTGTGATAATTCTTTTTACCCAATAGATATTAATATCAATGAGTTGTATATTTTATATACAGAATATTGGCGATTAATTAAAATTAAGAAAAATTGGTGGACTGATATACCAAAAGAAGGTATCTGGTGTTGGGTTTCTAATCTGAATTGGGAAGATAAAAAACGGATTGAAAGAATTGTCAGTTGTTTAGAAGTATCTGAATATTATAGTTTTAAGTCGGAATTGGATTCATACAAATACGCAACTCCATTGACAAAGGAAAACTGTAATGAAATTATACACTGGTGACTATTTCAAAAAAGGCTCTAATAGAACAATACGTTTTCTTGAAGAGCCTTCACCAAAACATTATCAGCATTTTGTTCGTGTTGATGGTACAACATGGCTAAATGGAAAAGAACCACATCATTTGTATATACACCAAAATAATTGTGTATATAAACTATTTTGTGAAGATTTATTACGACTTTTAAAACAAAACCATGAAAGTTGATAAAACAAAGTCAAGAAATTCTATGTATTGGTACAATATGGCTAAACTAGAATTAAAGAAAGAATTAAAGATGTCAATGAGAGAATCATCAAAATATTGGAATGAGAAGCCGATATTCAATAGATGGAAGTTGATAAAAGAATTTATGTCTAAAAGTTAGTTGAGAAATAAGATAATATGATTTAAAATTAATTTTATTTTAAAAGTGAGTGAATATATTATGAAATTTATTGGCCCAGCAGTACAAATTATCAACGATTCTAACCAAGTAGAAATTTTAGTTGGTGAATTTCCATCTTTACATTCTACAATTTACAAACAACATGGTTTGATGTTTGATTCTTCACCAGTTGATGGTTTTATGACTGAAGATAATGGATTCATGACCCGTCAAGAAGTTACTGAATACTTTATCAATCAACCAGAAACTCCAGAATTTTGGTTGAAGTTTTTTGAGAATGGTCGAACTATTACCAGTGATGCTGTTATGGAATTGATAGGTTTTTTTGATTAAACCTTGATAGTGTTGTATAATAGATTTTTATTTTTAGAGATTATGATATGAAACTTGAAGAATTGAGAGAAAAACGCGGCTTTAATACAGAACAATATTTGGTGGATAAAGTCAAAGCAATTAATGATTTTTTCCGTAACGAAAACCTAGATAGTGCTGTTATTGGTTTATCAGGTGGTATCGATAGTGCTGTTGTAGTCGCTTTGTTATGTAAAGCCGCACAAGAAAAATATAGTCCATTAAAGAAAATTCTTGGAATTAGTATGCCAATTTATACAATTGGTGTTACTGGTCAATATACTGCAACTGATGTTGTCCAAAATGACTTTGTTCCAAATTATCTTGTTCAATATGAACAATTTGAATATAGATGGGCAAATCTAACAAAAGCCATGCAAGGTTACTTATATGCTGAAGATGTTGAAACCCCATTTACAGTTGGACAATTAGCGGCTATCGTAAGAACTCCGTATCTTTATTTTTCTGTTGCAAAATTACAATCAAGGGGGTATAATCCTATTGTAGTTGGAACAACAAATCGTGATGAAGGCGCATATATCGGATTCTTTGGTAAAGCAAGTGATGCAATGGTTGATTTACAGCCAATTGCTGATATTCACAAAAGTGAAGTTTACAAGCTGGCTAAGTTGTTAGGTATCCCTGAATCAATTATCAATCGTACTCCAGTTGGTGATGTTTTTGATGGTTCGACTGATTATGATTTAATTGGTGCAAGGTATGATAATGTTGAATATTTTCAGTTACTTGATGATTATAATATTCCTCGTGTCGAAGGTATCAATTCAGTTAGCCATGTAATGGATAAATTAGCTATACAAGATGAATTTACAGCAATTATGAACATCCATAAAAAGAATGCTCATAAGTACAAAGTTGGGTTGCCAAGTCGGTTTATTGATGTTATGCTAAGAAAAACAAATAAGAATGGTGGTTGGTAATGAAATTACCTAGCTATATTGAGTTGTTTTTACTTGAAATGAGTGATACAATAGTTACATTAGAATATCAAGATGGAGAAAAGTTTCAAACTACACCAAAATACATTGCTCAAGATGTTTTAGTAAAGTTTCAAGCATTTTTGACTTTGGAACATACCCGTCATTTGAATGACGATATAAATTAAGAAATAAGGATTATATGAAAAGTAACGTAGCTACTGATGAACTTGAACCAACATCAAACCAATTTGGAGAAATTCCAATTTTAGATGAATTGGATGATGTTTTAGATACGGAATTTGTTAAGAATTTTCAGTTAGACACATTTGGTTTAGACGAATATATTAATTATGACTATTGATTTTGACATTGGTGATATAGTTAAAATCTGTAAACGTGATATTTTACTAGGGAACATTAGTTGGCCTGAAAGTTATGACCAATTTATTGATAAAATTGGTTTAGTAACAGACTCGGATGATTCTGGTAATTATGCGGTAGATGGGTTAGATTGTTTCTATACTCATATTTTTTATAAAGATTGTTTGCAATTAGTGGAGAAAAGAAATTGGTAGATTTAGAAAAAGAAAGTGATTTAATGAAATATGATGTTACCAAAACAATTTTTTGGTGGTTATTAGTTTTCATGTTACAGGTGTTTGTGGTTGGATTTGTACTGCCAGCTTTATTTTCATTGCCAAGTTGGTTTGGTTTTTTTGGTGGAATTTTAGTTGTTGGTTTAGATTTATTGTTTGTATTTAAATTTGTATTAAAATTATAAGGTGAAAAAATGAAGAAAATTATTGGAATTTTAGCGATATTATCAATGTTGTTATTGTCTGGTTGTTCAAATGTTGAACCAGGTTATGTTGGTATCAAAGTATATTTGTTAGGCGGGGATAAAGGTATTGATTCAACTGAACTTGGAATTGGTCGATATTGGATTGGAGTTAATGAGAAATTATACACATTTCCAACGTTTACACAGACACATGCTTGGACAAAATCGGCAACTGAAGGTTCACCAAATGATGAATCAATTGATTTTCAAAGTAAAAATGGTATGAATATTAATACCGATTTAGGTATTTCTTTTCATATCGTACCAAATAAAGTAAGTCTTATTTTTCAAAAGTATCGAAAAGGTATTGATGAAATTACTCACATTTACTTAAGAAACATGGTTCGAGATGCTTTCGTAGCACATGCTTCAAAATTAACTGATGAAGAAATCTATGGCGAAAAGAAAGAAGATTTGATTAAGGCTGTTGAAGCACAAGTAAGAGATGAAACCAAAGATTTAGGTATTGTAATTGAGAAAATTTATTTGATTGGTTCAATGCGATTACCACCATCAGTAATTGATGCAATTAATGCTAAGATTGGAGCAATTCAAAAAGCCTCACAAGTACAAAATGAAATTGTTGGTTCACAAGCTGAAGCACAAAAGAAAATTGCAATCGCCGAAGGTGAAGCCAAATCAATCTTGTTGGTAGCTGAAGCTCAAGCACAAGCAAATAAAATCATTGCAAATTCATTATCTGCTGAATTGATTCAGTATAAGACAATTGAAAAATGGAATGGCGCAAATTCACAAACGGTATTAGGTACGAATACCAGCCCAATGGTGAATTTAGGTTCTAAGTAAAAATATTGATTATCGCTAACTTTTTAGTTAGTGGTAATCTTTAAATAATAATAAAATATTTAAAGATTATCACTGAATATATGTTGACAAAAAACTTAATTAAACTATAATAAGTTTTGAAATTATCTAATCAAGGAATAAAATGTCAAAAGTAATTATTAATAAAGTTTTAAAGACTGATATAATTTATTCAGACTTAAAATTGGTGTTAGATGGTGAATATGAAATAGCTATAGAAATAAATGGTATTGATTTGATTGATCTTCCAGTTGACCAAGCTATTGATATTCTAAACGCAAATGGTTTAATAAAAGAACAATTAATTTTAATTCCTGCTGGTAGTATTCTTGATAGTGAAGAATATTTTGGCGGGGCATGTGAATACTCTTTTAATAATGGATTGATTAAAGCTGATATGTATATTGAAGATATAAATCAATCTTTATAAAAAGACACTAATAACAAATGAGGCTTATATTATGATTACGCATACAAAACCAACTTCAGATTGTATCCCTGGTTTCTGGGAAATCCCCGATAATGATATACAAATCACGTCAAATGAAAACATTTCTATTATTAATCCATTACCTAATGTAATGCGAATTGATAACTTCCTATCAGAACAAACTTGTGATGAATTAGTTAAACTATTTCAAGAATCAAACATTGCTGAACCTGTTTCTGTCAATGGTCTGAAAGATCAAAATTATGGCATTGGTTCAGTTCGAGCAACTGGTTGGTCTGAACAATTAGCAAACCGAATACAATCAATACTTTTGCCACATTTAGAGCAACATAAACATTGTAATCCATTTACTGCTACTGATTTTTGGCAATATGTTGATGAATCGTTTTGTGATGATTGGAAACCAATTGGCGTATCCCCGATGTTGCGATTCATGAGATACAATGAAGACAGCGAACATTTTGCACATTATGATGCTGGTTTTTTCTACCCTGATAGTGTGTATCGGACATTAAAATCAATGGTCATTTACTTGACTACAAATGATTCTGGTGCAACACGTTTTATTGATGACGATCAAAGTGATGTGCATGTTTGGAACAGAAAACATGATGATTGGAATCGTCGGGTTTATGATAGTGAAGTGATATATTCATCCTATCCACAAAAAGGTAGTGTATTGTTATTCGATCATCGTTTGTGCCATGATGTACAACAATATGATGGTAAATCAGGAGATAGAATCATCATTCGTGGTGATATTATTTATGAGACAATTATTTAATTGACATTTATTTTAAATACAGTATAATTTTAATCTGAGTTCAAATTTTATTAATGAGGTATTAAAAATGAAAGCATTATATTATAACAAGCAAGGAAAATACCAAAAAACCTATGACTTGTATTCTTCTTTATTAATACCTAATTGTGGAAAAGCATCTACAGTGGAAGGCGAGTTATTACGTGCAATTACTCGAATTTGTTATGATGCTTATAATAACGGCTTTGTGAATAATACATCAGGTGCTATCAATTTCCTACTATCTAAAGTATCTTTGATTGAAACAAATGGTGAAGTTGAAAACGCATTAAAATTGATTGCGCCACTTACCAATACTGGTGGGTATGCGTCAAAATCAGAATGTAGTTTAGTTACGCCAGAAATTGATTTAGTTATTGATGCTGTTGTTGAATATATCCATAACCAAGATTGTTTATTTACCAAAAATGATGAAGACTCATTTGACTATTCTGATTCAGATGTGTATATTATTGACTTAGAAGAAGATACCTATTACGATGATTTTGAAGATTAAAACATGCTAACAGAAGAACAATTTAAACTAATTAAAAATGATAGCTTTTACTATCCGCTATATCTAAAATATGGGTTGGCTTACATAAAAGAGGCTGGTTTCTTTTTTACAAAGTTGCCATTTATATTAAATTTTGATATTGAATCTAAAATTTTATGTACGCCAAACCATCATATAAGCAAACCAACAACCAATAAATCTTGTATTATTGTTTCATCAGGTTCATATTGTCCAGTTCATGATGGTCATATTGATATGATGGCTGTTTCTAAAATGTACTTAGAATCTATTGGTTATGAAGTATTAGGTGGTTATGTTGCCCCTGACCATGATTGTTATGTATCAAGAAAAAATGGCGATGGTCATATTCCAATACATGAAAGAAGTCGATTAATATCAGAAAAGATAAAGATTTTTGATTATCAAGATTGGTTAGCTGTTGACCCTTGGTATGGTACATTTGTACCTTGTGATTTAAACTTCACAACTTTAATTGAACGTTATGAAGTAATGTTCAAAGATTTAAATACAGAAATTTTCTATATATCAGGTGGCGACAATTGTAAATTTGCCAATACTTTTGAATTAAAAGGTAATTGTATAATTGTTACCCGTGGTAATTATGATATATCAGGTATCAATAACTCAAATGCACATATTGTTAGTTATGGTCAAGTATATTCTTCTACAGAAGCAAGGAAATATCATAATTACAAAGAGCATAAAAAAGTTGATGTTTCAATCCGATATACTGAAATTGAACCGATAATCAATGTGGACAAATATTTTGATTATATTGAAAAAGTCATGGCTTCTGAACAATTGAGTCATTTCAATGAATTTGTTCAAATGAATGATTTAATTGGTAAAGTTATTAGCTTAGATAGTTTAAGTAATACCGAATTATTTCTGAGAGTTTCAAGAAAATATGATATTTTTGGTCATAATAAGTTTGGCTATATCATTGATGATTCAGTCATTGATAAATTAGATAAAAATATTAATTATCATCTATATGATGATGATGTTCATACAGGTGAAACCATTGAATATGTTATTTCTTATTTGAAAAAGAAAGGAATTAATGTTGTAAATTATTTCACGATGAATTATGGCACTACTGAGATTCTTGATAATAGAGACTTGTTGATCTTCTGGGATAATAACGGTTTAGTTGTCGATGATGATGGTTTAAGATTACCTTATATCTATCCATTTGTTGACCCTTATGTACGATGTTCAGTAATTGACCCTTTAGAGTTTTCTATTGATGTTTGGGAACAAAATATGAACATTTGTAAAAAACATAATAAAAAATTAGTTGACACAAGTCAAAAAGAATTTTATACTAGCTTAGGATTTACAGAAGATCAATATTGTTGGAAAATCTGTGAATTTTACTGGACAATATTAAAACAAGAATTGGTGAATACAAGATGCAATTGTTTAAATTAACTTGGTGGGCAACAACTTTAACATTAGCTGAAGCTCAAAAACAGTGGCCTGATACAAACTGCAAAACCGATGAAGATGTAAAAATCTTAGGTGATAGGTATGAGTTTATTGGGGATGCAAAATCAGTTTGGAAATTATGGTATGAATTAACCAACTATTTAAATTACCCTTATGTTGAAGTCTATTCATCATGTGGTATCAAATGTGAACCAGAGTTAGGTATAACTACTGGTATGTTTATTAAAAGTGATACCTTTTGGTTATAGGATTTCAAAATGAGTGAATTTGATGATTTAATGAAAAAAACAATGTTTGCAGTTGAAGCAAATAGTTTCGAAGAACATTGTTTATGGGATAAATACAATTCAAAATTAAAATGGGGAGAATTTACATCAGGAACAATGAAAACATTTTATAGCGAATCAGGTAGACCAATTTGTGTAAGTCTATGCTGGGCCTATATTAATGATTTTCTTGTATTATTTTATTTTCCAACAAGTGAATTAGTTGATTGGGTGATAATTAATGAATGGTTGGAAAGTTTAAATTTTAAATATAAAACTGATGCCCAGAAATTTCATAATATTGTTATTGAAATTAATGACTTAAGAAAGAATGAGATTGGTTGTGTGTTAGATTGTTATATTGAACGAGGTCAAGATCAAGAATTTGTGAATTTATTCAATACTGATGGTAAATTTCCAGTTTTAATGAATAAGTGGTATCATGGTTTTACTGATAAAGAAATTTTTGATAGTGTTGACCATGATAATGCAATGCTAGTGAAAAAATGGTTGGATTCAAAATGTTAATTAATCAAAAAGAACGATTTGTAAAATTGTTTATGTGTAAAATCCCGTATCATATTATTTGTGGGAAAATACAATTATCTGTTTTTAAAAACAAAGATAAAGCACAATTTCACTATGAAAAATGTATTGAGTATTTGAAAATATTAACGTATCATAACGGGGATTTAGACACTGATGATGCCGCCTCAATTAAAAATTTAATTGAATTAGTTTCTATGAGTATTGATAATAAAGAATTAATTATTACTAAAAAAGAAGACACAACAAATGGATGATTTAATAAAAGCATTGATGATATTTAGAACATATACCAATGATCCAAACCCGACACATTGCGAACATGATGTGATGTATGTTACCGTTGATCCTGATGATGTTTCGGTAATAGATATGACAATTCTTCGACAATTAGGGTTTTTTCCATGTGACGATATGGGTGAAAATATTTTCAAATCCTTTCGTTTTGGAAGTTGCTAATTTTATATATTGAAGGTAAATTATAATGATTACGAATTTAATAAAAGCATAGGTTGTTCTTGAACCATATTTAGAAAATATAGAATATCCAATTCATTGTGAAAAAACATGTTATACATCAATGTTGACCCAAACATTTTAGATGATGTTGAAATTCAATTTCTGTATTGTTTAGGTATTAGGCGTGATCCTGAATGGAATGACAGAATTGGCACATCAATTTTTGATTCTTGTGATTGACAAATAGAATTTAATTTAGTATAATTCATTCAACGTTTGAATTTATTAAGAGATTATTATGATTGATGAAACAAGAAGTGTTGAAAGTTACCAATATATTGAAGATTGGGTATTTTTTGCCTTTGATTTGGCTCAAGATATATTTGGTGAAGATGAATCTTTATGGAAAAACTGGGAACAACAAATGACTGGTTTTGTTAGTAAAGATTCACTTGAAGTATTTCAAACATCGCCATCAGCTAGTAAATTACAATATCATTCAAATGGTTTGCCCGATGGTGGTAAAATAAAAACATTCATTGACGAGTTTGATGATTTTCAAGATGCTTTTCTAACAACAATAGGTAGTAAAAAACATGCAATTATCTGATTTTGACCATTTACGAGCTGAAAATAAAGTCCGTTTCATTGAAGAAATTGTTGCTGGACAAAAAGTCACTACAGTTGCTTATATGATAGCTGATGCTGATTTTTGGAAATTACCAATGGCCCTTGAATGTCGTGGTAGTGTTTTCGATGAATCAGGTAAATGTATATCAAGAACGTTTCCTAAGTTCTTCAATTTGAATGAAAATGAACAAACACAATATCATAATTTAGATTTTACTGGTGCCATCTTCTTTAATAAAAAAGATGGTAGCATGATAACGTCAATAGTTATTGATGGAAATGTGTATTTAAAAACAAAGAAATCATTTTATAGTGATGTTGCTATTGATGCACAAAAAAACTTAGATGCTGATACTGAAACTTTCACTATTTGGCTTTCTGGTTATGGCTTAACGCCAATTTATGAATATACCAGCCCAGATAATAAAGTTGTCATCAATTATGGTGATACGCCAGCATTTACTTTGTTGGCTGTTGTTGATAATGAAACAGGTAAATATTTAGAACACTATGTATTGATTGAATTAATTACTGAACGTTTTCCATTTGGTGGTTTGAAGATACCAATTATTGAAACCTATGATATTACAATCGAAGAAGCGTTATCGCAACGCGAATATTTAGAGGGTATTGAAGGTTGGGTATGTTTATTGCAAGATGGTACACGAGTAAAAATAAAAACTGAATGGTATCGTAGGAATCATCATTTACAAACTGATTTGACCTATCGTGATATTGCAGAAATGGTAGCCGATGAAACCTTAGATGATATGAAGGCTGAAATTGCGGCTGAAGGTATTAATTTGGATATTGTATTACAAATTGAAAAAGAAGTTACCAATGCGATATTAACAATTATTGATGATGTTGAAAAATTAGTATCTATTGCTGATGGTTGGACAGATAAAGAAACTGCATTAATGTATTCAA
This sequence comes from Bacteroidales bacterium, assembly GCA_041662185.1. Taxonomy (GTDB): domain Bacteria; phylum Bacteroidota; class Bacteroidia; order Bacteroidales; family P3; genus UBA10566. Next base: position 268,953 of record JBAZSY010000001.1, read on the forward strand.
AGCATTGGTTATTTTCTTTATTGATGAAACAAAGAAACAAGAAAGAACCAGCTTATGGAGAATTTTGGAAAAAGAGGTTTTTAAAGAATTATTCAACGCGATCAATATACAACAAGAATTTTTAGGATTTAAAAATGGTAAAACAAACAGCAGTAATTTTTAGTTTAATTGGTGATATAAACAATAGTTTTTTTGTTGTGGATGAAGACATAACAAAATTTGATGATGTTTATATCAATCAATGGTGTGATGATTATACAGAAGAACAACAACTTGAACATGAAAAATTACAAGATGAATTCAATGATTATTTTTATGATGTAGATGGGGATTTTAAAATTCCACAAACAAATAAACGTGGTTTGGAAGAAGCTATTCATAATGGTGCAACATTAATTATGTGTGGTTTTATTTTGTAATGAATTCTAGTTACAATAAAACTATTAAGAGAAACTTATGAAAAGTGCTGTTATTTATCCTTTACTTGGGATTGGTATAGAAATGTACCATTATTTTATTATTGATGAAGATGTAAGCCATTTACAAGGATATGATACTAAAAAACATTTTTATAATGGTTGGTGGGCTGGTAAAGATGATATTTTAGAAGATGAAATAGATAGGATTTTTTATGATGATAGAGCATTATATTATCGGCATCCTCAAGTTACTTTATCTGATATTGAAGAAGCAATCAGAAATGGAGCAAAGTTAGTTATACTATGAAAAATTATTGGTTTGAAATTCATATTACCGTTGACTATTCACAAAAGGATGATTTTGTTGAATTTTGTAAAACAAGCGGTATTAAAACAATTGATATTGATATGGGTGTTATGAAAGATATTATGACAGCCACAAAAGTATATTGTACAAAAGATGAAGCTTGTATGTTGGCTGATATATATGCCATGTTTTATTCAATGGAAAAAGGCTTTGATATTAAGCGAGTTAAGGTAGAAGCGGAAAACGAGTATCCTGGTGAATATTTGTATATTGAAAGTCATTTGAAATTTGATAGAATTCATGACGAGTTAAGTAACTATTTAATTTCAAACAATACAAAAAAACCTGAACAATATATTCTTACATTAAGAGAAAAAGACCACCCTGGTTTCTACTACATGGTGAATTTCTTTGTAGATGATTTTGTAAAATTAGGTATGAATTTATTGGAAGCGATTGAAATCGAAAAGGTTGTAATGGACACAAATCCAGATCATGATATTTTATGGACTGGTAGAACTAATACATAGGATACTATTATGGATGAATTACCAATACTAGATGGGGTTTTTATGATTGCCGATCAAGTTAATAGAAACCCTAGTGGATTTTATGAATATGTTGATATTGAAGAAATGCAAGATACTGATATTGCTGAAACTACTATACCAAACAAACAACGAAAACAATATAAAAAAGACAAATTTGGAAATATGAAATGATAGAAGTAATCAAAGGTGATTTATTAAAAGCAAATTGTGATGTTATCGCCCATCAGATAAATTGTGTTTCGACTGGTTCTGCTGGTTTTGCTCAAGCATTATTTAAAAAGTATCCTGATGTAAATGTATATGATGGTTCATTTAAGCGCATAGCAGGTCAAAACATCTACACACAAGCAAAAAAAGACAATGTGTTAGTAGTACACATGGCTGGTCAAGTAACGCCTAGAAACGTCAAATATTCAACTACAATACATGATGACCGTTCAGCTAGACTGAAATATTTCAAATCATGTATATTTGATTTGTCTTATCGTTTATCAAATGAAAAAGATAATTTAAAAATGGGTATGCCTTATTTGATTGGATGTGGTTTAGCTGGTGGACATTGGCCAGATTACCTGAATTTATTAGAAGCATTCAATACAGAATTACCAAAAAATATAACTTTTAATCTATATACCTTACAATGAAAGACAAACATATTTTTATTCATGATGAAAATCTTTCATTATCTGAAAACATGCAGATACAATTTGAATGTGAAACATTAAATGGTGATAGGCATGTTTTTGGTCAAGATGACATAGCTTTTCAACGATGTATTGAAAAAGTTGTTTTATCACAAAGAGATAAAGATTTGATGTATATCACAAATTTTTTCTATTTTGCTTGGAAAACCATACATATAAAATATATCTGTCATGGTGAAGAATTGAATAATTATGATTTTGAAATCACACAGAATATTTTTATGGCGTTACAAAGACAAGACGCACTAGACACATTTTTACATGGATTAACTAAAGAAGAGTTACAAGATATAATTTTTAAATAAAAGTTGACAATTATTTTAGAATCGTTATAATTATCTTGAATTTGATTTTTACCTTAATTATGTTTGGAGGTTGTTATGTTGGATATTATTGAAGTTTATCAAGCGATACAAAATCAAACTTTTACACTTGAACAGTTTGAAGAATGGGTTTCTGAACAAAGAACCGATGCTTCTGAATATTTAGAACAACTGATAAGTGAACAATAAAAAGATTTGACAAAAGATTTAAATTTGATATACTAATCCTGAAATTGATTTTTACCTTAATTATGAGAGACAAGAAAATGAAAACTGAAAAATCTATCCAAGCTCAAGTTGCCGCCTTAGTTCGTAAAGAATTGAAATCATTGAATTTAGCGGTCAAGCCAAAAGTAACAAGTGAGTCATTCGCTGGCGGTAACGCTGTTGATATTCAGTTAGTTGACCCAACTCCAGAACAATCTGAAGCAGTTCGTAAAATCTGTAACAAATACCAAAGCGGTTCATTCAATGCGATGGAAGATTACTATGAAAACAGCCCAGTGAAAAAAAGTCACCCAACCGTAAAATATGTTCAGCAACAAGCTGAATATACTCAGGAATTGAGACAATCGGTTTATGAATATTTGATTGGTCGCGGCCTTGTTATCAAAACAAAAGACTCTATCAAAGATATTCCTTATCATGATGAAACCGTTGATATGGTTAGTAAATTCATGACTGGTATCAGAAAAGGTTACTGGCCCGAATAAAAAGTATTGCTGATATAATTTTAATGTTGGGTTTATTGTATTAAAACAGTAAATCCAACATTTAATAACAGTGGAGAATTGAAATGGGCGCAGCAGCATATCATCGTGGTTCAAAAGTAATTGCAAATCAAATTCAGGCTGATTATGGGTTTGATAAAAAACAATTAAGTGACCAAATACAAAGGATGTCAACAATGGCTGAAGAATTTAATCAATATGCTACAAAGGTATTGGATTTTATTGTTGAGCCTAGAGGTTTATGTAGAACTACAGTTGAACATCAAAAAACAAAAAATAAGTTTAAAAAACTTATGGAACTATGTATTACCTGTGATAATGAATGGGTAGATGCAAATAGCACTGATGCTATTGAATGGTTAAGAGTATCAAAAGCTCGTGCCAAAGCGCGGCATAGTGCGTTAGTTTATGTAATGCAAAGTTGGAATATTGAACATTATATTGGCACGATACCTGGAGCATTTAGATAAATATCTTTTTTAAAAATATTTGAGATTACATGAAAATAGAAAAAACAAAGTGTAGGACAATTTTTGTATCGGATATTCATTTAGGTACTGTTGAAAGTAAAGCCACTAAATTATTAGAGGCTTTAAAACAATATGATTTTGATGAATTGTATCTGGTTGGTGATATTATCGATGGTTGGAAAATCAAGCGCGGCTGGTATTGGCATGACAGTCATACCAAATTGATTAAGAAATTCCTTAAATACGCAAAAACAAAAAAGGTAACTTATATCGCAGGAAATCATGATGAATTTATACGTGATTTTATTGAAGAGCATAATATCAATATTTCTGGTATAGAAATTGCTGATGAAGTAATTTATCATTCAATTTCAGGTAAGAAATATTTGATAACACATGGCGACAAATACGATATAATCATAAAATATCATAAATTCATTGCTATTCTTGGTGATATTGGATATGAATTATTGTTGAAAATAAATCATTATTACAATGATTTTAGAAGGCATCATGGGTTTGGTTATTGGTCATTATCGAAGTTCATTAAAAATAAAGTGAAAGCGGCTGTATCATTTATCACTGAATTTGAAGATGTTGTGATGCTAGAATGTGTTAAACAAAATGTGGATGGGGTAATATGTGGGCATATACATTACCCATCAGAAAAAACAGTAAATGGAATTCATTATATGAATACTGGTGATTGGGTTGAAACCTGTTCAATGATAATAGAACATCTTGATGGAACTTTTGAAATTAAAGAGTTCAAATAATACTTGTGTATTATTATCAAACTGATATAATGAACAAAATATTAATAAGGATATAATTTTAAGATGGCAACAATAGAAAAACGTGAAAAAATAAAAAATATTATTTCTGGAGGTATCGGAAATGAACCCTATTTTGCATTACCAGCACAACCAACAAAATTGGAATTAATAAGTGCATTGAATTACTATTCAAAAAGTTCAACAACGAAAGAATCCAAAGAATTCATTTTAGATTTTCTTGAAGGCTATGATGCTGAGTTGAAAGAAAAAGTAAAAAAGGTAAAAGATAAATGGTTTACAAATATTGGTTTTGTTTTGCGTTTGTCTGAAAGAAATTATATTTTACCTGAAAAGGTAATTGATGATACTATCAAAAAAATAAAAGATATAGTCGATAGCTTATTAATCGATGATGATATTTCAGTAGAGCCAATCATTGAAGTAAAAAGTGAACCTGTAAAGATTTATAGGAATGAATCACTATATCTATTAGATGATTCAGTTGAAGACGCGATGGTAGGAAAAAAGATTGACAATATTGCTGTTCTTGGAACAACAAAAGAATTAAAAGAAACTAGACAAATAGCACTAAAAGAAATCCAAGAACTTGAAGAGAATGTAGATTCAGGTTATAACCCAACCACAATTAAACTGTTGAAACCAATATATCAATTATTTGTTAAACAGATTGATATTCAGCTAAGAAATAAGCAATCAAAAAGAAAAAGAAAACAAAAACCAATACCAGCCCATATTAAAGATATTGTTGGCAAACGGTATGCTATTTTCAAAGATAGTTATGATAGATATATCATCTTTCAAGCTGGAAGAAGTCTATTAGTTGTTAATGGTGATATTGTCATTAATCATAAATCTCGGCTATCCTTTCAAAAAAGAAAAAAAGGATTTGTTGACAAACTCAAAGCTTGTAGTACAATAGTCGATGTGCAAAATTTAATTAAAGAATTTGCTGGTGATATTACCATTGATGAAACCGTTGAAAATAAAAAAATCAACAATAAATATGAACTCATAATTGCTATGAAATAGGATAAAAAAAATGACAACGCCCTTGATAACAAAACCATATATAATGAAAACACTGAATCATAAATTTCTGTGTTTTACAATCAGAATTTACAGTGAAGATCGAACAGGCTATGGAGAATTGTATAAACATTTCTTGGATATTAAATTCTTTGGTATACGAGTTTTTCATACATTTTGGAAAACTGGCGGGGATGATGATGGTAGCTTTTATGTTCTAACCTTGACAAAAGAAGGGGATTGTGGTTTTGGCGAAATTAAAAAATTTGAAATATGATTACCTATAGAAATATCAAGAATTTACAATTCAGTATGATTGATTTTGATGGGTTATTTTCGACTCATACACAAAATTTGATATTACATTGTAGTGAAGAAAATATTGATATATTGAGTCTTTCAAAATATATTGATGAAGCTTTGCATAATAAAATTATAGTGAATAGTAGAATTGATGTTAAAATTCGGGGGGATGTATCAGTAATATCAAGTAATAGTCTGGAATTTGAATTACCAAGCAAAAATGTATTAGTGTTGGATACTGTTGGTAATTTATTTTCTAGTATCTTGAATTATATCAAGAATATACTATATGAAAATAGCACCATACCAAAAGATTCATTAAGTTTAGAATTTTCATCTATCTTGGAACATGATATAAAATCCGAGTATATAAATGCTATGTATTATACTATATTTTCGGATTCGAATTTTATTGGTGGTCGTAGCTACATTGCATTAGAGCATGATGATTTATTTAGAACTACTTGTTTAGATTGTCTAAAAGGTGTTGAAGCGTTTAATCGAATTACAGAAGTATTAAAAAATTCTATCTTTGTTAATGATGAAGATATACATGGAATAACGGAAAGCCATTACATAATAAAAGTTAAGTTTGATGATATGAATTATCTGTTTCAATTCAGAAAAAATGATTATAAGGTCATCATTTTGAGTAAGCCAGTAACGTTATCAAATATAATTGAATGGTTTTATTTACTAGGAACATTTGAATTTTCTATGGGTCATGTTAAAAGAATACATTTATCAATAGGAAGTCAAATATCAGTATCAAAACAATATAGATATTAGGGTAGATGAATCACATAGATTTAAAATATATTGGACTTATAAGCTGGCAACTTGAACGATTTAAAAAGATAAGAACAGATTTATATTTGTTTAGGTGTCCATTTTGTGGGGATTCAAAAAAGAAAAAAAGTTTATGTAGAGGATACTTTTATCAAAAAAGTAACGCCACATTTTATCGTTGTTTTAATTGTGGTGCTGGAATGTCACTTGGAACATTCATTAAAGAAATAGATCATAGTCAATATCTTGAATATAGATTAGAAACGTTTAAGGAAAGTGATAAAAGAATAGAAAAAAAAGAAGATGAAAATATTTTAACCATAACAAAATCAGACGAACAGAAAAAGTTTGAAAGTGATTATGGCTTAAAATTTTGTTATAAATTATCAGATATTATGTTACCTGATGATTTACGTGTTGTGTATGATTATGCAAGAAAAAGAAAAATCCCATCATTTATGTTTGATTCATTATATGCTTGTAGAAATTTACAACTTATAGCCAAGAATTATCCAAAATATGCAGATATAACTTTTCCTGAATTTCCTATTTTAGTTATGCCATTCTTTGATAAAAATGGAAGTTTTGATTATATACAATGCAGGCATATATTAGATAAAGAAGATAAAAGCACTAATAGATTTACCATCTTTGAAGTTGGTGATGGGTTGAAATTATTTGGTGTGGATAGAATTGATTGGGATAAAAAAATAACTTTATTAGAAGGCCCGATTGATTCCATGTTCGTTGATAATGCGTTAGCCACTTGTGGAATATCACATGATGAAGCTATAAATTACATACGTAAACATAGTAATAAAGAAATAATTATTTGCTATGATAATGATTACCGAACAAACCCCGATGTAAAAAAACAACTGACTAATAAAATAAATCAGGGTTATAGTGTAGTTTTATATGATAATCAGTTTACATGGAAAGACATAAACGATGCAGCAACAAAAGGAAATTGGGATTTAATAAAAATTAATGAATATTTAAAAGCAAGAACATTTAAAGATTTATACGCAAAGATAGAGATATGCAGAAAATGAAAGAACATAGAATTAATAATATCACTGATTTATTAAAATATAGTGAAGAAGACTTTGAAAAAATGCTACCTGATTTAATCCTATGGCACAAACAAGGTAGAGCAATACAAGCAAAATGCAACGTTAGAGTTAAATCATTTATATGGGTTAATGATAATAAACAAGGTAATTTATTAGGAATACGGGTGTCCAATGCTTAGACCAAATACAGAAATTAACAAACATCTAGTGCAATACAATTTATATCCTCACACATTGCCAAAATTTCAAGGGATACCAATAAGAGTTTATGGCATAGATGAAAAAGAATTTATCTTTTATCTTCAAAATAAAATTTCAGTTGCGGTAGAGGGGGAACAAATATTATTTGCTGATTGGTTGTATATTAGAGATATATGTAGTTCACTTGGGGTTTGTAATGTCGAATATTATTTACCAGCTACAACGCGCCCAACAAATATTTTAATTGGTCATTCAAATGATAAAATGATTTGGTTGGATTCATCTGATAAACTTCCAAAAGAATATCTTGATATTTATGCTATGACTTTAAATAACCCATATATAAGGAAAAAAGAATGATACTTTTTGATTTTTCACAGATTGTAATCGGGTCAGCTATGGCCTATTTTTCGAAAGAAAAAGAAGCTATAACTACAGAATTATTACGTCATATCGCATTGAATAGCATTATCCAAATTAAGCAAAAATATAAAAAAGAATTCAATGGTCAAGTTGTTTTATGCTTTGATTCTAGGCATTATTGGCGTAAAGATTTATTTCCATATTACAAAAAGCATAGAGAAAAAGACCGAGAAAAATCAAAATTTGATTGGGAAAATTTCTTTATTTCTTTTGATATTCTGAAAGAAGAATTCAAGGAAAATTTACCATACAAGGTAATACAGATAGATGGGGCCGAAGCTGATGATATTATAGCTACTATGTGTTTAACCTATAGAAGTGAAGACGTTTTGATTATTTCATCAGATCATGATTTTCTTCAATTGCATAAATTTAATGATAAAATAAAGCAATATTCTTATGGTTCAAAGAAAATGATTACTATTGCCAATTCTGAATATAGCTTATTTGAACATGTAGTTAAAGGCGATAGTGGCGATGGTATCCCTAATATTTTTTCTGATGATGATACTCTAGTTACTGAAAGTAAAAGACAGAAACAAATTAGAGATGTTAAGTTGAAAGAATGGGAACAAAAATATGGTTTTAATGAACCTGAAATGTTTTGTAACACATCAGAAGAACTTGATAGATTCAATCGGAACATCGAATTGATTGATTTAACTAAGATTCCAAAAGAATTACAGGAACAAATTATTGATAGCTTTATTAATCAGAAAACGAATGGTAATAAAGTTTTTAATTACCTTATACAGAATAAATTGATGAAAATATTAGAGTCGGGTGTATTATGAGCAAATATACAATTGCAGATTATGTTAAAGATAAAGAAAGAATTGCAGAATTAGATTTACTTGTACAAGAAAAAAATGCAGAAATTGAAAAGATAAAACAAAAATATGCAGGTATAACAAAAGAATATAATGATACTTATCAGAGACTTACATATAACAGTTTAGGTAAAGAATTACTAGAATACCATGCACAGCATTATATACCCGATAACCAATAATTCATCTATTAAACTTATTAGAAGTTTTTGTAAGATTGATTTATTGGAATATTACAAATCAATCTTACACTTTCAACAAGATCAATTTAATTATGGCGGAAAAGTTGTAAAATCCCCTAGATTAAATTGTTTCTTGAGTGATACAATATCAGATTATTGGTATAGTGGACAATCACATAAAGCTTTACCCATAGATGAAAAAACAAATAAATTTTTAGAATTCTTTTCATCAAAATATCATTATAATGGAATTGTATTTAATTTATACAGAGATGGTAATGATTCAATCGCTTGGCATTCTGATGATGAAAAACAGATAAATCAAGAAATACCAATTGCTTCATTATCATTTGGCGAAAGTAGAATATTTGAATATAGGTGTAATGACATAATAGAATCCATTGAATTGAATAGTGGAGACTTGATTTTTATGCAAGGTAAGTTTCAACAAGAATGCTTACATAGAATAAACAAAGATAAGAACAGAAATAATGAACGTTTAAATTTAACATTTAGGAATTATTATGCAAGATAAAGTTGTACCCATTACACCACAAGAAGTTAAAAAATTAGCACCACGTAGACCCAATGAGGTTATAGAGTCAGTTAATAAACTACTAATTTCAAATTATAAAGAGGGTTCACTATCAACATCAATTCAACAAAAAGATATAGTGATTATGGCTTGTGAAGCAATGAGTATTAAAGTTGCTGAATTTGATTTTGATTGGTTAAATTTTGAGGATGAATATAAGAAATATGGTTGGATTGTAACCTATAGTTCGCCTGATAGAGATCAAAATTTTGAATCATTTTTTAAATTTAAGGAAAAATAAAAAAAAGTTTGACATTAGATTAAAAATAAAATAAACTATACTCAACTTAAAAAGAAACGAGATTTTTATCATGATTATTCAATTTCACAACAAAACTCTGAATGAAGCCAAAGCATTATGCGAAGCTTTAAAAGACTTTGATGATTCTAAAAATACCGTTTTAAAATGCTATATAGCCATTATTATCGAAACGCTAAGAGACAAATTATGAATGATTTTTTAAAACTGATTGTTTCATCAGAAAATTCAAAGGAAAGTCTAGCAGTTATTATTAACTTAACAAGTTCAAACATCTATGCGTATATTTACGATATGATTTATGAAATTAGAAGTGAATTCCAAGTATCAACATCAGAATGCTTTGTTGATATTCTTAAAGAAGGTAGATTTACTAACAATCAAATTGTAAGTTGTTTTGTTCCACAAAATAAAACAAGCCCTGATTGGCCTTTGATTGATTACGCTGATTTTCAAATGTTATATGGTAAATTTTAAAAAGTGTTGACAGTTTGTAAATTATTCATTATAATTATCTTGAATTAAAAATTAACTGAACTTTGAAAGGAAATATATTATGAAAACTTCTATTTATAAAGGCTGCCGTGGATGGACTGCTGAATCTTCAATAGAACAAGGTGAAATTGTTCTTCAATTTGTAACAATGAAACGTTGTAGTGGAGAGTTAGCAACAACTGTTCAAGTTCTTGATGTTGAAGGTACTTATAAAGTATTCAATTATGGAAACTTTTCAAAAACATTGATTGCAGAAAAAGTTAGTCGAGTTAATGAAAAATCGGTAACAAATCAACACGAACAAATTACAAAAGCAAGTTTAGATGAATTGTTTTTAGAAATTCAGACTTTCAATGCAAAAAAGCTGGTAAGTAAATTCTAATTGAATTAAACTATAGCTAACTTAGATTTTAAAGAGAATAATTATGAATAAGCAAGAATTGATTGAAGAGTATCTTAAACAACCAATTAAAGTTGGTGATACTGTTGAAATTAAAGGTTTAGGTAGACAAGATAAAAGTCAATGGGGTAACATTGCAAAAGTTACTGCCGTGTTGCTTGATGATTCTATTAAAATCAAAGATTCTTCTGACATTTTCACCAAATCTGATTGGCGGAAATGGACTCACTTGATTGGTGCAAATCCATTCAGTAAATACGATTTTGAACAAAATATCAGATACATTGCATTTAACTTGGAATCGATACTTTGCCAGTTGCGAGTTATCGATGGTTTAAAAGAGCCTAGAGTAAATTGGAATCCTACTGTTGTTGACAAAGAAGGCAACATAATAGAATATCAACGAGATTTTTGTTGGACTACTGAACAAAATCAAGCATTGATTGGTTCAATTTACAAGCGAACTCATATTGGGGCTATCCTTGTTCGTAAACGTTGGGATGATGCAAAAAATGATTTAGTTTTTGATATTGTCGATGGTAAACAGCGTTTAAACGCTATTATTCAATTTTACAATAACGTGTATCCTGATAGTCAAGGTAACTATTTTCGTGATTTTAGTGGCCGCGCCCAACGAGATTTTGAAGATTTTAGTAAATTGTCTTTTGGTGAAATCGGCGAAGGCATTACCGATCAGCAAGTTATTGAAATTTTCTTGAATATCAATACCGCTGGGGTGAAAATGGATGAAAGCCATTTAGAAAAAGTAAAATTGATTAGTGAGAAATTATGAAACTGGACAAGTTTTTAGTGCTAGAAACAAGACAAAACAAAACTCATTATAGCTGTTATATAATTCCTGCATTTTATGGTAATAGTTTTAAAACATTTACTATTCTGTATGAATATGCGGCATCTTTATTTTCATTAAAACCAAATGATGTTGAATGTAGTCGAGTTTTAAAATCAAGATGGTATGCAAATATGTCAATTATTGCATTTTCTATAACTGAAGAAGAATTTGAAATAGCAAAAGAAAATGGGTTTGATGTAATCAAAGACATTAGTTATTATATTGAGGAATGGGTTTAAATAGAGATATATCACGGGCACAGTAGTTGAAAAATTCGAAGATGTATTTGCAAATGCAGAATCAGAACCCTCATACGTCACAAAACTGCTTAGATGGCCTCAAGTAAGTTGTGAAAATACTAGGTAAGGTCTAGTCTAGGTCGTGATATATCATTAATTTTGGAGGCAATATTTAAAGATGGTAAATATAAAAAGTATTATTGTGGATTTAAATGGTGATAAAATAACCTTAAATGACTATTTGAAAGAATTGTTATTAGGTGTCTGGAATGAAAGAGAGGGGTTTAATGGAAAAAGACCATTTGGTAATAGTGGTTGGGAACATGACATTTATAAAGCATTGATTGAAAATTCAATAATTGATGGTGAATTAGATGATGAAAATGGGTATGTTGAATCTATTAATGAGGATGAAGCTGATAAGATTATCAATGATTTAATACAAGATATATTTGATATTGGTATGGATATAAATTCAATGTCAAGTAAAATCCCATTTGATACCGATGTCATGGTTTATCTTGAAGATGGTACAAAATTAGTTGGTATTATGTCTGAACTATGTAGGCCCTACGATATTGAATATCCAGATGTTCCATGTCCATTAGACGAATATGTTTTAATACCAAAAAACGGTATATATGAAGAAAATTGTTTTGGCTATTTTGAAGCTCCAAATTTTGCAAGTAAACCTATAGGATGGAAATTATTATGAAAAGAATTGTATTGTGTATCAGTTTGTTGTTAGCAAGTAGCATTGTATTTGGTGGTGCATTTAACCCAAGAGGATTGGATTCAGATTTAAAAGATTGTAAATTTTATGTTGCTGATAAACCTGGTAGAGTGTTAGACATTCAGTTTATTATTGCTAGATGTCCAAATAGCACAACATCGACAACAACGATGGGTAAAAACTCACTAACGGTAATTACTATTGATGGTGTTGAATATGAAAAAAAGAAATAAATAAATTTAACAAACAAAAAGGAAAGATATGAAACAAGGATTAACAGATATTACCGCCGTTGTAGATGAATCATTTTCAATGATGAAAACTTGGCTTGAAATTATTACAGGTATTAACAACTTCATTGAAGATCAACGTACTGTTGAAGGTGATGCAAATTTGACAATGATTAAATTTGATGATTTTTTTAATATCATTTATAGTGCAGTAAACATTAAAACCGCACCATTCTTATCAAAAGAAATGTATAAGCCGCGTGGAAATACAGCTTTACTTGATGCTATGGGTGAAACCATTGTTTTAACAGGTAAACGTTTGGCTGCTTTGCCTGAATCAGAACGTCCTGAAAAAGTAATCATATTATTTCAAACTGATGGTGAAGAAAACGCAAGCAAAAAATATACCAAGCCTCAAATTGATGAAATGATAAAACATCAAAAAGAAGTATACAACTGGGATTTTATTTTCTTAGGTGCAAATCAAGATGCGATTGGTGCAGGAACAAGTTTAGGTGTTAGTGCTGGTAATAGTATGAGTTATGCTCAAACAAATGCTGGAACAATTAATTTATTCAGTGCGGTATCAAAAAATATGCGTTCATACAGAGGTGCTGATTATGAATTTAAAAAGTCTAACTTTTTTGATGATTCAGACAGAACCGAATCAATGAGTAAATGATATGGAAAAAATATATGCGAGGGAAGTCAATAGTCCTGGTGGATATTTATATCATGATTTAGAAACTGGAATAGATTTTCCAGTTATTATAAAAAGACCACTTGAAAAATTAGTGGTTTTTTTCGATAGAAACTTTAATTATTACCCAACTCCAATTGAATGTTTTAATGATAATTCTTACTTTTTGAGATGATAAATACAGAGTAGACATTTATTTATCAAAAATTTGGAGTAAGCGATGACTCTATCAACAAAATACAGGGAGAAGTATAATGATTATGGATTTATTAGCTAATAGCATAACACAGCCATTTGCATTATTTTTAGGAGTTGTTGTATCAGCAATTGTTTTAGGTTTGCCTATAGTCAGTTTCTTAAAAAAAATACAAAATGCTTCAAACGCAGAGGCTAGTAAAGCAGTTGCGGAAAGTAGTTTATATGGGCATTTAAAAGAACAACTTGAACTACAGAAAAAGGAATTGGAACATTACAAAGACGAAAATAATAGATTATGGGAAATGATAAGAGCATTGGAACAACGTTTACAAAAAATAGAAACGTTGGAACATGATTTAACTTCATTAAAAAGAAAATTGGATGATAAAGATACACAAATCATCAGTTTACATAATATAATTGAACAATTGAATCAAGAAATTGTTATTAAAAATGCAAGAATACAGATGTTAGAACAGCACGTATAAAAATAATGGGAGCAATTAGCTCCCATTTTCATTTACAATATAGTTAAAAGATGGTATAATATATGAAATTAGAAAATTACCCAACTGGAACAAAAATAAACATAGCAAATCGTATTTTTGAAAAAGATAGAAATGGCACGTTTTGGACTGAAATTTCAACTAATGTAATGTATAGTTCTTTCAGCTTAAGATGTTTAGAAATGACAACGGATCAATTACATATCGTATGTAAATAAAATAGAGAAATATATTATGAGTGCTAGAATTATTCAAGCTAATAAAGAAGTTAAAGAAAAAATACGCAAACAAGTATTAAGAAAAAGACTTACTGAGTATTATAGGCAAGGTAAAAAACAAATTGTTGCTGAATGTAATGGTGATAGTTTAGATTTATATATCAGTGACCATTTTGTTGATCGTATTGTTGAACGAAAATTAGAAGATAATGCTGTTGTCATAAACAATATGATTCAGTATTTTATGCGTACTATTTTTTATGGCACAAAACAAGATAACAAAAGTTTTATTATCAAAATTAAAAATCTTGGTATAGCCTTTGCTATTAATGATGGCGATATTTCAAAACATAGACAAGTAATTGTCAAAACAATCTATGATATTGACAAAGATTCTTGGTTTTGTGATGAAGAAATTGAGTTAAAACCAACAAATCTAATTAGAGGATGAAAAATAATGAGTAAAGATGATTTGGGCAATAGAATGAAAATCTATGAGTTTCAAGAAACTGGTAGAAAATTTTTACCTAGATTGCCAGTTTATGCAAGATTAGATGGCCGTGGATTTTCGAAATTCACAAAAGGTATGAATCGTCCATTTGATGATGATTTTTATCAATGTATGCTAGATACTACAACCTATCTGGTAAAAAGCACCAATGCTAAAATTGGGTACTTTCAAAGTGATGAAATATCACTATGTTGGGATTATCATAATGTACCTTTTGATGGTAAAATTCAAAAAATAAATTCAACACTAGCATCAGCCGCAACCAGTGCTTTTGTTATTTCAGCACTAGAATATTTTCCTGAACGTGTAAAAAAATTAGTACCACATTTTGATTGTCGTGTTTTTGTTATGCCTGATAAAACAGAAGTAGCCAATGCTTTTGTTTGGCGAAACAATGATTGTACAAAAAATTCCATATCACAAATAGCTAGTCATTATTTCAGTCACAAAGAATTAATGAACAAAACTGGAAAAGAAAAACAAGAAATGCTTTTTCAGAAATATGGTATTAACTATAATGATTATCCTGTAAAATATAAACGTGGTTCATGGGTAAGAACTGAATGTGTTGTCAAAAAAGCAATAGACCCAATTTCAGGGTGTGATATAGAATTCATTAGAAATGAAATCAAAGTATTGACTGATGATGTACCTGCTTTCAGTAGATGCGTAAATAAAGTTGAATTTATTTTTGAAAAAGAATATCCACAACTATTGACAAATGACGAAATAAGTATATAATCTAATTTTGAACTTTAAAGTGAGTAAACATTATGAAATTAGCACAATTGAAATATGATACTTGGTTATCAATCCAAGCCATTCAACCATCATTAAGTCAGGATGTTCAATATACTGATAGTGAAATCGTAACAGTTATCAATTCTTTAACTGAAACCAATTTGAAATTATTGAAAAATTCAATTGACCTATTGTCGAACCCTAATCAAGATGATGATTTGGAATTGGCTCAACATGCTGTTGATACGTTCTTTGAAAATGTCAAATTTGCCGCAAATATGCTAAAAGCATAATTCATTATCAATCAATAACTTATAAATTATTTTTCATAAATCCTATTGTTTTTAATATAACAGTAGGGTTTACCTGAATCTATTGAATATTGTGTAAAATTGCTCTAAAAAGCTGTTTACTTTCAGTTAGTTATAAATTGAAAAATTAAGATTTGGGGTGTTGTTATGATTGTTTATCGTGCCATGTGTGAAGCTGAATTTAATGAAACAATGAACACAAAACAGCTATCATGGCTTAGTCGTTTTAAATGGTTTGGTACATTAGATTTTATTAAACAACGTGTTACTGATGGAAAATTTAATAATTCAACATTCATAAAAGACCGATATTGTAAAATTATTAAATTTGAAATTGATGATAGTTCATTATGCCATTTTAAAAAAGTTGGGTATCGTGAACTTATGTTAGACAGAAGAAAAACCCCATTAATAAAAATAACTGTTATAGGAATATATAATGAAATTTAGAGAATTATTAGAAAAATTAGATAAAAGTAAAGAAAACCAAACTGATATTGATATGTATAAACTTGGTCAAGAATTTAATGTTGACTTGGACTATTATTGTGAAGATGAAAGTAAAAGATTGGTTGGCTATTATATCCAAAAATGGTATTGTACTGATACATGGGTTGGATTAATAGCCATGTTTTTAGATGATGAATTCATCGGTTATTCTTCTCAGCTTGGTAGAAAATGTGATGTTGAATATCACTTTTCAAATAAAGAATTGTTCGATAAAACTAGGCAATATTTATTAACATTTGTTGAGAAAAAAGATTTTTATTATCCTGAATTTGATATTGACTTTGATGAAGAATTAGGCGATGGATATATTCTTGATTATGATGGTCAACATCTAACCCGTTATGTAAAGTATTTACCAACGGGGGAATTTGTTGATCTTTTATATTGGAATAATTCTTATGGAAATAAAGATTATGTAAAAGATTTAGCGACCATTGAAGAAAAGTTCCCTAAAACGTATACTGGTTCAATTAGTAAAGTAAAATTTCCAAATGGAAATGTTGAATTTGTTGAAGCTAGGACACTTGAAGTGCCATACCCAGTTATAAAGGATTAAGAGGTCTATTTCATGCTATTTTTGAGTAGTGATTTACATATCAGTCACGATAGGATAAGAATTTATTGTCCTGAAACACGGGGGCATTTTGAAACTCCCGTTCACATGAATATACAGATAATTTCAAATTGGAATTCAAAAATCAAACCTGAAGATGAAGTTATTATCATCGGGGATTTGTCTTTTACTAATACGAGAGAAACATCATTTGTATTAGAAAAGTTACATGGTAAGAAAACCTTAATATTTGGTAATCATGATAATAGAATCAGAAATAAGACCGATTTTTTAGATAAGCATTTTAGTCATTATGATAATATGATGACTGCTACTATTGATGGATTAGAGATTGTTTTTTGTCATTACCCATTTAAAGAATTAGTCGAAAAAGATGCTAGTTTTAAAGATTTGAAATTTGATATTTTCTTACATGGTCATAAACATTCGAATATTTGTTTTATTGACAGTAAAAATAGAATGATTATGGATGTTGGGTTAGATGGTAATTTTTTAATGCCGCATTCTTGGGACGAAATCAAAGAACGGTATTATGGTTTATTAGCTAAAAAGACAGATTGACAATTGAAATATTTTGTGTATAATTAATTCATACTTAAAACATAAGAGAATTGTGATGGAATTAAAAGAAGCTTTAAAAGAAAAACAAATTATTTGTTTGGTATGGAATAATGGCTCTGTTCTTGAAAAATTTGTTCGGGTAGTTGACCATTACATATCGGTATTGAACAAATTTACTGATGCTGAATGTTGTTTTTGGGAAAATGCAGTTCCATTGACCATTGATGACTTAAAAAAATATACAATTGATAACTAGGTAAATATGTTGCAATTTATTCAACTAAATATTTTCTCTGGAGTGCCGAAGGCTCTGTGTTCAGAACAAGGGGAAGAGTTCTTCTTAACAAAAGAATTGTTAGAAATACGAATAAGAGAGTTTATAAAATTAAATATAAATTGTGATGCTGAATTTGAAATATTAAAGAAATTTTCATAACAGTGAGTTAATATTATGTTGACCAAAAAAAGGGATATATGGTTGATATATACGAAAAATTGTTACAGTGGTATTCAGACAAAAAAAACTTATTTTCTGATAAAGATTTAATGGATTTAGAAAAAATAAAATTCATAACTGATGTTTCATCAGACAATGATTTTGTTTTGACAGTTATTGGAGAAAAGTATATAATTGATTTTTTAAAATAGGATATTTACATTATGTCAAGAACGTATAGAGATAGAAGAATATCTTGCGTTGATTATCATCTATGGGCCGTAAGAAATGAATTATTAGAAGATGATAATCAGTTACAAAAAACAGTTGCATTGTTTTACAGTGATAAAAACAAATATCGCTATATGTTAAGCCCAAGATGGGATAGACGTAGAATTATACCTAAAAAAGAACCAGTAATGAGTTTTGTATTCAAAGAATTAAATGATTCATTTGATATTTCTGCATACAATCTTTTATCTACACAAATGGATGTGTATTGGTTTGATAATGATACAGATTCAGATTATGACGAATTTGACTTTTATGAAAATTGGTAAATATGTTTAAACTATATGATAATAAAGTCATGTTTTTATTAAAACAAGGCGCAAAAATAAGAATGCTTGAATGGCACTATGAAGATATTGCCTATGTCACATTAGAAGAATTTTATGGTTCTTTTTATTTCTATATTAATAGAGAATTTCCATTACCAAAAAAAGAAATATTTGTTATTAGTTATTCTGCATTAATTTCTGATTGGGTATTTTATGAATAACGTGTTAATAGTCACAAAAGACCATTTAAGAGCAATTAGATATATTCAAATAAATCATATATTATTATCAACAATTGATAATGAATATTTGGGCGAAATATTAGAACTATTTACTTTTGGTTATATTGGTTTAAATAATGGTAAATATGTTTTAACTGATAAAATGCCGCCAACATCAGATAATCAAAGTAATATGTATTGTGAAGCTTGTCGAAGTATGGGTTTAATTCATTGTAGTGAAGTTGAATATTGTACTGGTATGAAACCGATGTTTGGAGTGTTTGAAAATGGCTGAACTTCAAATACAAATAAGATATTCTACTGGTAACTGGTATTGCCGATGGGTTGACGAGGAAGAGGAAAGACATTTAATTCTTCAAGATATGATTGAACGGGAAGGTAATGGCGGATATAGATTTAATCTTATTCATCCTGCTGGTAATATTAGTGGTGTTGTTATAGATAAACGGATTTGTGGTTTAATATGAAATTGATACTCTTAGATATTGATGGAGTATTAAATCATCATGATGCCTATAAAGCTGGCTTTTGTAAATATACAAATTTAGATGATGGTAGTCATTATCAAACTTTTGATCCAACATCCAAAGCATTATTAAACAAACTGATTGAAGAATTTGATGCAAAAATTGTCATTTCTTCAACGTGGCGTTGCTGGACATTTTTCAAAAGATCATTACGAAGTATTTTTTGACGAAAAAATATAAACAAATCAAATATAAATATCCTTATAAATAATAATTTTAAATATGAGGATATTCCATGTCATTACCTGAAGTTAAATATTCAGTTCACAAACTTACAGTTCCATCAACACAAGAACAAGTTGCCTTTAGACCATTCAAGGTTAAAGAACATAAGGTTTTACTACAAGCACTTGAATTGGGTGATACTGTAAATTTCATCGAAACAATATATGCCATAATCAATGCTTGCACATTTGAAAAGTTAGATGTCAGTAAGCTAAGGATGGAAGATATTGATTATATCTTTTTAAAATTAAGAGCAAAAAGTCATAATCAAATTATCAATACAAGTTACAAATGTATTAAGCCTGATTTAGAGGGTGTTCCTTGTAATAAAAATATAAATGTACCTATCAATTTAGAAGAAGTGAAAACTTATTATCCTGAGAATTTTAATAAAAATAGAATTGTTATGGTTAATGATAGTGCTGGAATTAAATTTAATAACCCAACATTTGAATCATTCAAGTTACTTTCAAAAATAGAAAATGTTACTGGACTATTTAATGTAACTGAAGCATTTTTATATTCTTGTATTGAATGTGTATTTGATGGGGAAAATATCCAAGTACCAGGGGTTGATTTTACTCAAGAAGAAATGGTAGCATATATTGAAGATTTAGATAGTAGTGTCATTGATCAAATAAATTTGTTTTTTGAAAACATGCCATATACAGGATTAGAAATTGATGTTAAATGTCCAAAATGCGGAAACAGTGAACATTTCACGTTAAGGAATTTAGAAGATTTTTTCGTTTAATGTTCGCTGAGAATGGCGGCGAACTAATTGACTTTTATAAAACAAATTTTTTATTACAGAAAAAACATAGTTTTAATATTTCTGAAATAGAAGATATGGTGCCGTTCGAAAGAGAAATTTATATAATGCTATTGCTAGAATTATTGGAAAAAGAAAAAAATAATACAAAGTAAAAGGAATTACTAATGCATTATAACATTACACTTCAAGGAAGATATGATGTCAACTACTTTTAAACCATATTGTTATCTTATTGGGTGGTCAACATTAAACAAATTTTATTATGGTGTACAGTACAATAAAAAAGCTAATCCAGATAATCTTTGGAATAACTATTTTACATCATCAAAATATGTTAAAGAATTCAGAGAACTTTATGGCGAACCTGACATTGTTCAAATTCGTAAAACCTTTGAAACCAAAGAAAAAGCTATTCAATGGGAATTCAAGGTTATCCAACGGTTAAATTGTGTCCGTTCTGAACAATGGTTGAATCGTTCATTAGCTGGTAAAAAGTTCTATGGTATAAGTGGTTATAAACATACAGAAGAAACCAAAAAGAAAATATCAGTTGCTAATAAAGGTAAAAATGTTGGTAAAAATGTTGGTAAAAATATTGGTGAGAATCATCCATTATTTGGTAAAAAACATTCAGCAGAAACAAAAAGGAAAATGGCAATAACTAAATCTGGTGAGAATAACCCAATGTTTGGTAAAACTTTCGAAAATAGTCCGTTCTTTGGTAGAACTGCTTCAAATGAAACAAAAAACAAAATGTCAATAGCTAAATCAGGTGAGAATCATCCATTATTTGGTAAAAAACATTCAGATGAAACAAAAAATAAAATGACAGAATCAGCTAAGAATAAACCAAAATTTGAGTGTACTCATTGTCACAAATCAGTCACTAAAAATATATTAATCCAATGGCACAATGAAAAATGCAAATCAATATGATTTGATTGGTTGTGACAATAAAGTATACTTATCTACAAGGACAAAATCATGGCTATAAAATTACCATCATTTTTATCAGCATCAAAAACTATATCAAAGAAAGATGATAAAATATCTTTGTCTAAAAATTCTAATGATGAACCAAACTATCTTGAAAAAGATAGCAAGGAAGATTTTGTTAAAAGATTATATGAGCCACCAAAAGCAGAAGAACCTACAGTTCAACGATTACCGACTAATAAAAAAGAAAGTGATTCTAAAACGGGCTTTCAACAAATATCAAATACAATACAAAATAATGCAAGTATTCAGAATTCACATGATACTCAAAGTGTATCATATTTAAAAAGAATATCTGATGACTTGTATGGCATTAAAAACTTTTTATATAAAACTGATTTTTCTTGTGATAGTAAAGACTCTGATAATAATTCATCAGGTAGTATTTTAGATATTCTTAGTGGAGCAAAAGACTTTTTTAAGAAAACTAAAAAAGTACCAAAAGGATTGAGCAATTTAACTAAAACCAGTAATAGT
>JBAZSY010000002.1:0-232317 GCA_041662185.1 Bacteroidales bacterium
CGCCGTTTACTGGGGCTTCAATTCAATGCTTCTCCTTGCGGATGACATCTCCTCTTAACCTTCCAGCACCGGGCAGGTGTCAGGCCTTATACTTCATCTTACGATTTTGCAAAGCCATGTGTTTTTGCTAAACAGTCGCCAGGGCCATTTCTCTGCGCCCTACTCTCGTAGGGGTCCTTTATCCCGAAGTTACAGGACTAATTTGCCTAGTTCCTTAGCCACGGATCACTCGAGCACCTTTGGATTCTCTCCTCGACTACCTGTGTCGGTTTACGGTACGGGTAACTAATATCTAAGTTTAGAACGTTTTCTTGGAAGTCTGATTACCTACACTATCCAATCAGCCGTAGCCTCTTGGTACTATCAGGTTCGACATTCTTAGCGGATTTACCTACCAAAAATTTATCTACACCCTTTAACGTACTATTCCGTCAGTACGCGGTAGTTTCACTACTCCGTCAGTCCATCACAATATTAGTTAGTATCGGAATATTTACCGATTGTCCATCCACTTCCGCCTTTCGGCTGCGCGTTAGGTCCCGACTAACCCTGATCCGATTATCGTTGATCAGGAAACCTTAGTCTTCCGGTGTGCGGGTTTCTCACCCGCATTATCGTTACTTATGCCTACATTTGCTTTTCTATACACTCCAATATGGCTTACGCCTTTATCTTCTACGTAGTATAGAATGCTCCCCTACCGATTTATATTTCTATATATCCCATGGCTTCGGTAGTATGCTTATGCCCGTTTATTATCCATGCACGACCGCTCGACTAGTGAGCTGTTACGCACTCTTTAAATGAATGGCTGCTTCCAAGCCAACATCCTAGCTGTCTTTGCAGTCATACCGCGTTATATCAACTTAGCATACATTCAGGGACCTTAGCCGATGGTCTGGGTTCTTTCCCTCTCGGCTATGGACATTAGCACCCATAGCCTTTCTCCAGAACTTAACTTTATAGCATTCGGAGTTTGTCAGGAATTGGTAGGCGGTGAAGCCCCCGCATCCTATCAGTAGCTCTACCTCTATAAAGAAACATTCCAGGTAGCTCCTAAAAGCTTTTCGGGGAGTACGAGCTATCTCTCAGTTTGATTAGCCTTTCACCCCTACCCTCAAGTCATCCCAAGTTTTTTCAACAACAACGGGTTCGGACCTCCATCTTGTGTTACCAAGACTTCATCCTGCTCAAGGGTAGATCACAAAGTTTCGCGTCTACTCCCACTAACTTAACGCCCTATTCAGACTCGCTTTCGCTCCGGTTCCAAGCCTTAAACTCTTAACCTTGCTAGTGAGAAGTAACTCGTAGGCTCATTATGCAAAAGGCACGCCGTTACGGATCAAGTCCGCTCCGACCGCTTGTAAGCGTACAGTTTCAGGTTCTATTTCACTCCGTTATTCACGGTTCTTTTCACCTTTCCTTCACAGTACTTGTCCACTATCGGTCTCTCAGTAGTATTTAGCCTTGGCAGATGGTGCTGCCAGATTCAGACAGGATTTCTCCGGTCCCGCCTTACTCAGGATACTGATATGATAAATACACATTACTTATACAGGACTATCACCTTCTTCGGTTTACCTTTCCAGGTAATTTTAATATATGTATCTTCTCAATGTCTCAGTCCTACAACCCCTAATATGCCGTAACATCTTAGGTTTGGGCTTTTCCGCGTTCGCTCGCCACTACTTGCGGAATCATTATTATTTTCTACTCCTATGGGTACTTAGATGTTTCAGTTCCCCACGTTCGCCCCGTATTAAACGGTAATACATCTTCAATGTACTGGGTTGCCCCATTCGGATATCTACGGATCAAATCATATTTGCAAATCCCCGTAGCTTTTCGCAGCTTATCACGTCCTTCTTCGCCTCTGAGAGCCACAGGCATCCCCCGTACGCTCTAATTCTCTTTCTCTCGTTTCTCTCTTGTATGTCCTTTATGTCAAAGATCTTTTCTTAACCTCTTTAGAGTCTCCTCTACGATTAAGTATGCTAATCAACTTTAATCTCTTAAATATTGATTATTTTTCTAACCTATCATCTCTTATCCTCTTTTTGTGGAGAATAACGGATTCGAACCGTTGACCCCCTGCGTGCAAGGCAGGTGCTCTAGCCAGCTGAGCTAATTCCCCTCAACTTAACCACGTCTTAGATTCTCACCTAATGATGGATTGTTATTTTTTGAAAACCATTGAAAGTAGCGAAATAATTAATCTCTTAATTAAAAGTGTTCGGTAAATAAGGACGATTGTCCTTTTGTTTGTGTTTTCTATCTCTAGAAAGGAGGTATTCCAGCCACACCTTCCGGTACGGCTACCTTGTTACGACTTAGCCCTAGTTACTAGTTTTGCCCTAGGTCGCTCCTTGCGGTCACGAACTTCAGGTACCCCCAGCTTCCATGGCTTGACGGGCGGTGTGTACAAGGCCCGGGAACGTATTCACCGCAGCATGGCTGATCTGCGATTACTAGCGAATCCAACTTCACGGAGTCGGGTTGCAGACTCCGATCCGAACTGAGACCGACTTTCGAGATTCGCATCACATCGCTGTGTAGCTGCCCTCTGTATCGGCCATTGTAGCACGTGTGTCGCCCTAGACGTAAGGGCCGTGCTGATTTGACGTCAT
This sequence comes from Bacteroidales bacterium, assembly GCA_041662185.1. Taxonomy (GTDB): domain Bacteria; phylum Bacteroidota; class Bacteroidia; order Bacteroidales; family P3; genus UBA10566. The sequence continues at coordinate 2,628 of JBAZSY010000002.1, forward strand.
CCCCACCTTCCTCGCAGCTTGCGCTGGCAGTCCACTTAGAGTCCCCATCATAACATGCTGGCAACTAAGTGTAGGGGTTGCGCTCGTTATAGGACTTAACCTGACACCTCACGGCACGAGCTGACGACAACCATGCAGCACCTCGTAAGAGTCTATTACTAGCTCATCTATTTCTAAATGATCACTCTTACGTTCAAGTCTAGGTAAGGTTCCTCGCGTATCATCGAATTAAACCACATGCTCCTCCGCTTGTGCGGGCCCCCGTCAATTCCTTTGAGTTTCAACCTTGCGATCGTACTCCCCAGGTGGATAACTTATCGCTTTCGCTTAGTCACCGACTGTGTATCGCCGACAACGAGTTATCATCGTTTACAGCGTGGACTACCAGGGTATCTAATCCTGTTCGCTACCCACGCTTTCGTGCCTCAGCGTCAATACTATCTTTGCAAGCTGCCTTCGCGATCGGTGTTCTGAATCATATCTATGAATGTCACCTCTACATGATTCATTCCGCCTGCACCATTTATATTCTAGTCTACCAGTATCAATGGCAGTGCATCAGTTGAGCTGATGTATTTCACCACTGACTTAATAGTCCGCCTACGCACCCTTTAAACCCAATAAATCCGGATAACGCTCGAATCCTCCGTATTACCGCGGCTGCTGGCACGGAGTTAGCCGATCCTTATTCATGTGATACCTTCAGCTAGATTCGCAAATCTAGGTTTATCCTCACATAAAAGCAGTTTACAACCCGTAGGGCATTCTTCCTGCACGCGGCATGGCTGGTTCAGGCTTCCGCCCATTGACCAATATTCCTCACTGCTGCCTCCCGTAGGAGTCTGGTCCGTGTCTCAGTACCAGTGTGGGGGATCTTCCTCTCAGAACCCCTAGCCATCGTCGCCTTGGTAAGCCGTTACCTTACCAACTAGCTAATGGCACGCATGCCCATCATATACCAATAAATCTTTAATTAAAAAAAGATGTCTTCCTTTAATACTATGGGGTATTAGACTTCCTTTCGAAAGATTATCCCCCTGTATATGGTAGGTTGCATACGCGTTACGCACCCGTGCGCCGGTCGCCATCATCTTGTATTACTACAAAATATGCTGCCCCTCGACTTGCATGTGTTAAGCCTGCCGCTAGCGTTCATCCTGAGCCAGGATCAAACTCTTCATTGTAAATTATCTTATAGTTTACCTAAACTCTGTATTATATAATAGTCATCTCTGACTTCTTTTATAAACTTTCGCTACCTTTGGTTTCCTTTAATTCAATGAACTTATCCCCTCTTCCCTATATAACATCTTCCTCTCGCCTCTCTCTTTCCTCGCAGTGTTTGTCGTGATTGGGAGTGCAAAAGTACAACTCTTTTCCATACTACCAAATATTTCGACATCTTTTTTTATTCTTTTTTTTAGCAACACTATTTAATCAACTGATTTTGCAGAATATCCAGACTCTTTTTTATAGCACTTTTTATTGATTATTTTTCCTCTCTATATCCAATTTATAAATTAATAACCATTTTTTATATCATAAATCGAAAAACAATCAACCAATTATTAAAGATAAAACAAAGTTTATTGACAATTTCATGCCCATTTCATACAAATTATAAGAACTAAAACAGATATTACTCTTTATTTTTATATAACGCTTTCATTATATTTGACTCTTCTTTCTTATCTATATATGAGTAAAGGATGGATTCAAGAAATGTAATGCAATAAGATTAATTGAATACAAAATCATCTCAAATTTGACAAATAGCATATATTTTTATCTTAAATAGTAAACATATTATATGTATATAGTGTTATAGTAAGAGAAAAATTCTATTTTTGCATCTCAAAAAATAAAACTATATGAAAAGAACATTTGCATTATTATTTATCGTTTCATCTTTAATTGGAACAAAAGCCTTTTCTCAATCTTGTCCAAGTTCAGTTATTTTTGATACAACAAATAATTTGGTTCGCTCTGGTCAAACTATTCAATTGACCTGCGAAATGCCTTCAGTAATATTATCTCCGCAAAATTTTGCTCCTGGAGCTTCAGATTCCTATACATATGAATCTATTCCTTTTAATCCTCCATGTTCTTTTACACTTAGTGAATATCCAAACAAAATTGATTATATCCTCCCTCAAGATGATGTTTGGGGTGAAGTTATGAGTTTGGATTTTGGACAACCAAGTACGGCACAACCTTTTATTTTTTCATTTTATGGACAAAACAATTTGAATCAATGTGTTGTTGGCTCAAATGCAGTTCTTTCATGGAATTTATCTGTTGCCTCAGGAAATAATTTTAATCCTAGTAACTATTGTAGTTATTCTGCGGGAATAAACATTCCCTCTACAAATCCAGAATTTCTAAATTGCATTTTCGCTCCTTATCACGATATATATTTCTCCGCAACTCAAAACTGGGGAAAAATGTATTTCTATATTGCCGGAGAGTATCCTTGTAGAAAACTTATTATTAGTTTTTATGACGTTCCTTTATTCGGCAACACATCTGTACACGCTACAAGTATGCTTGTGCTATACGAAACTACAAATACTATAGAATTTTATCTTCCAAGCAAAACATGCTGTACATCAACAAATTCTGGAAATGCAACTTTAGGAATACAAAATGCGACAGGAACTCAGGCTACAGTTATCACAAATAGTGCAGGAGTAACATATAATTCAACAAATTGGACTGCTACAAATGAAGCTTGGAGAATACGTCCTGCAGGTGAATTAGGGTCTTACTCTGAATGGTATCGAAGACCAGTTGCTGGAGGAGCAAGAGTTCCTGTGCCTGCAAATGCAAATTATCAAATAACAGCAAATCCAAATTCTACAGATGGTCCTCAATATTATATTATGGAAACCAAGATTGTTCGTCTTGATGGTGTTGAATTATCTTATTCTGACTCTTGTATTGTTAAGCCTATTGACTTACCTGCTTTTGTGATTACTCATAATGGACACACTTCTTATAATGATACTATATGTGAGGGCTCAAATATGAATATTCAACTAAGTGGTGGTAGTATTTATAGAATGATAGCTCCAATTTCACAAGATGTTGTTGACCCTAATTCTATTATTGTATCTCCATTGGTAAATACTACTTATATTTTTGAAGTTGATAACTACAATGAAAATCAAGAATTAGTTTGTACAAGAAGAGATTCTTTTAATGTTCAACCTTATTCTTTTAATGTTGAACTTGGAGATAATAAGATAATATGCAAAAATGATAGTGTAACTCTTTGGAATACCAACGAATTGGTATCGGGCAGTTGTCAATGGTATGATAATAACCATAACCCATTAAATTTAATAGATACATTAATTATTAAACCTCAATCAACGGGTTATATCTATTTAACTCTAACCGATAGATTGACTTGCCAAGCATCTGACTCTATTCTTATAAATGTAAATAATGCTCCTGATGTTTATATTACTGGCGATTCTATTATATGTGAAGGGACTTCTACTAAACTAACAGCTAATTCATCATTACCTAACTGTACTTATGAATGGAATACAGGACAAACAACTCCAGACGCTACTGTTTCCCCTTCTCAACCAGAAACTGAATATGAAGTGAGCGTTAAGTCCCAACCTGCAATGTGTGAAAAAATAGCAAAAATTACTGTTACCTCTCTTAGTAAACCAACCGTATCTGTTTGCCCTGACATTAATATATGTTATTCCGATACTACTCAAATCTATGTTACAGGAAATGCAGTAAGTTATTCTTGGTCAGCAAATCCATCAGATGCAAATGTAGATAATAATCACTCTACAAATATAACTGTGAGACCTCAAGCATCAACAATGTATGTAGCAACTGGGAATAATGAAATTGGATGTCTAAATTCAGATACAACTTTTGTTTATGTATCTCCTTTGCCTCAAGCTCAAATGTCTTTTTCTCCAGCAATAATTGATGATTTAGATCCAACAGTTATTTTCAGAGATGAAACATCTGGAAGCGTATTAAGAAGATGGAATTTAAGTGATGAATCAACATCAGCAGAATCAATCTTTGTTCATATTTTTAATTTAGCAGACTCAAACCAATCATACGCTATTAATCTATATGTTCAAAACGATGCCGGCTGTGAGGACTCTATTACAAATATCATAAGAGTATCAAAGACTCATTATCTATGGGCTCCAAATGGTGTATATATATATGATGCCGACCCAAGAATATCTCAATTCAGAGTATATATTGACAATCCAATAGATTTTGAATTAAAGATATTTAATCGTTGGGGAGAATGTGTTTATAAAACAAACGACCAAGAAAAAGCATGGGATTGTAAGTATAAAGGAGAATTTGTACAACAAGGAACTTATGTTTGGATGGTAAATTATCGCCACTCAAATAAAAGAAACGATGTAATAACGGATAAAGGAACATTCTCTATCTATAAATAGACGTATCACATAAATATAATAAGCACAAATAAAGCTCGTTCTATTCATTAGGACGAGCTTTATTATTATGACTTGTTTGATTAATTTATTTGGAACTAAACTCCTATATTATTCTATTGGACTAATATCTGAATATTATTACTTGAACATTCAACTACACCACCTTTAATATCAAAACTTAACTCATTATCTTTTGTAACTAATCGAATTGTTCCTTTATCTAAAACAGAAATAATAGGAGCGTGATTATTTAAGATTTCAAATAAGCCATCAATACCTGGTAGTTGCAATAAGGTTGAATCTCCTTCATATATTACTTTTTCTGGCGAAATAATCTTTACTTTCATTTTACAATAGCTCTATAATTAATCTTCTGAAGCTCCAGCAAGAATTTTCTTACCCTTTTCAATAGCGTCTTCAATAGTTCCTACCAAATTGAACGCAGCTTCTGGATATTGATCAACTTCTCCGTCCATAATCATATTAAATCCTTTAATTGTATCTTCAAGATTTACAAGAACTCCTGGCATACCAGTAAACTGTTCTGCAACATGGAAAGGTTGAGATAAGAAACGTTGAACTCTTCTTGCTCGAGAAACAACCAATTTATCATCATCAGAAAGTTCTTCCATACCAAGAATGGCAATAATATCTTGAAGTTCCTTATAACGTTGAAGAATATTCTTAACTTTTTCTGCTGTTTGGTAATGTTCTTCCCCGACGACTTCAGGAGAAAGAATTCTTGAATTGGAGTCTAAAGGGTCAACAGCAGGATAGATACCAAGTTCAGAAATCTTACGACTTAAAACTGTTTGAGCATCTAAGTGGGCAAATGTTGTTGCAGGAGCAGGGTCGGTTAAGTCATCAGCAGGAACATATACAGCTTGAACCGATGTAATAGAACCGCGTTTAGTTGAAGTAATTCTTTCTTGCATAGTACCCATTTCGGAAGCAAGTGTTGGTTGATAACCTACAGCTGAAGGCATACGACCCAAAAGTGCAGATACTTCAGAACCAGCTTGAGTGAATCGGAATATATTATCAATAAATAAAAGAATATCCTTGCCACCTGTCTTTTCATCACCATCACGATAATACTCTGCCAAAGTTAAACCCGACAAAGCAACTCTTGCTCTAGCTCCAGGAGGTTCATTCATTTGTCCAAACACCAAAGTACATTTAGAATCAGCAAGTGCTTTTGGGTCAACCTTACTCAAATCCCAACCTCCTTCTTCCATACTCTTATTGAATTCTTCACCATAACAGATAACTCCTGATTCAAGCATTTCTCTTAAAAGGTCATTTCCTTCACGAGTTCTTTCTCCAACACCAGTAAATACGGATTGTCCAGCATATTTCTTTGCAATATTATTAATCAATTCCATAATCAAAACAGTCTTGCCTACTCCAGCTCCACCAAACAAACCAATCTTACCACCTTTTGCATAAGGTTCAATAAGGTCAATTACTTTAATACCTGTTAAAAGTACTTCTTGAGAAGTAGAAAGGTCTTCAAATTTTGGTGGATCACGGTGAATAGGATAATTCTTTGTGCCTTCAACCTTACCAATTCCATCAATAGCATCTCCTATTACATTAAATAAACGACCATTGATATGTTCACCAACAGGCATAGAAATAGGTTCACCTAAGTTCTCAACAACCAAACCTCTTTGCAAACCGTCAGTTGAATCCATTGCAATAGTTCTAACAGTATTTTCTCCTATATCTTGTTGGCACTCTAATATTATAGTAGAACCATCTACTTTAACTATTCTTAGAGCATCATAAATATTAGGCAATGTTTCATTTTCTTCAAAGCAAACATCTATAACCGCGCCAATAATCTGAGATATCTTACCTTTACTAACTACGTTCATAAACTATATTTTTATTATCTTTATAACTAAATTATCAAGCTGCGAATTTACATCATTTCCTTGAAAAAAGAAGAAAAATAAAAAAAAAAGTACAACGAGCAAGTAACCCCACTATTTTTAGTAATTTTGCAGACCATTAAAACTATTGATATTGGAGATTATACCATTTGATAAAGAGCTAAAATTACCCTATCGACCTGTTATGACGATAGGAATGTTTGATGGTGTTCATATCGGACATCAAAGACTATTATCCATTCTTAAAAATAAAGCAAAAGAATATAATACTAAACCAATAGTAATAACTTTTGACAAGCACCCTCAGTTAGTACTCAAACCAGAATATCTTAACGATAAACTTCGTTTGCTTCAAACAAATGAAGAAAGGTTTGAAAAGCTCAACTCTCTTGGCATTGAAAATATAATAACAATACATTTCACAAAAGAATTTGCAAGTCTTTCAGCAAAAGAATTTATTGATTTATTGATAAAGAAATATTCCCCTCAATACCTTTTATTAGGCTATGATAATCATTTTGGGAAAAAATCATCAGAAGAATTCGATAAACTTATAGTCCATAGCAAACAAAAAGGACTGATACTTGAAAGAACTAATGATTGTATATTTTATAAAGATATAGAAGTAAGTTCAACTCAAATACGTAAAGCCTTAGCTCAAGGAAATGTTAGTTTAGCACAAGCAATGCTAAACCAAAGTTACGAAATAAGTGGAGAAGTAGAACAAGGGAACAAGATTGGACGTACCTTAGGCTTCCCAACTGCCAATATAAAAATTGATAAATACAAACTTCTACCCCATTATGGAGTTTACGCAACAGAAATAAAGGTAGAAGACAAAGTTTATAAAGGAATAACAAATATCGGGAATCGTCCTACCATAAAAAGCTCCCCAATAACCGTTGAAGTAAATTTATTTGGTTATACTGGGAATCTTTATGGTAAAAGAATAAAGTTAAGCCTAAAAGAATATATAAGAGACGAAAAAGAATTCCAAGACTTGGAAACTCTAAAAGCACAAATAATAATAGATATTGAGGAAGCAAAGCAAATACTTTCAACCAATGAATAAGTACCCTTTTATTATACTATTATTAATAAGTATTAATGGCTTCTCTCAAAAGAATGGATATTATAATAACCTTGACTCTGCTATTGCCAATCCAACAAAGGTAATAAGTCTTGTCTTAGAAAAACAGAAACTAAAAGAAATTCCAAAAGAGATAATAGAATTTAAAAATTTGGAGCGGTTAATTCTAAGAAGAAATTACATAAAAGAAATTCCTAAAGAACTCTCTTGCCTAACAAAACTTCACTATCTTGACCTTTCCTCCAACTATATTGAAGAACTACCTAAAGAATTAAGCACTCTAAAGCTTGATACATTAATAATGTGGGATAATCTTATAAGAATCTTCCCAAAAGAATTTGAACTCTTAGGAAATGGTTTACTATACTTAGATCTAAGAGCAATCCAAATGAATAAGGAAGAACAAAAAACTATAAAACAACTCTTCCCTAACGCCAGAAAAAGATTAGACTATCCTTGCAACTGTAATAGATAAGTATCAAATGTTAACTCGCTACTTAATTATGTAATTTATAACACAAAGGAGTTAATTACTAATACAAATTCGTGATTTCTTTGTTTTTTAAAGAGCTTTCAATAAATAATAACTTCATCTTTTACTAAGTAAATAAGCTCTTAATATTATTTATCTTTCTTTCCATCTCAAACAATGGCATTGTTTTCTAAAAACAACCGCATTGTTTGAGTCAAATAACCGTATTGTTTTGGTTAAATAATGGCATTGTTTCGAGTAAACAACCGCATTGTTTGAGATTAAGAGCTTAATTAATGAGATTGGAATAAAGATAATCGAGTTTTAAAGCTTATTTACCTAGTTTTTTACTTTGATTATTAATCAATTAATTTGTATTTTTGCCACATTGATATAAGATAATAAGATATGAAAGTAGCAATTTTTCAAGCAAACACAGTTAATGATGAAATTGAATCAAACTTATTAAGGTATGATTCTTTACTAAATAAATTGGAATCAGACACTGAACTTTTGGTTTTTCCTGAAATGTTTACCTCTGGTTTCTCTCTTGACATTAACTATGCAGAAACCCTGCAAGGTAGAAGTTTAAAATGGATGAAAGAAAAAGCAATTGAAAAAGGAATTGCTATAAGTGGAAGTTTATTTATTAATGAAAATGATAAATACTTTAACAGACATTTCTTTGTAATGCCTAATGGAGAATATGAATACTATGACAAAAAACATTTATTTTCTTTGAGCAAGGAACCAAACATAATTACTCATGGAAATGAGAAAAGGATAGTTAATTATAAGGGTTGGAATATTGCCCTATTTACTTGCTATGATATTCGTTTCCCTATATGGTGTAGAAATACATATTCAAATAATGAATATGGTTACGACATAGCTATATATGTTTCTTCATGGGCTTATGAAAGAAATTTTGCTTGGCAAAGCTTACTTATTGGACGTGCAATTGAAAATATGGCTTACACTATTGGAGTAAATCGTGTAGGAATTGACAAAAAAGGTGTGAAGTATAATGGCTCTTCTGTAATATTAAACTATAAGGGAGAAACATTAACTATGGCTGAAAACGAAAAAGAAGAGATTGTTTATCATACATTAGATAATCAATCTCTCCTTCTATTTCGACAATCCTTCCCTATTGGAAAAGATTGGGATTAGTCTTCTTACTTATTTTATCACTTCTGATTTAAAAACACCAGTTAAGTCAAATTCTAAAACTTTTGTTCCTTTATTAGAAGAAATAGTTGCATAATATGCCTTTTTATTCTTTACATCAACAATTGCAACTTCTTCTAATTTAAATCCTGAATAATTTTCTTTAACATAATCTGTTATCTGAGAAGGAATATATTCTGTAGGAACAATCCAACAAGTTTCTGTGCTTGCTTTTTGATACTTTATTCTCATTTGAGTACCATTATTAGTAAAGTTCACATTATAAGATGTTGAATCAATCATATCCCAAGTTCTTTTTTCAACATTAGGATGTTGTTTTGTCATATCCTTAACGTAACGTTCGGGAACATCACGTTCATTTACTGATTTATATCCTTTTGTAGTAGAACATGAAAGCACTACAACTGAACATAAAACCAAAAGAAAAATCTTTTTCATATCATCAATTATTTAGTTATTGTTATGTATTCAAGGGGCAAATATACAAATTAATTTATATATCATAACAAAATCAGGCAATTTATAAATAAGAAGTGGCTATCTCAAAGAAATAGCCACAATCTATTAACCAAAACTAATCTAAATTTATTTTACAATTAACTTTTGAGTCTTGTTAAATTTATCATTTATAATTCTAACGTAATATACCCCCTTTGCAAAATCAGCCACATCTATTACTTGTTCAATTGTATTGTTTAAAGCTTTTGCATTGATTGAATTTATTGTCCTACCTTGAACATCTGTTATAACTATACTTACATTACCCTCAACTCCATTAACTACTAATTTTGTTGAGTTCTCTGTTGGATTAGGATAAAGTGTTACAATAATTTGATTACTTTCAATATCATTTAATCCTGACGTTGTTGCAAATGGTTCTTCACTACCATAATATCTTTGAATTCCTGTTTGTGCATAAGCTTTTACTTTATAACTTGTAGCTGAAGTTAAGTTTGTAGCTGTTGCTGTAATATTATCTGTTCCTGATGCAGTTACATCTATCCAATTTGTATCACCACTTATAGCTCTATATTCAAAACCTCTTGCTGATATTGGTCTTGTTCCCATTGTTATTGTTCCATTAAATATTACACCATTATATACTATATTTGTAACAGCTAATGTTGTAACGGTTGGAGGAACTACTGAAAGGGTTACAAAAGTTTGTGTATCACCATAAGTTATACCTTCTGTTGGAGTTATAACATAAGCCCTATAGTCATAAGATGTATTTTCACTTAAACCTGTTAATGAATATGAATAAGGATTAACTAATGGAGTTACCACTTGTTGATTCCATATTGCATCACTCGATAATTTCCATTCAAATCCTTGAGATGTTATTGTATCTGTTCCTTCAAGATAATTTGCATTTAATATTGCTGATGAATCCGTAATATTAATAGGTATCATTGTACTCACTTCTGGAGCTATTTGCCCTGCGTATGCTGTAAATGTTCTACTAATCCAACCTGAATAACTTGTACCACAATTTGCCCTAACATAAACAGTATAAGTATTTCCTGCTGTAAGACCTGTTAATTGATATGATGTATTTGTAACGTCTATTATATTTGCTCCATTTTCACCTAATCTTACTTGCCAACTGGTTTCTGTACCTCCTGGACTCCAATCAACTAAAGCTGTTGTATTTCTAATATTTGTTACATTAATATTAATAGGATGTGGACATAATGAATTATTATCATAGACTTTAATGTCGTCCAAACCTACCCCATAATCATATTCAACATATCCTTCAAAAGCAATTTGATAAGTTGAAGATTGATGAGGCAAAGCAATTGAATCTTTTTGCCATGATGAAATATCCGAAGTAAAAGATTGTAATTCTACCCAAGCACTATCTGTACTTGATCTATAATATACTCTTAATTCTCCCTGCTTTGAATACCATTCTTTTTGTATATGCCAATATGATAAATATGGTTCTGCTAATGCCGATATGTCTAATATTGGAGAAACTAACTTATTGGTTGTGGTACTAGTATCAAATTCTACTAATTGAGCAAATTTATTTCCTTCATGAGGATAAGTTGTTAAATAAATATAATATGGAGTTGTACCCCAAGAATGACTTCCTGATACAAACTCTTGCGACCAACATGATAATCCATTTTCAAATCCTTCATGATAAGGGAATTCATCTATTGCTGTTTCTCTACAAGATGTAGTAAAGTCAATATGATTTGAAAACTCAATTAATGTTGTATCTGTTCCACAAATAGCTCTAACAGAAACACGATATATTGTTGCATAATCAAGTCCTTGAAGTGAAACATTAGGATTAGATACTGCAATATTTGTTGTTGTTACATCTGTTATCTTTCTATAAGATACAATATATTGATCAGCTGAAGTTGAATTCCATGATATATCAGCAGTATTTTCTGTTATATTAGAAGCAACTATATTACCTGGGCGTTGACATGTTTCCAGAACAACTTTAACATTATCAATCGCTGCTAAAGGCAACATATTTCTATTATCATCAAAACATAAAAATATTATTCTCTTAACCCCTGTTTTATTCCCTAATAAAATATTAGTTCTTCGCCATGTACTTCCGCCATAAAATAATCCAATATTATCACGACTAATATCCTGTAATGCAGGATAATTATTTATTAAATCATTTGATATTGCATAATCTACATCTCTTATAAAAACTACTATACATGAATTAACAGAACCTCCACTTGCATATCCATAATTTTTCCAATCAAAAGATAAGGTAGAAGCTAATGTTGTATCTGAACCAAAATCTATATCACGATATAAATAAGATGCAATATTCCCATTTGTTACTGCATAAGATATCCCATCATTAGATATATATGCAGCCAAAGAATCATTTGTTTGTCCTGATATTCCATTTCCTGCAGCATTGCCTATTGCCCAATTATTTGCTGTAGAAGATAATCTTTGCCAGTTTTTATTTTCAGTTGTATCTTCAAATCCACAATTATAAGGTAATGTTGCAGGCAAACCTGAAGTAAATGTAGTTACTTTATTCGACCATGCACCTCTTCCGTCATTACATATTTGGCGTACAGCAAAACTATATTGAGTATTTGGAGTTAAAGATGTAACCGCATAGGGGAATGATGTATTTCCTAATATAGAAACCATTGTTCCACTATCTGCTATAAAATTTGCTGAATCAACTGGGGCATAAGATATTTCCCAACCTTGTCCCATGTAATTATTGTTATTCCAAGAAAGAAATGCTGCCGTTGATGCTGTTGATGTTGACACTAAGTCTATAGTATTAGGACATACTTCTGCAAAATTAATTACTACGTCATCTAACAGTAAATTCCAATCACTATTACCTGGATTAGGAATATATTTAAATGCAATATAATTATTACTTCCGCTCAATGATGCGTTATTAAAACCAACTTCATAATAAGTATAATTAGTTGTTGCTGGATGAATGTTTTGTATAAGCTCAAATGTTGAAGTATCTGCATTATCACTCATAACACCAATTTGCATATCTCCTGCAGTTAAATATTCTGTTCTTAACCAAAAACCAACCTTTAAAGATTGAATATCTACATTAATCTGAGGTGTTATTACATAAATTGGACGATCTGATTGAAAATCTATACATGATGTAGAACTATGTGCATAATAATCCCAATGAATTAATAGAGGATACTCTGTCCCATAAGATGAATAAGTAGTAGGACGAGACCAGCATAAAGGAAAAGTCATTGTACCATAAGAATCAAAATCTATGGTATAAGGAATAGATGTTATTGCTTCACATAAAGTATTAAAATTAATATGACAACTTGGTGAAGACAACATATAATTACAATTTGTACTTACAAATACATCATATGTTGTTGAAGGGTTTAATCCTGTTAAAGTAAATGGATTTTCTGTTACCAATACTGAGTCATAAACTGTATCTGATAAAGCTCTATAATATAAATACCACGATTCATCTGTATTATGAGCTGCTTGCCAAGAAATATCTGCGCTATTTGATGTTATATTTGAAGCTACAACTGTTGTAGGATTTGAACAAGAAGGTATTGTAGAAATTTCTACATCATCTAAACGTAAATAATAACCATCAGTATTGTTTTGACGAACAAAAGCAATATAACGATTTCCAGTGTATTGATTAAGATTAAGATCATATTTTTGCCAATAACCTTGAGGTACTGTTTGAGTAAAAATTTGAGTAAAACCGAACATATTACCGTAATCTTCCATGCCTGTTGTGTCTAATATTATATCTTCATCTGAAATAAATACAGATACATCTTCCGATGCTGATGAATTCATTAAATTCCTCATTAACCAAAAACTTAGTTTCTCATTTCCTGTAAATGATATCAATGGAGATATTAACCAATCATTATGATTATTGGCTCCAAAACTTGTATAACATTGTGCTGAACCAAAACCAGTATGGGTTGTAGTGCCCGCCGTTCCATAACTAGCATATTCTCCTCTTGTCCAGTAATAATTTTGATAATTTCCAAAGGTATTAACAGTTACTCCCTTATCAATAACAGTCCAACAACTTGGAGAAGGTTTATTCCCCGGATAAAGTGTAACAACCCAATCATTTTCAAATCCTTCTGTATATGGAAACTCTGTAATAGCTATACACTCTGGTCCAAAACTAATTATATTACTTGCTTCTGATTGTTCAATACCACAATTAGTTTTTATATATAAATCATATATTGCATCTCCATTTATCGAAAGAGTATATGGATTTGATGCCACTAAAACTGAATCATAATTTGTTAATTGATGTGATTTATAGAATATATACCACGAATTATCTGTTGAATGTCCATTATTCCATGATAAATCCACACTTGTTGATGTTATATTTGAATATGTTATTTCTGTTGGAGGAATACAATTAGGTATTGTAGTTATTTCTACATCATCTAAACGAAGGGCAGAAGCAGAAGGTATATTTTGACGAACAAAAGCAATATAACGATTCCCTGAATATTGACTAAGATTTATTTCATATCTTTGCCAATCTCCAACTGGTAGAATTTGATTAAACACTTGTGTAAAGTGTTGCATATTACCATATTGCCCCATACCTAAAGTATCTAATGTAATATTTGTATCTGAAATAAATACAGATATCTCATCTACTTCTGTAGTTGTTGCATCATTATTCATTGCCCAAAATCTCAATCTTTCATTCCCTGTCAAAGCAACCAAAGGAGTAACTAACCAATCATTATGGTTTCCTTGTCCATTATATGTAAAAATTGAAGCACAAGCACTTCCTGTATGAATACCATCCGTTACTCTTTTCCACCAATGTTGATAATAATCACTATACCCTTCAATACCTTTATCTATGACAGCCCAACAAGATGGAGAAATTTGATTCGAAGGGGATGTGATATTCGTCCACTCTGATTCAAATCCCTCTGTCCAAGGAAAAGTACTAATTGTTCCACATGCTGTTGTAAATGTTGATATAGTAGACCAATCGCTTTCATCTGATGAATTACAAATTGTTCTTACTCTAAATTTATATTGAGAAGAAGGAGATAACGAAGATATTGGATAAGGATTAGTCGTTGCATTTGATATTTCTATCGCAGAAGACCAATCGGTTGAAGTTGCTGGCATATATTGTATAGTCCAATTTGAACCTGTCGCATCAGTCCAACCTAAATCTATACTTGTTGTATTAATATTATTTGCTACCAATGATCTTGGTCTTGGACATGATGGAATAAATAAATTTGGTCCTGTTACATCATCAAGCATTATTCTACAACCATAATTATCAACAACCTTAAATGCAACATAATATTTTGTCCTATATAATTAGTTAAAGGAACAGAATATTGAGTCCAACTTGTTGTAATCTGTTCATTAGAAATATTTAACGAACTTGTTGAATTAAAAGAATTAACTGTATTCCCTGTTGCAGAGATTAATATATCTAATGAAGTCCCACTATAATAAGAATCTGTCATTACCCAAAACTTAATTGTATCTAATCCTGTTGTAACAGATAATCTTGGAGTTATAAGCCAATTTTCATGACCGGGGTAACCATATTGTACACTTGCACAAGTATTACCTCTGGAAGAAGAATAACTACTCCATGTTACATTTCCAGAAACATTAATTGTCGTCCAATCTTCTGGAGGAAATGTTGACCCTTCAAAACCTTCATTGAGCGTCTGAGCCCAACTACTACCCATAGCAAATACCATTGCTATCAATAAAAAGAATAATTTTTTCATCATTTTAAGTATTAATTATTTAATAAATTGTTGTGGCAAATATATTACATAAATAATTATCATAAACGGATAAATAGGTAAAAACGTAAAAACTACTATTTATCACGAAAAATAGCCTTTTATCATACTGTTATATTTTCATCTATAAGATTTTATTTATTGTACCTTTGCCAAAAATTTATTCTAATAAAAATGAAATTCTTTAATCAGTTAAAATTTAAAAGGACATTATTATTCTCTAGTATAATAATAGTCATTCTTGTTATTTATCCCAATATAACTAATTTATTTTACAATTGGAACGAATTAGATTCCACCTTTTTTAAATTCTTCATTCTCCGATTTTCTATCTTCATTTTATTCACTTACCTATTACTATTCGAGAATATTTCCAAATTAAAGTCTAATAATTTCTCTAAAAGGTTGATTATCTCATTTTCAATTACATTAGTATTTTATGGGATCAATATAATTGCTTCTCGTCCTTTCTATATATATGAAAAACCTCACATAGCACTATCTATATTACTATTTCAATGTTTATTTATAGATGGAATATGTTTACTTATAGGATATATATATTCTCTTCACTTAGAACAAGAGGAGAAAGAAAAAAAGATTAAGCAGTTAAAAATTGAGAATCTACAAAGCAAATGTGATGCTCTTGCTAATCAAATAAGCCCTCATTTCTTTTTCAATTCTTTAAATGGGTTAACTGGTTTAGTTGAAAATGAACAAGCATTGGAATATATAAACAAGCTTTCTGGTATTTTTAGATATATATTACAGAATCAAGGTAAAGATATAGTTACATTAAAGGAAGAACTAGATTTTCTTCAATCTTATAGATACTTAATTGAAGTAAGATACTCTGGAAAACTTTCATTTGACATAAAAATAGATGAAAGTCTTTTAGATTTAAAAATACCTTTTCTCTCATTGCTACCTTTAATTGAAAACATAATAAAACACAACAAAATAGACAGTGATAATAAAATGGTCATTTCAGTATATGTAAACAACAAGAAAGAATTAATTATATCTAATCCTATTTATGAGAAAATGTATAAAGAGCCAAGTAATGGTATTGGATTAACTAATCTTTCTTCTCGTTATAAGTTATTAATAAATAAAGACATCAAAATAGAAAATATTAAAGATGAATTCTCCGTTTATTTACCATTAACAATATAGATAATGAGAATTTTAATAGTTGAAGACGAAACAATTGCATTTAATTTATTGAGAAAAATGCTTTTGAAAATAGACCATACAATTGAAATAGTCGGGAATACTGAAAGTATTAGTCAAACTATAAATTGGTTAAATAATAATACCTCTCCTGATTTGATTTTTATGGATATTAATCTTTCTGATGGTTCTGCCTTCAATATTTTCAAACAAAAAGAAATTGAAATCCCTATTATATTTACAACTGCTTATGATGAATATGCTTTAGATGCATTTAAGGTAAATAGTATTGATTATCTCTTAAAACCTATTGCGCAAGAAGATTTGAGAAAAGCTTTTGAGAAATTCAAACGACTCAATAAAGAAGATATTAAAAATTATTTCTCTAATCTCTCTCAATTAATACCTCAAAAACAATATATTCAGACATTAATTATTTACAAAAAAGATAAGTTAATACCCATCTCATTAAATGAAGTATCTTGTTTTTATGCAACAAACAACGAGACATCAATATTCCTAAATAATGAGAAAACATATCCATATAATAAGACATTAGAGAGCATTATGCATGATTTAAATCCTAATAACTTCTTTCGTGCAAACAAACAATATATTATATCACGTCAAAGCATAAAAGATATAACAGTATGGTTTGATAATCGGTTACTAATTAAACTTGATATAGAAACTCCTGAGCATATTTATATAAGTAAAAACAAAGCTTCTGATTTTAAGCAATGGATAATTTCTGGGAATTAAAAAGGGGAAAGCATTTGCCTTCCCCCTAACTTATGAAAAAATTGTTTATTATTTGAATTGTGGATGTTCTTCTTGCCTTTTATTTTGTGCCTTTTTGCCTTTTTTATATTCTACTTTTTTATCTCCATCTCGTTTCATATCTTTCCAGCCTTTGCCAATTATATTTGCCATAAATTCTTTTTCTAAAAAGAATAGTTTAGTGATTTTTTGTGTAGATATTGCTTTTAGGAGTTCCTTAGAGTACTTTTCTTGTAAGGAAATCACGTCTCTTTCTGTTTGAAAGTGGTTTTTTAATATTGTTTGAGCTTCTTCTTCACTCATTTTTAAGAAATCAGGACGCATTGGGAATCCATTATTTAGAGTTGTATCCTTAGGTCTTTTATCTCTTATTGCCATTAAGTCTTTGTCGTATTGGTTATATATTGGCCAAAAATTTTGAGCTTCATCGTATGTAAGTTCTAACTCCGATGAAATAAAAGCGACTTTCTCCACTCGAATCTTTTCTTTAAACTTCTCCATTCTATCACCTTTTTCACCCCTATTATCTCCCATTCTTTCTGGTTTAAAGTCTGGTCTAAAGTCTCCTTGGGCAAATAATGTTGAAATTGTCATTAAGCTAACCAGCATTATTATTATTGTTCTTTTCATTTTTCTGTACTGTTATAAGTTAAATAATCATTTATAATATCTCCTTGCAAGTAATATTCCAAATATTGTAATTCTTCTTCTGTTAATTTTTGTCCATCATTTGTACTATCTTTTGTTTTTTGTATTGTAGCTACAGATGATATTTGAACTTCTTCAACAGGTGTTATTACTGTTTCTCTTTCTTCCTTTTTTTCTTTAACAATTTCTTTGATTGGTTGAACTTCTTCTATTTTTGTATCTTTAGTTGTTGTTTTTGCTAATTGTGTAGTTGTATTATTTGTTGTATTTGCTGTATTTGCTGGTAAGCTCCACCATATTACTCCTCCAAGTGTTAATAATAGTAATAGAGTAGCAGCATATTTATATACTGTTTTTTTTTCAGAGAAAAAGTATTTCTTCTTTGGGTTCTTCTTTACTTGAGAAAGAATATTTTTTTCCAGTTCTTCAAAATAATTTTCTGGCACTTTAAATGGGTTCTCTCTATTTGCCATTGTATTTATTTTTATTCATTAGACTTGTGTCGTTTCGAAAAGTTTAATCTGTTAACTTTAATTTAACATTTTCTTCTTCTAAAAGTTGTTCTTGGACTTTCTTAGAAGCAAAATGATATGATGCTTTTAAAGAGCTTTCACTTGTTTCTAATACTTGTGCCATATCTTTAAATGGCATCTCATCATAGTAGCGTAAGTTAAATACCATTCTTTGTTTGTTAGGTAATGATAATAAGGCTTTCTGAAGTTTTAATTCTATTTCATTTGTTTCAAAAAACCTATCTGATTTTAAATTATCTAACATTGAATTTTCTAAAGAAGAGAAAACAAGAGCTTTGCGACGTTTTTTTGATTGTAAGAAATTAAGAGTATGATTTAAAGCAATACGATATACCCATGTAGAAAGAGAAGAGTCATGTTTAAAGTTATCTATGTTCTGAAATACTTTAATAAAGACTTCTTGAACTAAATCATTTGCGTCTTCATGAGAAAGTACCATGTGTCTTATTTGCCAATAAACTCTTTCTTTTAGTTGATTTACTAATACAGAAAAGCCTCTTTCTCTTGATTGTTTATTCTTGAGTAAATCAAATATTTCTTTATCTGTCATTAGCTTTTGTTTATTTTAATTACTCTTGAAATTGTAAATATAATATGGTTTAATGATTATACATATCGGTATTGAAGAAATTTAATATTTCAATACACATCGTTCTCGCTTCATTTGCAGGCGAAGATGGGTTCAATTCTATTGCTTGTGAATAATTATTTATGGCTTTTTGCCAATCTTGTTGTTTACGATATATGTTACCTTTCAAGTAATAAGCCATTTCTTGATTAGGGTTTTCAGATATGATTTCATCTATCTTAATCATAGCCTCATTAATCTTTTCTTCAGACATCAAAACCCTAACTTCATTATATCTTTCTTCTATTGTCATTTGATTTATATTTTATTCAAAAAAAAGACGAGCTTTTAATTGCCCGTCTCTTAAAACGTAATATTTTTATTTTTATTCTATTTTCTCTTAGTTCAAAGTCTATTTCTGAATAAAGATAGAACGACTCTATAATATCTTTTTTTATTAAATAGGTTCCCCTATAAGGTCAAATTCTACTGCATCTACTATCTTTACTTTGTAGAATTGTCCTACTTCGAGTTTGAATGTATCGGAGATTAGAACTTCATTGTCTACTTCTGGACTATCATATTGAGTTCTTGCAATCCAAAAATCCTGCTCTCTTCTATCAACAACTACTTCAAATTCTTTACCTATCTTTGTTTGATTTATTTCCAAAGATATATCTTGTTGCAACGATAATATTTCGTCAAATCGTTCTTGTTTCACTTCTTCAGAAACATTATCTTCGAGTTCATAAGCTGGTGTTCCTTCTTCTGGAGAATATATAAAGCAACCCATTCTATCAAAACGCATTTCTTCAACAAATGATTTTAGTTCTTCAAAAGACTCTTCTGTTTCATCTGGATACCCAACAATGAAAGTTGTTCTAAAAGCTATTTCTGGAATTTGTTCTCTAATTTGGTTTACTAAATTCCTTGTTTGCTCTGAATCTATATTACGTTTCATTGAACTAAGAATTGAGGAATTGATATGTTGAAGAGGAATATCTATGTATTTACATATCTTTTCTTCTTTTTTCATAACCTCAATTACTTCCATTGGGAATTGATGAGGATAGGTATATTGAATACGTATCCATTTTAAATCATCGATCTTTACTAATTCTTTTAATAAATCTGCTAATCGTCTTTCATTATAAAGATCAAGTCCGTAATAGGTTGTATCTTGAGCTATAAGTATTATT
This sequence comes from Bacteroidales bacterium, assembly GCA_041662185.1. Classification (GTDB taxonomy): domain Bacteria; phylum Bacteroidota; class Bacteroidia; order Bacteroidales; family P3; genus UBA10566. The sequence goes on from JBAZSY010000002.1 coordinate 22,933, forward strand.
TCCTTAACTCCAGAAGAAACCAATTCTTTTGCTTCTTCAACTAAATCTTCAATTGGACGTGATATGTTTTTACCTCTTATAATAGGAATTGCACAATAAGAACATTGTCTATCGCAACCTTCAGCTATTTTTAAATATGCATAATGTTTTGGTGTACTAATAAAACGTGATTTATAGTAATTGCCTTCTACATGTGTATCTAAGTATTCTAATATCTGTTCCCATTCAAATACACCAAAGAATTCATCTACTAATGGAATTTCTTCTTTTAAATCTTCTTTGTATCGTTGAGATAAACAACCACAAACAATTACTTTTCCTACCTTGTTTGTTTGTTTATATGCACATTGGAGAAGTATAGTATTTATTGATTCTTCTTTTGCATCACCAATAAATCCACAAGTATTTACAATTACAACATCAAAGTTTCCTTTTGTTGCATCATAAGCTACTTCATGTCCTTTATTGATTAAATGTCCTGCTAAGAATTCTGAATCTACTGTATTTTTAGAACAACCGAGTGAAACAATATTTATTTTTAAACTCATTCTGATTATAATTTTATTCTAAGACCAACTGTTATATCTAAGCGGTATAGGTTTTCATTATTCTTTAATTTAAACTTATCTTCCCCAACATATAATTTACCAACACTTCCTCCTAAAAATCCTATATTACATCCTGCTGAAATAAAATCATTAATAGTATATTCTAAACCAAGGTCTAAACCCCAGCCAAATGTTGAACCTGTATATGTTGAACTGAAACCCTTTGATATTTCTGCAGTATCTGTTACTACTGTTACTACTTTTGTTTCTGAATTTCTAAAAGACATATATCCAATAGTTCCTCTTGCATATAGACTATACTTATCACTGAATGTAGGAAATATATATTTTACTGATGGTCCTACGTAGAATATATATTCATCATCTTTACATTCTATTTCTGCGTTTGTTGATGTTCTTTTTTCAGAAATAAAACTATTTGAAGAGTTAAACGCTGATGCTTTGAAACCAAATGCCAAAAATGGTTTATATAAATAATCGTAAGCAAAGTTTATTTGGACTCCATGACGTAGTGAACTATAATGGTCTTTGTTTGTTGTTTGATTCACAAATAACTCATTTGGCTCTGATGATAAGCGATAAGCATAACCTAGATCTAATGCAAAGTTATGACGATTAAGCAATGAATTTGTTTTTTCTTGTTCTTGAGCATTTACTATAAAAGTTGAAAATAGTAAAGCTAGTAATGTTATTATTCTGCTTGATTTCATTGTAATTATTATTTTTATTTTTTACTACTTATATTCTATTCAAACAAACTATCTACAAATGCTTGACGATTGAATAGTTGTAGATCTTCCATTTTTTCGCCTAATCCTATATATCTTACAGGAACTTTGAATTGATCTGAAATACCTATTACTACCCCTCCCTTTGCTGTTCCGTCAAGCTTAGTAAGAGCTAAAGCATTTACTTCTGTTACAGCAGTAAATTGTTTTGCTTGTTCTATTGCATTTTGTCCTGTTGATGCGTCAAGAACCAATAATACTTCATGAGGAGCATTAGGTATTACCTTCTTCATAACATTATGTATCTTGGATAATTCATTCATTAATCCAATTTTATTATGCAAACGTCCAGCCGTATCTATTATTACAACATCAGCTTTCTTTGCTAATGCTGACTTTAATGTATCAAAAGCAACAGATGCTGGATCAGCATTCATTCCTTGCGAAACTATATCTACTCCTACTCTTTCTGACCATATCGTCAATTGATCAACTGCAGCTGCTCGAAAAGTATCTGCTGCACCTAATACAACTTTCTTTCCTGCTTGCTTAAATTGATAAGCCAATTTACCTATAGTTGTTGTCTTTCCTACTCCATTAACACCAACAACCATTATTACATAAGGTTCATCACCTCTTGGAAAAGAAAAGCTATCTCTCTCATCAAGTTCATTTTCTTGCAATAGTTCAACAATTTCTTCCTTTAGTATTGTATTAAGTTGTGAAATGCCAAGATATTTATCTTTTGCAACACGCTTCTCTATCCTATCAATAATTTTCAATGTAGTTTCTACTCCAACATCAGCCTCTACAAGTATTTGTTCTAGGTTATCCAAAACCTCATCATCAACCTTTGACTTACCAACAATTGCTTTTGACAACTTGGAAAATACACTTTCTTTAGTCTTTTCCAGCCCTTTATCTAATGTTTCCTTTTTGTCCTTTGTGAAAAATGAAAAAAATCCCATATTCTAAATATTTAACTATGTACTATAAATAATCGGCTAAGATAGCAATAATAAACGATATTTTAGCCATTAAACAATAAAAAAGTTGTCCTTCTTTTTGAAAGACAACTTTTAATTACATATAAATATATTGTATGTATTATTTCTTTGCTAAATAATCTTTTACGCTATCAGAAGCTATAATTTCTTCTTTAAACACATAAGCTCCTGTTTTTGGAGAAAGTGTCATACGAATAACTTTTGCAAAATCTTTACCTGAAGATGTTTTTAGTGTTGCAACTACTTTCTTTGCCATATCTTAGTTCTCCTCTATTATTTAATTTCTTTATGAACTGTTACACGCTTTAAGATTGGATTATATTTCTTTAACTCCAAACGTTCTGGTGTATTTTTCTTTGATTTAGTAGTTATATAACGAGAAGTACCTGACATTCCTGATGCCTTATGTTCTGTACATTCTAATATAACTTGTATTCTTGCGTCTTTTGATTTTTTTGCCATTTTCTCATCAATTTTGGGAGTGCAAAAATATAAACTATTTTCTTACCAACCTAATTTTCTTACAAAAAAATATTATTTTTACTCTTCTAATAATGTTTTTTTTCAATTCTATTGTGAGACCGTTGCAAGATAAGTCTTAATCTTATTAGCTATATATTGAGAAAGTTTGCGTGCCTCTGCCTTAGGTAAATGGCTCCCATCATATGTTTTATACAAAGCAGGATTAATATCAATCCACTGACCTCCAGATATTTCAATTTTTTGTTTTATTAACTGTTCGTTATAGTTACCTACAGAATCCTCTAAAGCTATAAGAGGTTGTGCTGCAGGTGGACGAAAAGCAAATACCTTTATACCTTTTGATTTCCATAAAATTATTTGTTTACATAATTCATTAACAAGCTTATAATCTGTAGTGTGAGATTTGAAATCCTTTTCATAGTAAGGAAAAGCTTCTAAGGTATCCACTGGAAACTTTTCAGATTCCACCCAACCATTTTCGTGATAAATACTAATGTACTTAAATATAGGTTTTGTACCTTTTATTAAATTTTTAACTATTATAGGAGTAACTGGACTAAAATAATTTAAATATTCGCCAAAATATATCTGTTCAAAAACTTCTTCTTTGGGCATCTTTAATTCTTGCACATACTGCTCATTAGGCAGACTTATATCATTAATAGTTAATGCAGAAACACCCAAAAGAATTATCATAGATTCACTTTTTGAGTTTAATCTTGTTTCTGCAGCCTTATAAATAATAGGATTTAGTCCTCCATTTGAAAATGCAAAATTAAATACACTGAATTCTGGTAATATATTTTCAATTTCATATGGAGAAATTCCTCTATAAGTCCTACTATCTCCGAGAATTATAAAATTATATTTCTTATTATTATGCACCTTAAATGCCCAAAATTTATCCTTTAGGTACTTATCGGGATTTTTAGGTAAGACGGCTCCTAATATACCTATAAAAATCATAGCCAACAAAAGAGTTATCCATATATTTTGCTTCAACTTACTCATATTTTAAAACTGAAAATAAATAAATTCACTTCCATTTCCTCTAAAAAAAATGATTAATACAATTAATATTGCATACAATAGCATTTCAGCAAAAGCTCCAATTGAACCTCTCAATTTAACTCTTTTTTCTATTCCAGTATATACCATTATTTCTCTGAATATTATTATTAAAACAAATATGCTACCATTAAGCCCCCACCCTAAAGACCAGTTTCCTTTAAAAGTAAACATTACTTTTAAAATATCCAAAGCGTGTTGAACTGAATTGGCTCTAAAAAACACCCAAGCCACCAATATTTCTAATGTAACGAACATCCATGCTAAAAATCGAATAAATTGGTTTGAAAATTTTTGTGTTGGCCATTTTAAGATTCGCTCTATACTCAAGAATAGTGCATGCAAAACTCCCCACATAACATATGTCCATGCAGCACCATGCCATAAGCCTGAGATTACCATAGCAATCCACATATTTATATGACTTCGGTATTTATTTTTCTTATTTCCTCCTAATGGAATATAAACATAATCACGAAACCATGTTGATAAAGAAATATGCCATCTACCCCAGAATTCACGTAAAGAAGTTGAAGTGTAAGGATGATTAAAATTATTTGGAAAAGAATATCCCATCCAACGTGCTAATCCACAAGCAATATCACTATAACCTGCAAAATCGCAATAAATCTGAAAGGCAAAGGCTATAACTGCACCCCACCAAAAAGCAGAACTTTCAAGAACTATTGAATTATTAAATGCCGTTACCACTATTGGAGCTAAATTATCTGCAATTACCATTTTTTTAAAACACCCCTTGACTATTAGCCGAAAACCTTCCCAACGGTCTTCTTTCAATGGTTGTCGTTGCCCTATCAATTGTGGGAGCATATCTTTTGCTCTAACGATTGGACCTGCTACTAATTGAGGGAACATTGATAAGTATGCAAAAAACTGAAAAACGTTTTTAGTCGGTTTGAACTTTCCTTTATACACGTCAATTGTATAACTCATACTCTGAAAGGTGTAGAAACTAATACCTACAGGTACGATTAAGAAAAAGGTATTGATTTGACTATTTAAAGAGGTTCCCAAAAGCTGATCTATATTCTTAGAAATAAATCCAGAATACTTAAATAATGAGAGGGTTCCAATATTGGACAATAACGACGAGATTAATAATAACTTTTTGTATTTAGGAAAACATGTTATTCCTATAGCGGCAAAGTAATCAATTAATCCAGTGAATAGTAATAAAAAAACAAAACGCCAATCCCACCAACCATAAAAGAAAAAAGATGCGATTGTTAAGAATATTAATTTAAAGGTAACATTAGACTTCGTAAAATGCCAAATAGAAAAAAACAAAGTCGCAAAAAACAAGAATATTATAGAATTAAACTGCATAATTTTAAAAGTACAATAAAACAATTAGCTATGCTTTTCAAAAATAGCATAGCTAATTGTTAAAACTTATTTCTTATTACTCTACTCAATATCTAAAGTTGACCCGAGTGAAATTTCCGAATCCCCAGAAATGTCTACTATAGCACAAGGTTGCAGAATAATTTTCACATTATTTTTCTACCTATTTTAGAATTGCAAAAATATAAACTATTTTATTATTAATCTCACTCTCAACAAATTATGTATATATTTCTTCAATTCCCCATTTATTTATTATCTCGGATTGGATTTAGCTGTTCTTCAGTTAAATCACCTATAAAGAAAGAAAGTTTATAAGAATTTTTTGTATAATCACGATAAAACCCTTGAACGGAAGTGTCACCTGGCTCAAAACTATGTGATATTTTACCACTAAAACCATCCCTACAATCGACCTCCATAGAAAGAAATTGTATATCGCCAACTTCTTTTTTGTTCTTTGGAGTAGTTCTAATAACATCAAAATTTGTAAAACGAATTGAAGTATATTTCAATAACTTTGTCCTGATTTCTAATAATTGAGCATCAGTTGTCTTTGCACTTACTCCAACAACTACCAAATTACCTTCAATAAAAATTGGAGAATCCTTTAACTTTTCAACTTGAGCAAAAGATGCAATAGTAGAAAATGCAAACACTAATAATAAAAATATTTTTTTCATGTATAATCTTTGTTTTAGCTTGCAAAAATAATAAACTTTCTTTACAAATCAAACTTAACAATTAAAAAAAAGGAGTTTTAACGACTATTAAGCTTGCCTTTTTCTTGAAATATGGCATTAGCATTAAATATTTTTATACCTTTGCAAATTGAATAACTATGGAGCAACAAAATACAATAAAATCAAAACTAACTCTAAGCGGCAAAGGATTGCATTGCGGTAAAGATGTAACTGTTAATATATTACCAGCTGAACCAAATGCCGGAATTAAATTTTGCAGAATTGACTTAGAGAATAAGCCTATAATTCCTGCATCGGTTGATTTTGTGACCGATACATCTCGTGGTACAACACTTGAGAAGAATGGAGTTAAGATATGTACCATTGAACATTTAATGGCTACGTTAAACTATTTTAATATTGACAACGCATTAATTGAATTAGACTCTCCAGAAATTCCTATTCTTGATGGAAGTGCTAAAATATGGGTTGAAGAAATAAAAAAAGTCGGGATTCAGCCGCAATTGGCTAACCGTTATCATTATTCTATTAAGGAACCTATACAATATAAGATTGAAGAGCAAAACATTGAGATTACAGCTTTGCCTTATGATGGGTTTAAGGTTGAATTGTCAATTGACTACAATTCTTCAGTACTTGGGTTACAAACAGTAGAAATTGAATCATTAGATAATTTTGATGCCGAAATTGCACCTTGTAGAACATTTGTTTTCTTACATGAAATAGAGCAATTACTTAAACTCAATTTGATAAAAGGTGGGGATTTAGATAATGCATTAATCTTTGTTGAACATGAATTAAATAAGGAACAGATTGATCATTTAGCAAAAGCATTTAATAAAAATCCTGATAATATAAAGACAGAGAAAGGAATACTTAATAATATTCAAAAGAATTTCGAAAACGAACCTGCAAGGCATAAACTCTTAGATTTTATAGGTGATATAAAATTATTAGGAATTAATGTTAAAGGACACTTTATTTTGAAACGTCCTGGACATCATGCCAACACAGAATTTGCAAAACTTTTAAAGAAAGTAATTATGGAAAAATTTATAGGAGCACCGCATTACGACCCAGATAAAGAACCTATTTTTACAATTAACGATATAAAAAACTTCTTACCTCATCGTTTCCCAATGTTATTGGTTGACAAGATTATTGAAGTCGGAGAAGATTATGTTATAGGAGTAAAGAATGTAACTGGAAATGAAGATTTCTTTAATGGACATTTCCCTCAAGAACCTGTTATGCCTGGTGTTTTAATAGTTGAAGCTATGGGACAAACAGGTGGCATATTAGTTCTTAAGGACTATCCAGACCCAGAAAATTATACAACATATTTTTTAAGAATAGATGGAGTTAGATTCCGTGGCAAAGTTGTCCCTGGTGACACTTTAATATTTAGATTATTCTTGGCAGAACCAATACGTAGAGGCATTGTTAAAATGAAAGGGGAAGCCTATGTTGGAAGTAAATTAGTTATGGAAGCAGAACTAATGGCGCAAATTGCAAAAACAAAATAACAAACATCATGAATCAACCCTTAGCGTATATTCACCCTGATGCAAAGATTGGCAAAAATGTAACAATTGAACCTTTCTCGGTTATCTATGAAGATGTAGAAATTGGAGACGATTGTTGGATAGGACCAAACGTTACAATCTTTCCTGGAGCAAGAATAGGAAAAAACAATAAAATATTTCCCAATGCTTCAATTAGTGCAGTTCCTCAAGACTTGAAATTCGCAGGAGAAAAAACAACAGTTGAAATAGGAGACAATAATACTATAAGAGAAAGTGTTACTATTAATAGAGGTACTTCTGCATTAGGCTACACGAAGATAGGTAATAATAATCTTATTATGGCTTATGCACATATCGCACATGATTGTATTGTTGGCAATAACTGTGTATTAGCGAATAATGCAACTTTGGGAGGTCATATTGAAATTGGGAACTATGCCATTATAGGTGGAATGAGTGCAATTCATCAATTCACAAAAATAGGCTCTCATGTAATTTTAATGGGTGGTTCATTAGTTGACAAAGATGTTCCTCCTTTTGTAAAGGGAGGCAAATTCCCTTTATCCTACTGTGGAATTAATTCTATTGGCTTGGCTCGTAGAGGTTATGATCAAGAAACAATAAATAAAATAAAAGATTATTATAGGGTAGTATTTCAGTCAGGATTAAACTATTCTAAAGCTTTGGAAGAATTAAAAACTCTCCCAGAAACTCCTGCGTTAAAGGAAATAATAGACTTTATATCTAAAGCAGAAAGAGGATTAATGAAAGGTTTTACAAGTATAACAAAAAAAGAAGAAGAATAAAATAGGAGAAATAAAAATAGGAATAACCTATTGGCTGCTTTAACCTAAAGCATATATTTTTACCTTTCCAATATCTTTATTATTTCTAAAAATTGATGTATTGCGAGCAAGTAAAAGCAGTAATTTTAGCCATATTTTAAAATATAATCTTATGTTCTTAACTCAAGATAGTGTATTTTGAAATTTAGATAAGGAGTTATTAAATTTAGACAAAGACTTTATGGTCAAAAAGACCGTTTTTTAGCATCAAAAAGACGGTCTTTTCATGTTAAAAAGAGGGTCTTTTGGGGGTAAAAAGACCCTCTTTTTGTATACTAAGAGACTATCTAAATCCAAAAAGACACTATCTAAATTTCAAAAGACACTGTCTAAATCTAAAAAATCATTATAAATATCTATTTTCTTCTTGTATTGATTCCACAAGTGTATGAATTCTTACATTTACAAAAGGTTTGAAATAAGGACTGGAATTTCACATTGAAACTTTACAATCTTTGTGGTTTAATCTGTACTGGACTTTAAGGTTTATATTAGCTGTTTCAAAAAGGTATAGCCGATGTTAAGAAACATGCACAATCTTTTTTTTTGCAAATAATGTTAAATTAATTCAGCCAACAGGTTAGGTTGTGGGAGTGAATTTATACTCTCTCTATTTTTATTTCTCGTTTTAAATTATCAACCTCTTTAATCGTAATTCTTGTAAAATGCTTTGGTAGAAGATTAATTATTCTTTCACTCCACTCCATAAAACAATAGTTACCGCTATAAAGATATTCTTCCAATCCAATATCAAAAGCTTCCTCTTCCTTATTTATACGATAGAAATCAAAATGATATATATCCCCAACAATATCAGAAAAGTATTCATTTATTATTGCGAACGTTGGAGAACAAACATTATCTTTCACACCTAAAACCTCACAAACAGCCTTTGTGAAAGTCGTTTTCCCTGCCCCCATTGAACCATTCAATACAAATATTCTTTCATCTTTATAATCTAAAAGAATTTGTCTTGCAACCTTTGGAAGCTCTTCTAAACTATTAGCTATATAAGTTTTGCACATTATTACTCCTATTTGATCTTATCTTGGTTTAAGAGTAATAAAAGGTATCATAACCTCTTCCATTGATATTCCTCCATGTTGGAATGTATTCATATAGTATTGTACATATTGATTATAATTATTCGGATAAGCAAAGAAATCATTTGAACGAGCAAATATATAAGGAGAAGTAATTGCAAGTTTTGGAAGGAAGAGTTGGGTGCAATCTTTTACTTCAAATACCTCTTTATTATTATAATCTAATAGTCTACCAACCTTATAACGAAGATTTGTGGAAACATCCCTATCCCCTTTAACTCTTACTGCTCTATCAACTCTTACAGAACCATGGTCTGTTGTTATTATTATATTAACATTTTTATTACTTAAAAATTTCAACACATCCATTAAAGCAGAATGTTCAAACCAAGTTTGAGTAACTGCACGGTAAGCATTTTCATCTTCAGCCAACTCACGAACCAAATCATTATCTGTACGGGCATGAGAAAGCATATCAATAAAATTATAAACTACAACATTCAAATCATTGTTTAACATATTTGGAAGACTTTCAATCATCTTCTTTCCATATTGAACATTTAAGACCTTATGGTATGTTGTTTTGAGATTAAACCCAAAACGTTTTAGGTTTTCTTGAAGTAATTCTAATTCTTTTCCATTTTTATGCCCTTCCTTATCTTCATTAACCCATAATGACGGATATTTTTTTTCTATCTCCGCTGGCATTAATCCAGCAAACATAGCATTTCTTGCATATTGAGTTGTTGTTGGTATTATACTATAATATATATCCTCTTTTTCTGTCCTATAAAACTCTTCTACCATTGGTTGAACTGCTTTCCATTGGTCAAAACGAAAATTATCAATAACAATTAAGAATGTTGATACTTTCTCAGCTTTAAGCATTGGAAATAGCTTTTCCTTCAAAACTGTATGAGAAAGCATCGGCTTATCTTCTTCTCTTCCTTGAAGCCAATTTTCATAATGCTTTTCATAATATTTGCAGAATAACGTATTTGCTTCATCTTTCTGCTGACGAAGTATTTCAAATATACTTTCATCTTGAGAAGTAGCAAGTTCTAATTCCCAAAAAACTAATTTCTTATAAACTTCAATCCATTGTTTTGCATCCATTCTATCCATCAAACGCATGGAAATTTCACGGAATTGTTGTTGATAATTTTGAGTTGAAGTCTCACTAACTAAACGTTTTGATTGTAAATGCTTTTTAAGAGCAAGAAGAATTTGATTAGGATTTACTGGCTTAATTAAGTAATCAGAAATTTTAGATCCGATAGCCTGTTCCATAATATGTTCCTCTTCACTCTTTGTAATCATTATTACTGGTAAATTTGGCAATTTATCTTTAATCAGAGTTAAAGTATCCAACCCAGAAAGTCCTGGCATATTTTCATCTAAAAATACAATATCAACTAACTTTTCATCTAAAATTTCTAATGCTTCTTGACCATCAGTAGCAGGAATAACTTCATAACCCTTGGTTGCAAGGAAAAGAATATGAGGTTTCAATAAATCAATTTCATCATCAACCCAAAGAATATTTACCATAATGCAGTGTTTTATAATATTAAATCTATTCTAAAACGTAGAAGTTGAAGAATTGTTATTGGGACGAAGAATAAAAGAGATTTAACCAAAGCGGTTAATCTTAAGTATAAATTAAAGTTCTGAACAGTTTAGATTATATTCTCCTCCATTACTACTAATTTCAGGAATATCATTTGTGGTAACATTACTACAACTACTACCCCAGTCATAAACAGTATAAGTTGAAGAATTAGAAGTTGCTGCTTTCTTTTGTAATGTTGCAGTACAAGAACAATCCTTTTGTGTGCAAGATGTTATTAAACCACAAGAAATAACTGCTAATAATAAAACTATTTTTTTCATAATTACATGTATTTATAAGTTTATTTTCCTAAGAATGAAACAATGAACTCTTCATCAATTGTTGTCAATTTATAGATTTGAACAACCTTTCCTTTATCTAATAAAATAATAACAGGCATATGTCCATAAGTAGTTCTTATAAACATAATAACAGGTACAAAAGTATAATTCAAAGGCTTTGTCCCAGACTCTTTATAGAACTCTGCTAATGGCTTTTCTTTTCCGCCAAAGAGTTCTATGAAATTTTTCTTATCTAAATGATGTCTTTCAATAATTACATCTATCTTTTTTGCAGCTCTTTTACAATATTTACAACCAGTACTATAAAGACAAACAATCTTTTTTCCCTCATTAATATTAAGAGCTTTAACATTATCCAATTGTTTAACTCTCTCAAAAACTTCTGGGCGTATCTTTGCTGTATGTTTATAAATCTTTGCTTGAATATAATCAGGAGGTTTAATGATAAATGTTGTTGCTAAAGAAAGAACTACTAAAGAAATAAGAATATATTTTGAATATTTAGGTTTCCACCATTTAGCCAATGAAAGAGTTAGAGCAAGAATAAGAAGTATAATATTCTTAATAATTGTTTGAACATCAGTCAATTGAATAATATCACCAAAACAATAACAGTTTTCATTAGTCACATCAAAAAGTAATGGCTTAATTAGAAGATATATAGTAAAACTAATTAAAGAAACAAATGTAAGAATCTTAGATAGTTTTGGGAATATCCCTATAATCAACATTAATCCTATTACAACCTCCCCTGCAATCAATATTCTTGATGCCAATGTTGTAAAAACCCATGGAAATAATTTATGATCGAAGAAAAATAAATCCACAGCCTCAATTGACAAATACTTCAACAAAGCAGAAAGCACAAAAACTACTCCAATAATAATTCTGCAAATAGTGCCAATTAAAGGTTTATTTATTTTCATTTCTAAAATAGATTAAAAAAGGGAATACTGCCGAAAAACAATATTCCCCTTTTTTAATTTGTAATTCTTTTTACTTTTCAGCACATTTTAATGTGTAGAATTCTGCCAATGAAGCCCAATTTGCTGAACTTGATGGTAGATCTGACCATTTAACATCTGTACATTCTCCGTCAAATTCTAATACATCAAGACTACCATTTGCTTCTGTGTGAGAAACATTTGGATAAATACTTGGATCTGCACTAACAAGATCACATGCACAATCTGTCTTTCCGCTACAAGCGACTAAAGACATTGCAGCAAAAGCACCTAATACAAATAAAACTTTTTTCATAGTTCTTAAGTTATTTTTCCTCTACTCTATTTTGGATTTTCGAGTTTCTCCATTAATTATCTGAGGGCAAAAGTAAGAAAAAATATTCTATCTAACAAGTTTTTATTTATTTTTCATTCTCACTTATTAAATTCCTATATAAAAACATTTCAAATGTGCAATCTGTTCACCATACTAGTTACCAAATAATAATATTTTCCAGTAAAATCAAGAGATAATTTTTGAGTAAATATTATTCAAAAATGAATGGATGAAAAATATTTACTCAAAAAAAATTTCTAATGGTTTAATTATATTGTATTTTTGCACTTTAATTTTAAGTGTTTAATAGCAAGCTGACTTTTATGGGGAAAGATAATAATCTTATTGAAGACATTACCAATAGCGAATATAAGTATGGGTTTGTAACCGATATTGAAACTGATACTATTGCTAAAGGATTAAGTGAAGACGTTATTCGTTTTATTTCAAAAACAAAAAATGAACCTCAATGGTTATTGGAATTTCGTTTGGGTGCATATAAAAAATGGCTAACTATGACTATGCCTACTTGGGCACATTTAGATATTCCTGAAATAGACTTTCAAAGCATTATATATTTTGCAGCACCTAAGAAAAAGGATCTTTCTGACCACGAACAAGTAGATGAAGAACTTATTGATACTTTCAACAGACTTGGGATTTCACTTGATGACAAAGATAAAATAGGTTCTGTTGCCGTTGATGCAGTTATGGATAGTGTTTCAGTTAAGACTACTTTTTCTGATCAACTTTCTAAAGAAGGAATTATTTTCTGTTCATTTAGTGAAGCTGTTCAAAAGCATCCAGATTTAGTTAAACAATACCTTGCTTCTGTTGTTCCAATAGGAGATAATTTTTTTACAGCACTCAACTCAGCCGTTTTTAGCGATGGTTCATTTTGTTATATTCCAAAAGGAGTTCATTGTCCAATAGAGTTATCAACTTATTTTAGAATTAATGCTGCTAATACAGGACAATTCGAAAGGACATTAATTATTGCAGATGAAGGTTCTTATGTTTCATATATGGAAGGTTGTACTGCACCGAAAAGAGATGAAAACCAACTTCATGCTGCCATTGTTGAAATTGTTGTTATGAAAGATGCAGAAGTAAAATATTCTACAGTTCAAAATTGGTATCCAGGAGATAAAGATGGTAAGGGTGGTATATATAATTTTGTGACTAAGCGTGGAATTTGCAAAGGAAATAATGCAAAACTTTCTTGGACACAAGTTGAAACAGGTTCTGCCATTACTTGGAAATATCCAAGTTGTATATTAAAAGGCGATAATTCTGTTGGAGAGTTTTATTCAGTTGCTGTAACAAATAACCATCAACAAGCTGACACAGGTACTAAAATGATACATATAGGACAAAATACTAAGAGCACAATAATTTCCAAAGGAATATCAGCAGGCGAAAGCCAAAACTCATATCGTGGACTTGTTAGAGTTAATAAAGGAGCTACGAACTCAAGGAACTATTCTCAATGCGATTCATTACTTTTAGGCAACAAATGTGGAGCTCATACATTCCCTTACATAAGAACAGATAATCAAACATCAATTGTAGAACACGAAGCAACCACTTCTAAGATTTCAGAAGAACAATTATTTTATTGTAGACAAAGAGGTATATCTCAAGAAGGAGCAATTGGGTTAATAGTTAATGGTTATGCAAAAGATGTTTTGAATAAATTGCCAATGGAATTTGCTGTTGAGGCTCAAAAATTATTAAGTATAAGTTTAGAAGGAAGCGTAGGATAAATTAAATATGGATAATCACCCGAAAATCTTAATTATTCGTCTTAGCTCAATAGGAGATGTTGTATTAACGACTCCTATTGTTCGTTGTATTAAGAAACAAATACCAAATGCAGAAGTGCATTATTTAACTAAGACAAACAATGCAATTATATTAAATAATAACCCATATATTGACAAAATATATTGTTATTCAAATTCTCTTTCAGAAACAATTAAAGAGTTAAAGAAAGAGAACTACACAACAGTAATTGATTTACATAAAAAATTAAGATCAATTATTGTTCGCTTTCGTCTCCATAAACCATTTAAATCTTTTGACACCTTACGTCTTAAAAAATGGCTTTTGGTTAAATGGAAGATAAATAAGATGCCAGATAAACATATTGTTGATAGATATTTTGATGCAATAAAAAGTTTGGGCGTTGTGAACGACAACAAAGGATTAGATTATTTTCTGAATGAAGAAGACTATGTTTCACCAGATGCTTTACCTTTAAGTTTTCAAGATGGTTATGTTGCTGTTGTTGTAGGAAGTCGTCATAATACTAAACAAATACCAATTGATATGATGATAAAGCTTTGCAGCGGTATTCAAAAATCAATTATTTTGCTTGGGGACAAAGATGATAGATATAAAGCAGTTAAGATAGAAAATGCTGTAGGGGCAAGAGTCTTCAATGCGTGTGGAGCTTTTAATCTAAGCCAAACATCTGCATTAATAAAAAATTCCGATGGTGTTATTACTCCCGACACAGGACTAATGCATATTGCAGCAGCTTTAGATAAAAATATAATTAGCGTTTGGGGTAACACTGTCCCAGAATTTGGGATGTACCCTTATATGTCTAAGGATTCAAAAGCAGAAGTTTATATTTTTGAAGAAAAGAATTTATCTTGTCGTCCTTGTCATAAGTTAGGTTATAGTAAATGTCCCAAAAAACATTTCAGTTGTATGCGAAACTTAAATATAGATAGAATAATTTCAATTACCAATAATTGGAAAACAGATAAAGAAAACTGAAGGATAAAAAGACTGAGCAAAATAATACATGAAAGAAGAAGAAAATCATACATGAAAGAAGAAGAAAATCATAAAGAAGCATTAGAAAGTTTTGACAGACTTTTAACAATAATGGACGAATTAAGAGAAAAATGTCCTTGGGATAGAAAACAAACATTTGAGACCCTTCGCCATTTAACTATTGAAGAAACTTATGAACTTGCTGATGCCATAATAGAAAATGACGTTGATGAGATAAAAAAGGAGGTTGGAGATATTCTTTTACATATTGTTTTTTATGCTAAGATAGGTTCAGAAACTGGAAGTTTTAATATTAAAGACGTAATTGATAGTTTAAACGAAAAATTAATTCGTCGCCATCCTCATATTTATGGAGATACAAATGTTCAAGATTCAGAACAAGTAAAAGAAAACTGGGAACAAATAAAACTTTTGGAAGGAAATAAATCCGCACTATCGGGAGTTCCTAAAACTTTGCCTGCTCTTGTTAAAGCTTATCGTATTCAAGACAAAGCAAGAGGTGCTGGATTTGATTGGGATAATATTGAGCAGGTCTGGGATAAGGTTGAAGAAGAAATTAATGAACTAAAATTTGAAATAAAAGCCAACAATAAACAAAAGATGGAAGAGGAGTTTGGTGATACTTTGTTTGCATTAATTAATTATTCTCGTTTTATTGATGTTAATCCTGAGTCTGCTTTAGAAAGAACAAATAAAAAATTTATACATCGTTTCCAATTTATTGAAGAAAAAGTTGCTGAACAAGGAAAGCAAATGAAAAATATGACCTTAGCCGAAATGGATGTGATTTGGAATGAAGCAAAAAAATTAGAAAAATAATGATACAACATTTTACATTTAATCACTTTGAAGTAAACTGCTCAGTAATATTTGACCAAACAAAAGAATGTGTCTTAGTCGATGTATGTTGTCAAAGAGATAGAGAAAGGCAAAAATTATTGGATTTTATTACTGAAAACGAATTAAAAGTTAAGCATATACTATTAACGCATGCTCATATTGACCATGTTTGTGGGGCAGGTTGGGCTACAAAAGAATTTAACCTTCCTTTGGAAATGCACAAAGATGGGAATAAACTAATGAGAATCATTGATGCTCAAGCCGAAATGATGGGATTTAATATTGAAGGCTTAAATGATATTTCTATCAAGTATATCTCAAAAGAAGACATAATTAAATATGGCAATAGTGAACTAATAATTTTTGAAACTCCTGGCCATTGTGCAGGAAGTCTTTGCTTCTACAATAAAAAAGAAAACTTTGTAATTACTGGAGATGTTTTATTTGCAAACTCTATTGGAAGAACAGACCTCCCTACTGGTAATTTTGACGATCTTATGAAGAGCATAAAAGAAAATCTTTTTACTCTTCCTAACAACACTAATTGTATTTGTGGACATGGTCCAACAACAACAATAGGCTATGAAAAAGAAAATAATCCTTTTATAAATTAGAATCTATACCCTAAGGTAAAAGACATATAACTATGATGTTGAGAATTTTGCTCTTTAAAACTTAAATCATATATTTCAGAGTTTCCGCTTCTAATGCTATATAATGAATAGTTATAACTCCATGTTATATTCATTTTTTTTGTGAAATAATAACTTAACCCTGCAACAGTTGAAACGCCAAACCTTCTAAAAGCAGGAGGATTTCCAACTGGAAATAAACCTGTTTGTGTTTCTTCTTTTGCTGAAATTAATACATTTGGAGTTAGTCCAATCCTAAAATCCAACCAATCAAATACCTTATAAATATATAATAAATTAATATCAATATAATCAGCCGAAATTTGATATAAACTATAATCAGTATTCTTAGAACTAGCTCTACTACCTTTCATTGTATAAAGTAATTCTCCTTGAAATCGAGATACCTTACTAATATCACGATAAACAAATAATCCTCCAGTGAATCCTGCCTTATAAAATCCTCCCATTCTATCTCCATCAACCTGAGAAGCAACTCCTCCAATAACCAATCCCGCCTTAAACTCTTGTGCTCTTGCATTTAAAGCAAAAGTAACAAGCAAAATAACTAATACAAATATTTTTTTCATAGTCAAATAACTTCAATTATTATTTGTGCAAAGTAAATAATAATAATTGAGAGAGCAAAAATAAAGCAAGTATATTTGAAAAAAGATCTCTTATATTTGGAAAAAGAGTTTATATATTTGCAATTATAGTTTATCTATTTTTAAAAATAGTTAGTCTTTTTATTGGAAAGCCTTTTTTGACTTCATTTTTCTCTTAATTGCAAATCAAACTATGTTTAATAATACACATTTAATATAAATATTTCCTTAGAAATTTTTTAATATAAAACTGATGATGTCTTCAGCGATTTGATAATACTTTCCTGCAATTAAGGATTTGCAAGCCATTATTTAACTACTAAGGTAAAAATACTAATTGATTAGCACGTTATTATAACACTATTATTGAATAATTCATATTTGCAGCAAAAATAGAGATATAAAAATACAAATTATATTAGATTTTCTCTATTATTTTTGTACCTTTGCCTCTTATATTTTTGCTTAGAACAATGGAAGACAATACTATTATTTCAAACAATGAAAATAACACTCAAATTACTGAGCGATATATATCGTTGGAGCGTATCTTGGTAAGTAAGAATAAGCATTTGTTGCAAATAATCCCTAAGTCTTTACTGAGATGGTTTAAAAAGATAATTCATCTTGATAGGATAAATGAAATTATATATAAATATCGTGATTTTAAGGGTGCTAGTTTTGCTACTTGTGTATTGGAAGATATTGGTGTTGAAGTTGAAGTTGTAAATCCAGAATTTATTCCAAAGACAGGTCGAGCATTGGTTATAAGCAACCATCCTCTTGGAGGTATTGATGGAATGGCTTTAATGTCTGAAATAGGACGTTTCCGTAGCGATATTCTTTTCCCTGTAAATGATATTCTTTGTCAATTACCAGGCTTGAAGTCTGTTTTTATTCCAATAAACAAATATGGACGCAATAATGATAACCACGGAGTATTGGATAGTGCATTTGCAAGTGATAGCTGCATGATGTTTTTCCCTGCTGGTATGGTTTCAAGAAAGCATAATGATGTGATTTGTGACTTGGAGTGGAAAAAGACTTTTGTTAGAAAATTGATTGAATATAAAAGGGATATAGTCCCTGTTTATACGGAAGCAAAAAATTCTAACTTCTTTTATCGCTTTGCAAACATTAGAAAGAAATTAGGAATAAGATTTAATTTCGAATTGATATTTCTTCCTGATGAGATGTTCAAACAAGAAGGAAAGAAGATTAAATTGACATTTGGCAAACCTATTCCTTATGAAACTTTTGAAAAATCGCATTCCTATCAAGAATGGGCAGATATTTTAAAAAAACATGTTTATGGGTTAGAACAAGACCCTAATAGAGAATTTAAAGTAGAATAAATACAAAAAAAATGGACACATCTTATGTTATTCCTGCTGTTGATAAGAAACTTATAAAAGGAGAACTTACAAAAGATATATTCTTTCGTAAAACAAAAAATGGTGGGAGAGAAATTTATATTACAACAGCTCATCAATCACCTAATATTATGCGGGAAATAGGTCGTTTGCGTGAATTAAGTTTTGGTGCAGAAGGAGGAGGAAGCGGTAAGGATTGTGATATTGATGAATTTGATGTTGCTCCAGAACCACATTGTTATAAACAACTTTTTGTTTGGGACCCTATTGATGAAGAAATTATTGGAGGTTATCGTTATATTTTAGGTGAAGATATATTTATTGAGTCTAATGGAGAAATGTTAAGTGCTACTGCTGGACTTTTCTATTTTACGGATTATTTCAAGGATAATTTCTTAAACCATACTCTTGAACTTGGTCGTTCTTTTGTTCGTCCAGACTATCAACCAACACAAAACTTACGTAAAGGTATGTTTTCATTAGATAATCTTTGGGATGGATTGGGAGCTATGGCAAAAACGCATCCTCAAATAAAATACTTTTTTGGAAAGATAACTATGTATCCTTCCTTAGATATTAAGGCAAGAGATTACATTCTTTATTTTTATAAGAAACACTTCCCAGATAACGAAGGAATGGTTTATCCAAGAGAATCTATTGAAATAGAAACCGATTATAATGAACTGGTAAAACTTTTTAATGGAAGAAGTTATAAAGAAGATTACCAAATATTGGTAAAAGCAGTAAGAGAAAGAGGAGAAAATATACCCCCTTTGGTTAATGCTTATATGAATCTTTCTTCAACAATGAGATCTTTTGGCACTTCAATAAATAAACATTTCAGTGATGTTGAAGAAACTGGAATATTAGTTACAATAGCTGATATTTATCCAGAAAAACAAAAACGTTATATAAATTTCTAAACAAAAGAATAATAATAACTTGTTATGCAAATTAAGAGTGCAGAGTTTTTAATAAGTAATTCGGATTACAAGAAATGTCCAGAGCCAGAAAGGGCTGAAATTGCTTTTATTGGAAGGAGTAATGTGGGAAAGAGTTCTCTTATTAATATGTTAGTAGGGAAGAAAGATCTTGCAAAAACAAGTTCAAAGCCAGGAAAGACGCAATTAATTAATCATTTTGAGATAAACAAAGATTGGTGGTTAGTTGACCTTCCTGGTTATGGTTACGCTTCAACATCTAAGGTTAATCGTTTCAAGTTTGGAAATATGATTTCTAACTATATTTCTAAACGAGAAAACTTAATTTCTATATTTGTGCTTATTGATTCTCGCATACCACCTCAAAAGATAGACTTAGACTTTCTTACTTATTTAGGAGAAAATGAAATTCCTTTTTCTATTGTCTTCACTAAGACAGATAAACAAGGGGTTAATGTAACGGCAAAGAATGTTGATGAGTTTATGAGAGCTTTGCAAAAAGACTGGGTAGAATTGCCAAAATATTTTCTTTCTTCAGCAATTAATAAATTAGGTAGAGAAGAAATTCTTTTAGAGATAGAGGGATTAATACCATATTTCAAACAAAATTAGATAAAAGAGATATGAAAAGAGTAATGGTGTTAACAGGAGGGGGAGATTGTCCTGGATTAAATGCTGTGATTAGAGCCATTGTAAAAAGAGCTTCTCAAGAAAAAGATTGGGAGGTAATTGGTTGTATAGACTCTTTTAATGGAGTGTTGAAAGAACCAACTGAAATCGTTATATTAGACCAACAATCTGTATCTGATATATTAATTAAAGGAGGAACCATTCTTGGGACAACTAATAAAGGTGGTCCTTTTTTCTGGCCTATTAAAAATAGTGATGGTACTTGGGGGTCAGTTGATCGCTCTGATGAAATGATAAGAAAATTGCAAATACTTGGAATCGATGCAGTAATAAATATTGGAGGAGATGGCTCTCAAAGAATATCAAAGGCGCTTTTTGATAAAGGTCTTAATATTATTGGAGTGCCTAAGACTATAGATAATGACCTTTCGGCTACTGATTTTACTTTTGGGTTTCAAACAGCAGTACAAACAGTAACAGAAGCTCTTGATAAGCTTGTTACTACTGCCTCAAGTCATAATCGCGTTTTCATTATGGAAGTGATGGGACGTGATGCTGGTTGGATTGCACTTTATGGTGCCGTTGCAGGCGGAGCAGATGTCTGTATTATTCCTGAAATGCCTTACAGCATTGAAAAAATAAAAGAGAAAATAAATTCAAAATATTATAAGGGAAAGGGCTTTTGCATAATTGTTGTTGCAGAAGGGGCTTATTCTGCAACAAGTGGTAAGATTGGAGAAATATCAACAGAGGTTGGCTACAATAATTTAAAACTTGGAGGAATAGGGAATATATTAATGAATGAATTAATAGAAGCCGGCGTAGAACACGATATCAGAGTATCTGTATTAGGACACGTTCAAAGAGGAGGAACTCCTATTGCTTACGATAGGATATTAGCTTCTGAATTTGGAGTTAAGGCTTTTGAATTGGTTTTAGAAGGAAAGTTTGGTCAAATGGTTGCTTATAATCACCCTGAAATAATTAGTGTAAGTTTTGAGGACGCTATTCGTGAACCTCATTTAGTAAAACCTGAATCAAGATTAGTTAAAACAGCAAAAGGTTTAGGTATTGAATTTGGAAATTAAATATATAGTGGCAATAATTACGATTGTCCTAATTAAACATGATATAATTAAATACAAAATAATATGAAACATATAAAAAGTGCATTAATATCGGTATTCTATAAAGATGGATTAGATGTTATAGTGAGAAAATTAGATGAATTAGGAGTAAAAATCTATTCTACTGGTGGTACTTATGACTTTATTGAAGGCTTAGGAATAAAGCCACAAACTGTTGAATCTCTAACTGGATACCCTTCAATTCTCGGAGGTAGAGTAAAGACTCTTCACCCAAAGGTTATGGGAGGAATTCTTACTCGTAGAGATAATGAGCAAGACAAAGAACAAATTGCAAAATACGAAATACCAGAAATTGATTTGGTTATTGTAGATTTATATCCATTTGAGAAAACTGTTGAAGCAAAAGCAACAGAAGAAGATACTATTGAAAAAATAGATATTGGAGGTATTGCTTTAATTCGTTCTGCTGCGAAAAACTTTAATGATGTATTAATTGTTCCTTCTGTTGATAACTATGCTGAGTTAATGGATATATTAAATGAGCATAATGGAAGTACAGACATTGAAATAAGAAGAAGATTTGCTACTTATGCATTCCAAGTATCATCTCATTATGATACAGCAATCTTTAAATACTTCAATCGCCAAACAATGATTCCAAGTTTCAGAGAAAGCTATAATAATCCAACAATTCTTCGTTATGGAGAAAATCCTCATCAACAAGGTATGTTCTTTGGAGATTTAAACGCTTATTTAGAACAATTACATGGAAAGGAAATATCATATAATAATATAGGAGATATAGATGCGGCTTGTGGATTAATTGATGACTTTGAAGATACAACATTTGCTATTATCAAACATAATAATGCCTGTGGATTAGCATGTAGAAATTCTTTAAAACAAGCTTATATAGATGCTTTAGCTGGAGACCCTATTTCTGCTTATGGTGGTGTTTTAGTAACAAATAGACCTATTGATAAGGAAACAGCAGAAGAAATGAATAAACTATTTATGGAAATATGTATAGCTCCAGATTATAGTGAAGAAGCTCTTGAAATGTTGAAATCAAAGAAAAATAGAATACTATTAAAACGTAAACAAACAGAAGTTCCTTCGGTTCAATTCCGTAGTGCATTGAATGGGGTATTAGTTCAACAAAAAGATATAGTTGTTGAAAAACCAGAAGAAATGAAAAGCATTACAGAAACTCCTTTGACTATACAACAACAAAAAGACCTTTCTTTTGCAAATAAATTAGTAAAACATACAAAATCTAATGCAATAGTTTTGGCGAAAGATGGACAATTGCTTGCTTCAGGAACAGGACAAACATCAAGAGTTGATGCTCTTCGTCAAGCAATTGAAAAAGCAAAGAACTTTGGATTTGACTTAGCTGGATCTGTTATGGCTTCTGATGCATTCTTTCCTTTCCCTGATTGTGTTGAAATAGCTCATGATGCAGGAGTAGTTGCGGTTGTTCATCCTGGAGGAAGTGTTAATGATAAAAAATCTATAGAATACTGTCAAGAACATAATATGGCAATGGCTTTAACTGGTTTCCGTCATTTCAAACATTAATACAAGTCATAAATAACCAATTTAAGTAGATAAATAATAAATAATAATGTAACTGTTTAATTAGGTTTCCGTACAAATCGCAGACATAATTAAACGAAATTAATAGAACCAAATAAAAATCATGGGTTTATTTTCATTTTTAACAAGAGAAGTTGCAATAGACTTAGGAACAGCTAATTCTATTATAATATTTAATGACAAGGTAGTTGTTGATGAGCCATCAATTGTTGCAAAAGATAGGAGAACCAACAAAATCATTGCAATTGGTAAGAAAGCTATGCAAATGCACGGTAGAACTCACCAAAACATTGAAACAATAAGACCTTTAAGAGATGGAGTTATTGCCGACTTCGAAACAGCAAACCAATTGATTAAAGAATTAATCAAGATGATTAATGTTCGTAAGTCAATTATTCCACCATCACTTAAAATGGTTATTTGTATACCTTCAGGTATCACAAACGTTGAAGAAAGAGCTGTAAGAGATGCAGCTGAACAAGCAGGAGCAAAAGAGGTTAAGTTAATTCACGAACCAATGGCAGCAGCAATTGGTATAGGAATAGACGTATTAGAACCTGTTGGAAATATGATTGTTGATATAGGTGGAGGTACATCAGAAATTGCAGTTATAGCTCTTGGAGGTATTGTATGTAATAAATCAATACGTATTGCTGGTGATGAATTCAACCAAGATATTGTTGAATACATGCGCAAACAACATAACATAAACATTGGAGAACGTATGGCAGAAAACATTAAAATAGGTGTTGGAGCTGCAATTCCAGATCTTGATGTTCCACCAGAAGATTATGCCGTACAAGGACGAGATGTATTAACAGGAATTCCAAAAGAAATCTTAGTAAACTATAAAGAAATAGCTCACGCATTAGACAAGTCTATTGCAAAAATAGAAAGTGCAGTACTTGAAGCCTTAGCTTTAACGCCACCAGAACTTGCATCAGATATTTACCATACAGGTATTTATTTAGCAGGAGGAGGCTCATTACTAAGAGGCTTAGACCAACGTATATCAGCAAAAACAAAGCTTGCTGTTCACGTTGCCGAAGACCCATTACGTGCAGTTGCAAGAGGGACAGGAATAGCCCTTAAGAACTATGACAAATTTACTTTCTTAATCAAATAAAAAGTAACACTATAAACAATCAAAGGCGAAGAAAAATAAAAAGTTCTTCGCCTTTTTTATTTTTATCTCCCTTCCCTCCTAACCTAATCAAAAATCAAAGTATTTGGCTTAAAGGGAAAAATAGGTGTAATATACAAAAGTAGGCTATTTACTAATAAAGGTTTTTATAATGTTGAATTTATTAATATTATAAAGTCAAACGTAATTATGTACTAATTATGTATTTATGATATATGAAAAACTAATCTAATAAGGATTGAATTTAATTGAAAAACTCTTCTTTTATTTTGCGTTAATTGTCGCCATATCTTAAACAATCTCTATTCATCAATAAACTTTATATACACATAGCATAAAGAATCTCTACCAAAAACATCACTAAAACTAACGATAGGTTTCTTTTGTGCATTTGGTTTGTTTTAATTGTTGCTATGAATTTAATTGTTTCACTAATGCAAAGGAAAAGAAAATAAATGAAAAATCAAAGGGAAA
Source organism: Bacteroidales bacterium (assembly GCA_041662185.1). Classification (GTDB taxonomy): domain Bacteria; phylum Bacteroidota; class Bacteroidia; order Bacteroidales; family P3; genus UBA10566. The sequence continues at coordinate 47,603 of JBAZSY010000002.1, forward strand.
ATACTAAAAATTATCAAAACACTTGACAAACGAAATTGCATTTTGTATATTTGTAATCAGTTAGATATGATATATTATCCATCGTTTTTTAGTTAATTCATAGCCGTAGTACTATATAACAACTTTAAAAAGCTAACCATTACCCCTAATCTTGAAACCTTGGCATTAAGGATAAAATGCAAAGAGTTTTTATTTTTACATCAACCTTTCAAAAGAAACATACTCAAAACATCCTTACTACATGGTGAATTAATTCTATTCTTGAAGAAAGAATCGGTTAATAAAAGGTTTAGGAAAAGGCAACTAAGCGAGAGATAATAAAATAAAAGAAGTAAAGACCATAATGAAGTGGTCTATTTTTTTGCCATTTTGTCAGTAAAAAGATCAAATGTTTTTTTAAAAAGATCAAATGTTTGCTCTGAAAAGATCAAATCTTGTTCTTCAAAGATCAAATCTTTTTGGTTGGAAGTTCAAAACACCTAACAAGAAGTTCAAATGTCTTGGTTTATTCTTAAAATAAAGTAATATTAAGTTAAAGAGTATTAAATTTAATATTACTAACTCCGAACCTTAATAGTTGGCAAATTACTAATTATTCGTAAAATTTATGGGTTGAAAATATAATAATTCTTAATACACAAAGATGAAAAATCAATTCATAAAAAAAAGGATATAAAGTTATTTGCTTTATATCCTTTTGTGGTTTATGGCTTTTATTTTATAGGTTTGGGACTATTTCTTTAAAGCCTCTTCCTAATATTTCACTGCTATCTATTACGTTTATAAAGGCATTTGCATCTATTGCGTGTATGCCATTTTTTAGTCGTATGAATTCTCTTCTGGTTACTGTGGTGTAAATTACTTTTCTTTCTTGTCCTTGATACATACCTAAACAGTTAATACATGTACCTCCTCGGTTAAGATCATGAAGGATTGCTTGACGGACTTCTTCATATTTATCACTAACTATAAATAGTGTCTTATAGGTTTTTACTCCATCTACTACCATATCTATTACTTTACTTTCTATAAATATCAAAAGAATGGAATAGATTGGTAGGCGGAAGTTACCAAAAGCAAAAAGGGTTGTGAGTGTGATTGTTGAATCTACTATTAGAACTAATGTTCCTAATGAGACTTTGGTATATTTGTTTAGTATCATGGAAATGATATCACTGCCTCCAGATGTTGCACCTGATTTGAAGATTAATCCTATTGCCAGACCATAAATTAAGCCAGATACTAATGTATTTAGGAAATAATCGGGTACAAAGGTTAATTTACCTTCTGCTACATTTGTTAATAATCCATCGTGAATAACTGGTTTATAGCCCCAAGTTGTTTCTAATAGCCATACAAATCCTAAGATAAGGAATGTTGAAACGATTGTTTTTATTCCAAATTTTGGTCCAAGTACCCACGTTCCTATTAATAATAAGGGAATATCCATACAGAATGCATAGTAACTTATTTTCCAATGCCATAAGGTATTAAAGACATTCGCTAATCCATAAGTTCCTCCTGGTGCCAAATGATATGGGTTTACGAACATCACATCGCCAACTGCAAATAGGAAACTTCCTAAAATGATGTATAAATATGCTTTACACCACTGTTTTGAAAATATCTTTTCTTTTTTGTCAATACTCATTTCTCTTTATTATTTTGTTCTTAAAAAGTTTGCAAAGGTAAGACTAAATATAGAATTCACAATGTTATGTATTAAAAATAAATTCTCTTTTGGTCTTGTTTTTTTTGAATATATAGTAGTATCTTTGCACACTTTTTTAACACAAGAATTGAATATAAATGAGGAAAATATTAACAGTATTACTATTATTGGCTCTTATCCTGCCTACAATATCTCGTTCTCAAGACACTTATCCTAAAATAAGATTGAAGTTTGATACTCGATTTGATTTTGAAACAAGAGTTCCTTCAAATAAAAATTTAAGCACTTTGTCAAGCATTGATGGGAAGTATCTAAATATTATTCTTGATGGTTCGATAAATGAAAAGTTCTCTTATAATTACAGACAAAGGATGATTTTAAATGGAATTGATGGTTATAAGAGTTTCTTTAATGCAACAGATTGGATTTATCTTACTTATAAGATGAATGATAATTTTTCTCTTTCTGGTGGGAAACAAGTCGTTGCTATTGGAGGTTATGAATATGATGCAGCTCCTATTGACCAATATTTCTGGTCTAATTTTTGGAATAATGTTGTTTGTTATCAATTTGGAGGAAGTTTAAATTACAAAACAAATAACGAAAAGCATAATATCGGATTCCAAATTACTAATTCTCCATTTACTAATAAGTCAATGGGAGGTATATACTCATACAATTTAATATGGTATGGTAATATGAATTGGTTCAATACTATTTATTCTGTTAATATGGTTGAATACGAAAAAGGACATTTTATTAACTATATTGCATTAGGGAATAAATTTAATGTTGGGAAGTTTTCTTTGGAACTTGACTTAATGAATAGAGCATCTGGAGAGCAAGATAATTTCTTTGCTGACTATTCTTTGATTGGTAATCTAATATATAATGTAAATAGCAAGCTAAAGATATTTGGAAAAGCAGGTCATGATGAGAATAAAGCACAACAAATAGGATATAACTTTGCTTATGATCGTTTTGTTTTGCCAGGAACAGAATATAATTTCTGTGGCTTAGGTGTTGAATATTTTCCAATAAAAAATAGTAAAGACGTCCGTTTACATGCTTATTGGGCAACAAATAATAATGAAATCAAATATAATACCTTTAATATCGGATTGCGTTGGCAAATGAAGGTGTTGGAAAGATAGAAATAATAGTATAAATAATAAACACAAAACATATATGAATTTTAAATCTCTAAAGTTTCTTACTCGAAGAAGAATAGAAGCAGGTGCTTTCTTAATAATCTTCTTTGGTATATTTAGTTATATTGGTAATATAATGGGATTGCCGAATATGCTTAATACAATTATGCAAACCTCTTATCACCTTTTACTTGAAACAGTATTATATATTATGGGTATTACTGTTCTTTCAGGTGCATTAGGAAAACTATTAACCGAATTTGGAGTAGTTCGTTTAATAGAAGTTATTCTAAAACCCTTAATGAAACCACTTTATAACTTACCAGGAGTTGCAGCATTAGGAGCAGTTTTGACTTTTCTTTCAGATAATCCTGCAATTATATCACTTGCAAAAGATAAGAATTTCAGCCAATACTTTAAAAAATATCAATTAATATCTCTTACTAACTTTGGAACAGCATTTGGAATGGGATTAGTTGTAATAATATTTATGGCAGGAAGAGGTTTCGCTTCTGGAGCTGTAGTTGGACTTATTGGTGCTGTTATTGGAAGTATTGTTTCTACAAGAATAATGCAAAGGATGACGATAAAGGCATACCCTGAATTGAAAACAGAAAATGTTGTTGGTGGTGATGAGCAACAAATTTCTTTTAAATCAGAAGGAAGTATATTCTTAAGAACATTAAATGCAATCCTTGATGGCGGAAAAACAGGTGTTGATTTAGGGCTTGCCATTATTCCTGGTGTACTAATCATATCTACTTTCGTAATGATGCTTACCTTTGGACCTTCAGTAAATGGGTATACAGGTCAAGCTTATGAAGGCATTTCTCTTTTACCTCATCTCGCAGGAAAGATAGGATTCGTATTCGAATGGCTCTTTGGTTTTACTAATCCTGAATTAGTTGCTTTCCCAATAACTTCACTTGGTGCTGTCGGAGCTGCACTTGGTTTAGTCCCAAAATTTCAAGCTGAAGGATTAATTGATGCAAATGCTATTGCAGTATTTACCGCAATGGGAATGTGTTGGAGTGGTTTTTTAAGTACGCATACAGCAATGCTTGACTCTCTTGGATATAGAAAGCTAACAGGAAAAGCTATTATTTCACACACAATAGGAGGACTTTTCGCAGGAATAGCAGCACACTGGTTATTTGTTCTCTTTAGTTTACTATAAATTAATATTCTTTGACAAGAAATAAAGGAGCTTTATTTGGAAATATACTCCATATATTTTGAAAAAGAAGGAATATAAATTCAGAAAGAAGGAGTTTAATCCCAACTAAACTTAATAAAAAAGCCGTTTGATAAATCTCAAACGGCTTTTCTATTATCTATTGAATATCTATTCTTTATTTACTTCAGTCTTCTCAAACACTTCTTTAAGCTATCTTCCCAATGAGGAATTTCAATTGAAAGATAATCTTTTATAGGTTGTTTCTCCAAAACACTATATGAAGGTCTTGGCGCAGGTGATGGATATTCTTTTGATAGTATAGGATTTACCTTACAATTAATTCCTTCAAGTTCCATTATCTTCTTTGCAAAGTCATACCAACTACAAACTCCTTCATTTGTATAATGAAGAATAATTTTAGTTTCTGGAGTTAAATGATTTAAACATTCCATAATTGATATAGCTAAGTCGTAAGCAAATGTAGGAGATCCTACTTGGTCATAAACTACATTTATTGACTTTTTTTCCTTTCCTAAACGAATCATTGTCTTAACAAAGTTTCCTCCAAATTCAGAATAAAGCCATGCTGTACGAATTATAATGTATGAAGAAACATTTTCTTGAATATTCTTTTCTCCTTCTAATTTAGTTTTTCCATAAGCTGAATTAGGATTAGTATCTTTATCTAAAGGCTGGATTGGAGTGTTTTTAGTATTACCAAATACATAATCTGTTGAAATATGTATTAATCCAATTCCTCTTTTCTCTGCTTCAATGGCTAGATATTTTGGAGCAATAGAATTTAATAATTCAGCTTTATCGTAATCACTCTCAGCTTTATCAACAGCAGTATATGCAGCACAATTAATAATTGCAAAGAATTCTTGAGTGTCTAAATAATTAGAAATAGCTTCCTTAGAAGTAATATCTAATTCTTCATAGTCAGTAAAAAAAAGTTTATAATCAGAATAGTCCTTAGAAACAACTTTTAAGCTACTCCCTAACTGACCATTTCCTCCTGTTACTAATATGTTTTTCATCCTTTTATTTTGTTCCTATTCCTTCATAATAGAAGCCTAATTCTCTTAATTCTTTTGATTCATAAATATTTCTTCCGTCAAGAAGAATTAGTTTATTCATTGCTTCTTTTACTTTATCCCAATTTGGCAAACGAAATTCTTTCCATTCTGTTAAAAGTAATAATGCATCTGCATTTTCTACTACTTCATATTCATCTTTGCAATATTCAATATCAAGATTAGGAAGTCTTCGTTTGGTTTCTTCCATTGCAATTGGGTCGTAGGCTTTTATTTTACAATCTTCTTTTGAAAGAGCATCTAATATATATAATGATGGTGCTTCTCTCATATCATCTGTTTCTGGTTTAAATGATAATCCCCATATTGCTATTGTTTTGCCTTTTAAGTTTGGATATATTGCTTTTAGTTTGTGGTAAAGAACTAATTTTTGTTCATCATTAGTATCTTCTGCTGCCTTTACTACTTTTAACTCTATATCATATTCAAGACCTGTTTTATATAACGCTTTCACATCTTTAGGAAAACAAGATCCGCCATAACCTATTCCTGAATAAAGAAATTTACTACCTATTCTTGGGTCACTTCCAATTCCTTTTCTTACCATATTTACATCAGCTCCTACTTTTTCACAAAGGTTTGCTACTTCATTCATAAAGCTAATTCTTACTGCTAACATTGCATTGGCTGCATATTTTGTCATTTCTGCAGATGGTACGTCCATATATATTACATTATGTCCATTTAGAGTAAAAGGTTTATAGAGACGATTCATTAATTCTTCTGCTTTCTTACTTTCTACTCCTACAACAATTCTGTCTGGAGATAAGAAATCTTTTACTGCGTTACCTTCTTTAAGAAATTCTGGATTTGAAGCAACATCAAATTCTATTTTTTCTCCTCTTATATCTAATTCTTTTTGAATTGCATCTCTTACCTTCTTTGCTGTTCCTACTGGTACTGTACTTTTTGTAACAACCATGCAATAGTGTTTCATATTTTGACCTATTATCCTGGCTACATCTAATACATACTTTAAGTCTGCACTTCCGTCTTCATCAGGAGGTGTTCCTACTGCACTAAATATTACATCTGTTCCATCAATACAATCTGCAATATTTGTTGAAAATTGTAATCTTCCTTTTGTAATATTTTTTTCTATTAGCTCATCTAATCCTGGTTCATAGATTGGAGATATCCCTTTTTTAAGGTTTTCTATCTTATTGGTATCAATATCAACACAAGTTACATCAATACCCATTTCTGCAAAACAAGTGCCAGTTACTAAACCGACATATCCTGTACCAACTATTACTGTTCTCATATATTCTTAAGGGTTTTTAATATGGTGCAAATATAATTCTTTATCTTTAGAATTTACCACTTAGCCATCGGATTAAATCATTCCCATTAGCAAAAATCAATAATCCAAATAATAATATCATTCCTACCCATTGTGCTCTTTCCAAGAATTTATCCCCTGGCTTTCTTCCTGTAACCATTTCCCATATAGTAAACATTACATGACCTCCATCTAATGCTGGTATTGGAAGGATATTCATAAAAGCAAGAATTATTGATAAGAAGGCTGTCATATTCCAGAATATTGGCCAACTCCATGTAGCAGGAAATAAATTCCCTATTGTTCCAAAACCTCCAAGTTGTGAAGCCCCTTCTTTTGAGAAGATAAACTTAAATTGCTTTACATAGTTTACTAAAGTCTCAAACCCTTGAGATATACCAGCAGGAATTGATTCAAAGAAACTATATTTAATTTTATTGGTTTTGAACATTAAGTATGGACTCTTTGAAACTGCACCTATCTTACCATTTGCATCAAGTTTAAATGAAGCTTTACTTAGTTTTCCATTACGATAATATTCTAATGTTATTGGTTTAGACTTTTGTGAAGCTATTTTTTCAACAAAATCTGTAAAAGTTGGCGTTGGCATACCATTTATTGAAACTATGCTATCACCTACTTTCATTCCATTTTGCTCTGCCAATGAACCTAATGCAAAATTATCAATTACAAATGGGAAACGTGGAATTGCAAATTGTTTAGCATTTGCTTTTATCATTTGTTTGGCAAAGTCTTTTGGTAAATTTAGTTTCATTATAGTATCTTCTCTATGAATGGTACAAGAGCTTGACTCATCAAGAAGAAGTTTTCCTACTGCATCAGACATTTCTGTAACAGGTTTTGCATTTACTGCAAGAATTATATCACCATTTTTAAAACCATTCTTTATGGCTACTTCAGTATAGTCATAACCCATTGTCGCATTTTGTATTGGAAGAGTTTCTTGTCCCCAATAAAATAACATCATTGAGAAAATTATTAACGCCCCTACAAAATTCATAAGAACTCCACCAAGAACAATAAAAAGTCTTTGCCAAGCTGGCTTTGAGCGATATTCCCAAGGTTGTGGTTCTGACGAAAGTTGATCTGCCGAGGTTGTGTTTTCATCAATCATTCCTGATATTGCACAATAACCTCCAAGAGGCACCCAACCTATTCCCCATTCTGTATGGTCGTTATCTTCTTTGAAACTTTCTGGAGATTTTTTACTAAACCAACTTAGTTGCCATTTACCTTTTACTTTCTTTGCCCTAAGTACTGAAAAGTAAGGATTAAAAAAAAGATAAAATTTATCTACTCTTGTTTTAAATAGTCTTGCAAAAAAGTAGTGTCCTAATTCGTGAATAAATACTAATAGTGATAGTGATAGTAATAATGCTATTATTTTCATTTCTTATTTTATATTGTTTGTATTTCTTATTTATTTTAGAAGTAATGAGGTTAATTCTTCTCTAACTTCCTTATCTGTTTCAAAATAGTTATTAACGTCGCATTTTGCAATAAAATTGTACTTATCCATTGCCTGCTCTATTATTTTAGCTATTTCTAAGAATTTAATTTTCCCTTGCAAGAAACTCTCAACAGCTATCTCATTTGCTGCATTCATTATTGTGGGGATGTTTCCTCCTCTTTCCAAAGCTTTATAAGCTAAATTAAGACAACTAAATGTATCTGTATCTGGCTTTTCAAAAGTTAAGTTTGAGCAATTATAAATATCAAATTTAGGGAAAGATGTTTTTAATCTTTCTGGATAAGATAGTGCATATTGAATTGGTAAGCGCATATCTGCTAATCCAAGTTGTGCTTTTAATGAACCATCTTGGAATTCTACCATTGAATGAATAACTGATTGTGGGTGAACTACTGCTTCTATTTTATTTGCATCTAAGCCAAATAACCATCTTGCTTCAATAACCTCTAAACCTTTATTCATAAGAGTAGCTGAGTCTATTGTTACTTTCCTTCCCATCGACCAATTAGGATGATTAAGTGCTTGCTTAGGAGTTACATCTTTAAGTTCGTCTTTTGTTTTCCCTCTAAATGGTCCTCCAGAAGCTGTAAGTATTATTTTTTCTACTGGACTATAAATTTCTCCTGCCAAGCATTGAAAAATTGCAGAGTGTTCTGAATCTACTGGGATAATTGGCACATTGTTTTTTAAAGCTAAATTATTTACTAATTCTCCTGCAACAACTAATGTTTCTTTATTTGATAGTGCTATTGGTTTTCCTGCTTCTATTGCTTTAAGAGTTGGACGCAAGCCAGCAAAACCTACTAAGGCATTTAGTACAATATCTATTGTTTCCATTTGGACGATATCATCCAAGACTTCTTGTCCTGCAAATACCTTAATGTCGGTTGAAGATAATGCTTCTTTTACTTTTTGATATAGACTTTTATCAGCTATTACTACTGCATTAGGGTCAAACTTTAAGGCTTGTTCTATTAATAAGTCGGCTTGAGTATTTGCAGTAAGGACTTCAACGGAAAATCTTTCTTTATGATGTTCAATAACTTCTAAAGCTTGTCTGCCGATAGAACCCGTCGAACCTATTATTGCTACTTTCTTTTGTGTCATTGATTAGATTTGTTATTGCTTAGTTGAAGATTGTTTTTGTTCAAAAGAAAGACGGAGTAAAGAATCTGCTTTAGAACGTTTGAGTTGTATATCATCGTAATTTTTTAATGAGCCCTTAGTACTTGATTTATAATTAATCTCTGGAATATCTTCTCCATAAACTACCATTTTTATATTTTTTAGCATGAGTTCTTGTTGATTAATTACATTTGTTAAAGAATCAATCTTTTCAGCATTTCGAAATGTTTGTTGTTCCATTTCTGGATTTGAATATCCTGGTATATATTCCCTAATAGGAGTAAAAGCTATCAACACAGTTGTTATTACAATTAATGCAATTATACTTATGCCAACTGCCGTAAAAAGATTTATACCTGTAAGATTAAAAGTAAACTTTTCAGTAAAAGTATTAGAATCCATTACAATCAATCGATGTTTATGTTTCAATTGTGTGTAAATATTATCCCATTTGTCTTTTATTCTTCTGATCTTTTGTCTCATCTTTTTTATTTTCTCCTAATATAGGTTCCCCACATTAATTTATTCCTTATAGCAGTAAAGAAACTCTGATTATTCATTCTAATAAGTTTTATTTGGAAGTCTGCTTTATTTATTAAGACATTAAACGGAGATTCTATATTCTTGCATTGAGAATCTATGTAAAGAATTACATTTGTATTTAACTCTTTTACTTCTAATCTTATGTTAGAAGCATCAGGAATAACTATTGGTCTTAATGTTAAATTATGTGGACAAATAGGAGTTATGCCAATACAAGAAGACTTTGGAGAAATAATTGGACCTCCTGCGCTCATATTATAAGCAGTTGAACCCGTTGGAGTAGTTACTATTATTCCATCCGCTGTATATGTCGCTAAAAATTCATCATCAATATATATTGATATATCTAATAATTCTCCTGCTTTTGCCGAACGAAGACAGATATCATTAAGAGCATACTTATGATTAATATCCAAAAGATTATCGTCAACCTTCAATATAGAATGATTTTCAACGTCAAATTTCTTTTGGTTTAATTCTTCTAATAAAGAAGGGATGTCATCTCTCCCTACTGATGTTAAAAAACCAAGATGTCCAATATTTATTCCAAGTATAGGGATTTGAGAATTATTAATAAGAGGTAATGTATCAAGTAAAGTACCATCACCCCCTAATGAAAGTAACATATCAGCTTCCTTTTGTAAACCTTCTTTGGTTTCAAATAACTTAACCTCTTTGGTAAAGCAGACTTCATCTTTTATTTTTTCATAGAAAGGTTTGTAGATAACTATACAAGAGTTTTCTTTTTCAATATCCAGAATAAGATTTTGAACATAAATAATATCTTCACATTTTGGCGTTCTTCCAAATAAAGCAACTCTCATATTCATAATTATTATTGAATTTTAGACATATCAATATCAAAAGATCCACAAGGAGCATTGCAATTTAAAACACAATTTTCACAACTTGATAATTCTCCATGCAAACGACGTTTTATAACATCTTGTAATCTGTCTTTTAACTCTTCAAGTGAGGCTTTTGATAATACATCATTACAAAATGCATACATTAATAACATCTTTGCACTTCTTTCAGAAATTCCTCTACTACGCATATAGAACATTGCTGACTCATCTAATTGTCCTATGGTTGCTCCATGAGAACATTTCACATCATCATTATATATTTCTAAGAAAGGTTGTGTATTTACAATTGCTTTATCTGTTAAAAGAATATTTCTATTGTTTTGCATTGCCTCTGTATGAACAGCATCTTTTTTAACATATACATGTCCTTTGAATTGCGCCTTAGCGGCATCATCAAGTATTCCCTTGTAAAGTTGATTTGAAATGCAATTAGGTTTATTGTGATAAACAGATATTTGATTATCTACCAATTGTTCTTTATCAACTAAATATAATCCATTTAGCTCTGCTCTTGAATATTCTCCTTCAAAAGAAACAACTAATTTATTTTTTATGTTTCCTCCATTCAGACTCAACCAAAATGTTTTAAGCTCTGAATTATTTCCTAAAACAAAATTTGTATCAGTAAATATTGAAGATGAATCATTGATATTTTCCATCTTATAATATTCCAAAGAAGAATTATTTTCTAAGAATATTTTTATGCTATTATTGGAATTGCTTATATTATTATTTACTGAATCATCACAACAAATAAGTTTTAACTTACTATTTTCTCCAACAATAATAACATTTTTTGAACCTATTAATAAAGGCTCCTCTGTTTTAATAATATCCAATATTTGCAAAGGTGTATCTAAGTCTGTATTATTAGGAATATAAATAAAAATACCTTTGTCATCATTATCCGATAAGTCAAGTAAATTTTTGTTTTCTAATATATTTTTATACTTTTGCTTTGCCGTATTTATGCTGCAAATAATAATCCCTTTATCGATATTGGTATCATTATTCTTTTCAAAGAAAAACCCATTATATTGGTTAATACGATAGGTACTAAGTTGTGGAATATTACAACTAAAATCTTTGAAATCTTCTTCCCTTGGTCTTGTCGCTTTCTTAAAACTATTCATACTTAAGCCATTCGTAACCTTTTTCTTCTAATTCTTTTGCTAATTCTTTTGGTCCTGTCTTAACAATTTTTCCTTCGTAAAGAACATGAACAAAATCAGGAATAATATAATCTAAAAGACGTTGATAGTGAGTAATTAGTATTGTTGAATTTTCTGGAGAACGTAAAGCATTAACTCCTGATGCAACAATACGCAAAGCATCTATATCTAATCCTGAATCAGTTTCATCTAATATTGAAAGGGAAGGATTAAGCATAGCCATTTGAAAGATTTCATTCTTCTTTTTTTCTCCTCCTGAAAAGCCCTCATTAACTGAACGATTAGCTAACTTAGCATTCATTTCAACAATCTTTTTCTTTTCTTCCATAAGTTTCATAAACTCCATGGTAGGCATAGGGTCAAGTCCTTTATATTTTCTTTGCTCATTAATAGCAGTTTTCATAAAGTTAGAAATACTAACTCCTGGAATTTCTACAGGATATTGAAATCCTAAGAATATACCTTCTGCAGCACGAGCCTCAATTGGCAATTCTAATAAATTTTTACCTTTATAAATTACTTCTCCTTGTGTAATTTCAAAAGTATCTTTTCCTGCAATAACAGAAGCAAGAGTACTCTTTCCATTACCATTCGGTCCCATTATTGCATGAACCTCTCCTTTATTGATTGTTAAATTAACTCCTTTAAGGATTTCTTTCCCTTTAATTGAACAATATAGGTTTTTAATCTCTAATAATGACATATAGAATATTTATTTTTTATCTTTATTATTTTGTTCTTCTTTGAGCTTTTCTATACTATCTCTTAATGTAGCAGCTAAATCATAATCTTCCTTTTTAACTGCATCTTCAAGCAATTTCTCCAAATCATTTATTTCAGCTTTAGAAGAATGCTGTATAATAATTGGTATTTCTTGTATCTCAACATCTTCCTTTTCTTTTTCATCCAATAAGAACCCAACATCATTTAATATTTCTTCGCTTGCAAAGATAGGGGATTTATATTTAAGAGCCATATTTATTGCATCCGAAGTGCGAGCATCAAATGTTTTCTTTCTTATACCATCATAACAAAGAATTGAAGAATAGTAAACCCCTTCAAAGAATTTAGTAATAATTACCTCTTCAATTTTAATATCATATCCACTTAATACGCTATAAAATAAATCATATGTTAATGGTCTTGGAGATTCAATTTCATCAATTGTCATAGACATTTTCTTTGCCTCAAACTCTCCTATCATTACATTTAGCATTCTGGCTCCACTTTCTTCCTGTAATAAAACATTATACAAGCCTCCATTAACAGATTGCTCTATTTTTTTAATGAACATTTTTTTCTTTTCCATATTCTAATAAATACAATATTTGTTTATAACGTAAAGCCAATATAATTTGTTTGCAATAATAATAAATATTTATTCCCAAAAGCTTCAAGATAGAAAAGTAGAATAAAAAATTATACCTTTACTTCTTAATATATCAAACAAGTTCTGTAAAACAATAATAGGATTATTAACCCAAGCAATTATATGCAAATAATTAAACGTATTTATATACCATATAGATAGCAACAATAATTAAAAACATTGCAAATACCTTTTTAAATATTGCAGATGGCAATTTCATTCCTATTTTTGAACCCCAAAACGTACCAGCAATAATTCCAATAGCAATAAAAGCTGCTGCAATAATATTCAAGTGACCATTTTGAGCATAAATTATCACACTTGGCAAACCAACAGGCAATTGCAATGCAGCCAATGAAGTTGCTGCTGCTGCCTTAGGGTTATAATGTAAAATCCCTATTAACATTGGAACTATAATTATTCCGCCCCCTTTTCCAAAAAGCCCAGCAAATATTCCTGCTGCAATTCCTATTAAAACATAAACAAAAAAAGGTTTCTGCAAATTAGTTATTTTCTCATTTTGATTTACTTCTTTTTTCTTTTTAAAATAGGAAGGAATGTCAAAATAACTAATTGCTATGTATAATAAAATTCCTGCATAAAGCTTTGTTAGAAAAACTTGACTCATATTAACAGCAAATTCTCCACCAAAAAATGAACCCACAAACAAACCTGCTGCAAGCAATAATGAATCTTTAACATTAATCATTCCTGCCTTATAGTAAGCAATTACACCTAATATACCAACAGGCAACAACATTGAGGTTAATGAGGCAGCATTTGCATCTAATATATTCATTCCAAAAATCATAATAAGAGAAGGAACCATAATAATACCCCCACCAATACCAAACAAACCAGATAAAATACCTGTAGCAATTCCAAGAATTAAAAAGCCTAATTCTACCATTTTAAACCAATTTATGAATCTAAATAATGAATATATTCAAGGTACAAAAATAATCTAAAAAACAAAGTAAACTTGACTATAGAAGAAAAAAGGGAATAAAACAGAGAATAATCAAAATAAATTTTGTTTTTACATTTATTCTTATTTATCTTTGCAAGGTATTAAAAAGAGAAATTAACCATCAAATATTTTTTTATTATGAAGAAATCTACTCCTTTAGCCATAGCATTATTATCTCCAGCAATTATATTTGCTAGTGAAGCAGATTTAAAAATACCTCAAGCTATCCATGAATTTGGAATACTACATTGGGGATTTTTAATCACAACACTTGGTCTTTTATTTGGATTATATCATTTTATTAAGGTAAAAAAACTCCCATCTCATAAGTCCATGCTTGATATATCTCAAGTAATCTACAAAACTTGCCGCACTTATTTAAAACAACAAGGCAAATTACTTGCAATACTATTTATATTTATTGGTGTTGCTGTAGGATTATACTTTGGGTTCTTGGCAAAAGGAGAAAATGGAGAAACATTTGGAATTGGAGGAGTACTATTAATCTTATCTTGGACAGTAATAGGGATATTAGGCTCTTATTCTGTTGCAGCTTATGGAATAAGAATGAATACTCTTGCTAATTCAAGAATGGCATTTGCATCCTTAAGAAGAAGTCCTCTTCACCTTCTTAACATACCTTTAAATGCAGGAATGAGTATTGGGGTTGTCCTTATTTGCGTTGAATTATTTTTAATGTTAGTAATACTACTTCTTATGCCAACCCATTTAGCCGGGGCCTGTTTTATTGGCTTTGCAATTGGGGAATCATTAGGAGCATCAGCACTTCGTATTGCAGGAGGTATATTTACAAAGATTGCAGATATAGGATCAGACCTTATGAAAGTTGTGTTTAAAATTGGAGAAGATGACCCAAGAAACCCTGGTGTTATTGCAGACTGTACAGGAGATAACGCAGGAGATTCTGTTGGACCAACTGCTGATGGTTTCGAAACCTATGGTGTAACAGGAGTTGCTCTTATTTCATTTATACTACTTGCAATAAATAATGTAGAAACACAAAGAGAACTTCTTGTTTGGATATTTACAATGAGAATACTTATGGTAGCAACATCTATCTTCTCATTTTGGATTAATAACGCATTTAGTAAATTCAAATACGGAAAGACTGACGAATTAGACTTTGAAAGACCTCTTACTAATCTTGTATGGATAACATCTATTATTTCAATAATTGGAACGTTTATAATAAGCTATATAATGATACCTGTAGTTGGTGGAAACACAGATTTATGGTGGATACTATCATTA
The DNA here is from genome assembly GCA_041662185.1 of Bacteroidales bacterium. Classification (GTDB taxonomy): domain Bacteria; phylum Bacteroidota; class Bacteroidia; order Bacteroidales; family P3; genus UBA10566. The sequence continues at coordinate 62,794 of JBAZSY010000002.1, forward strand.
ATAATTAGTTGTGGAACATTAGGAGCTGCCCTTATACCAGAAGTAACCAAACGATTTACATCTCCAAAATCTGCACACGTTCAAGAAGTAGTAAAAGCTTCTCAAGAAGGAGGAGCATCATTAAATATACTTTCAGGCTTTGTTGCAGGAAACTTTGGAGCATTTTGGACAGGATTAGTATTTATTATATTAATGTTCTTTGCCTATACAATAAGTATGCAATTAGGGGGTATAATGGTTTACCCTTCAATCTTTGCATTTGGATTAGTTGCCTTTGGAATGTTAGGAATGGGGCCAGTAACAATTGCTGTTGACTCTTATGGACCAGTAACCGACAATGCACAATCAGTATATGAGCTATCTTTAATTGAAGATATAGAAGGCATCGACCAAGAAATAGAAAGAGATTTTGGATTTAAACCTGATTGGGAAAAATCAAAATACTATCTTGAAGCAAATGATGGAGCCGGGAACACATTCAAAGCAACAGCAAAGCCCGTACTAATTGGAACAGCAGTTGTTGGAGCAACCACAATGATATTTTCATTAATTCTTATGATAGAAAAAACCCTTGGAATTGACCCAGCAACAATACTTAATATCCTTAACCCTTACACAATATTAGGATTCTTATTGGGAGGAGCAGTAATCTTTTGGTTCACTGGAGCATCAACACAAGCAGTTACAACAGGAGCCTATCGAGCAGTTGAATACATAAAGAAAAATATTAACCTTGACCCTAAAGCGCCAAAGAAAGCAGATGAAAAAAATAGTATTGAAGTTGTTAAGATTTGTACACAATACGCACAAAAAGGTATGTTCAATATCTTTATAGTAGTCTTTTTCTTTGCACTTGGAATAGCTTGTCTCTCTTCGCCATCAAGCATAGGAGGAATAGAAGCAGTATCATTATTTATTAGTTATCTTATTTCAATAGCACTCTTTGGACTATTTCAAGCTGTTTTTATGGCAGACGCAGGAGGAGCATGGGATAATGCAAAGAAAGTTGTTGAAGTAGACTTGAAACAAAAAGGAACGCCTCTTCACGATGCAACAATAGTAGGTGACACGGTAGGTGACCCATTCAAAGACACCTCATCAGTTGCTCTTAATCCAATAATTAAATTCACAACCCTATTTGGATTACTTGCAATGGAAATATCTATATCAGAAGCTTTCCGTGATATTGCACCATACTTTGGAATAGTATTCTTCCTAATAGCAATTTACTTTGTTTATCGTTCATTCTATAAAATGAGAATAGATAAGAAATAAATAAATCTAAATTACAAACTTTTTTGGATTAAATATTATTGGTTGGTAAAATCTACCAAATGAGAATTCTTATGTTTAATTTTTTCGTTAATCAAATGTAATTATTGTATCTATATTTATCTTTTACTTGATGCTATTTTATCAATTATATCAAGTAATTTATCAATTTGATCGTCTTTCTTTTTTAATAAAACAAAGCAATCACTATTATTTATTTTGTTTTCGTTTCCCTTTATTTCTATACTATTAACCTTTTGCGAATTATTTGCTTTATCTTCTTGTTTCCCGAGCAACAAATAATCGCAAGATATTTCTAATTTACTGCAAATTGTTGCTATTTTATCTGCCTTCGGGATGCTTCCTGACAAATAAGAGCGTATTGTTGGCTCTAAAATACCTACTTTTCGTGAAAAAGCACTATTATTACCATTGAACTCTCTATCAATTATATCTTTGATTCTTAAGCATATATCATTCATAAATGAAATAAATTAGAATTATATTACTAATATTCTTGTTTTATTCGCGACAAATAATTAATTTTGCCGCATTCTTATTCTATTTTATAGAATAAAACAACAAATGAACAACAAAAATACAAATTAATATGAGATATAAAAATTCCAACGAAAAAGAATTACAAATTAATTACGAGAAAGAAGATGATGACAAGACAATAATTAAACAGATAAATGTGAATAAATGTCCAAATGAATATATTGAATTATTACAAGAAATTTATTATCAAAAAAGAAATGGAGATTGGGTAAAAATTAGTGAAAGATTAGGAATTTCGAGAGAATTAGCTAGACAATCTTTTTTACGTGTTGACTCTCCCAATCATGAAAATGTTGTAAAAGAGCTTGTAAAATTGATTAAAGAAAGGAAAAACAAACAAATCATAATGATTAAAAACTGTCTTAAAAAAGGGAACAAAATATAGCTATAATATATTTATATTTTTTGATTATTATTGATTGTGATTTTGTATCATTAACGAATAAAGTTTATATTAAAATATAACATGTACATTATTTATTAACCAAAAACAATTAAAAAAAATGAAACGTTTTTTATTTTCTCTGATAGCGATAATATTCGCTATTCAAGGTTGGACGCAAACTCCTGCGGCATTACCTTATTCGTGTAACTTTGAAGATCCAAATGAAATTACACAATGGACTTTAAGCAATTCCTCATGTGTAAATAGATGGTGTTTTGGTCAAGCCGTAAACGCAGCAGGCTTCTCTGGAACATCTATGTATATTTCGAATGATTCTCTTTCGAATAATTATACTGTTTCCTCTGTATATACTGTAACTGCAACTAGGTCTATTGTTTCTGATGGATCAGCCTTTTATCAACTTGCTTTTGACTTTAATTGTCAAGGTGAATCTAGTTATGACTATGTGAAAGTATATTTAGTGCCAAATGATACAAATTATGTTGGCTCTACAACAACTCCTTTTTATGCGGCAGCAGCTTTTACAAGTCCACAATTAATTACTAATAATGGAGTAAACAATTATTTAAATTTCTTATCTGGACGTCAGTATTATGATATTCCTGCCTCTTTAATGGGTTCAGCAGGAAATACAGTAAAACTTATTTTTGTTTGGAGAAATGATGGAAGTGGAGGAACTCAACCTCCAGCTGCTATAGATAATATTACCTTAATTTCAACAAATTGCCCTTCTCCTTCTAACTTATCTGCTATGAATATAACATCTACTTCTGCAGATATTACATGGATATCAGATGCTCAAAATATTAATACTACATTAGAATATAAATTAAAATCTGAAACATGGGGAGATGCTATTCAAATTCAAAATGCAACTTCTCCATATTTGCTTCAGGGATTATATCAAGATTCTGCTTATGAAGTTAGAATTAATTCTGATTGTTCTTCTGGAGAAAGTATTTATCGTCTTGTAACTTTTGTAACAGCAATAGCAGACTTGCCTTTTGAAGAATCTTTTGATTCCTATGGAACAGGCACATCTGTATTCCCTTCACCTTATTGGAAAAAGATTACTTCAAATGCATATCCATATATTGCTACAACAAATTATTCTGCTCCAGGTTCAATGTATTTATATGCAGCTTCAGGAGCATATAATTATCTTGCATCTCCTCCTATTGATCCATCAATTTCTATTAGTAGTTTAAGTGCATACTTCAAATTGTATAAAAGTAATGCTGCTTATAATATTACAGTAGGAGTCATGTCAGGCCCAACAGACACTACCACTTTTGATTCAATTACCAACTTATCTCCTTCATCAGCAAGTTCTTGGGAAGGATTTAATGTAAACTTCTCAAATTATCAAGGGACAGGTCAATATATTGCTTTTAAAGTTCAGGGTTATGGAGCAACAAATGCCATGTATATTGATAATTTAACTATATATTATACACCATCATGTTCTATCCCAACAGGTTTAACCGATATTGAAGCTAATGCAACTCCTAATTCAATTGAGTTGGATTGGGATGCAACAGATGATGCAAATGTTGTATCATGGATTGTTGAATACAAACCTTTAGATGTAAGTACTTGGCAAAGCACTGATGCTTATTCTCATCCATTCACATTAAATGGATTACAATCAAGTATTGTTTATCAAGTTAGATTGGCTGCTATATGTACAAGTGGAGATACAACACTTTCAACAGAAACAATTAATGTTGGAATGCAGTGCGAATCAATTTCAGACTTCCCTTGGAATGAAGGATTTGAAAGTGCATGGTATGTTGCTTGGGGATTAAATACAGGTACGCACCCTTGGTGTTGGACAAATATAGATGGGGGCTCTCAATCGAACGGAGTATGGAGAAGAACAACTTCATCATCATATATTCATACAGGAAGTGGTGCCTTACAAATGTATAGCGGTTCAACTTCTGCAGGTTTATCTGGAGATTGGTTTATTACTCCAACAATTTCTTTAACAGGAAATCAAAGATTACGTTTTTGGGCAAAAGGATATTCAACATCATATACAGAAATACTTACATTAAAAATTTTGGATGTTACAACTAATGGAATGGTAGATGCAGAAGCTGATACTAGCTTATTTGTAGAACTAATGCCTAATACAGAAATTCCTACATCAGATTGGACTGAATATGAAATTAATTTAAGTTCTTATAATAGCGATTATCAAATAGCATTTGTTAGAAATACAACAGGAGGGTATTATCTAAATATAGACGATATATCAATTTCTGATATTCCTGCTTGTGCTCGTCCAACAAATATATCTGTGAATTACATTACTGATACAGAAGCTGAATTAACTTGGACTCCAGCAAACCAAGGGGATGCTCCATGGTATTTTTATTATAAAACAGCAACAGCAACAGATTATGATTCTGTTCTTGTTAATGCAAATACACATTTATTACAAAACCTAATATCAAATACTACATATAATATTTATTTAAGAACAGATTGTGTTAGTGAATTATCAGAAGCAACTAATCCTATATCTATAACAACGGCTCCATGTGCAGCAATAACAACACTTCCTTATACAGATTCTTTTGATACATATGGAACAGGTTCAGGAACATTCCCTACTTGTTGGATAAATAAATCAACAACAAGTTATCCTTACATATCAACTACAAATAATTCAGCTCCAGGTTCAATGTATTTTTATGCAGCATCAGGATATAATTTAGCAGTAACACCTTGTTTTGATGCAACATTACCATTAAATACATTGAGAGCTAATTTCAAGTTAAGAAAGACTTCTTCAGCTTATAATATTTCTGTTGGAGTAATGGCTAATCCTAATGATATTTCAACATTTTATGAAATAGAGAATCTTTCTCCATCAGTTACTAGTGTTTGGGAAGATTTTGAAGTTAGCTTTGCTCCATATCAAGGACAAGGAAGATTTATAGCTTTTAAAGTTACATATTCTGGTTCTTCAAATTATATGTATCTCGACGATCTTGTTATTTCCGAAATTCCAGCTTGTGCAAAACCAACACAATTAACAGCTTCTAATATTACTACAACTGAAGCTGAAATGAGCTGGACACCAGGAAACACAACGGACAATGCGTGGTGGCTTTATTGGAAAGAAGCAGGCGCAACTAATTATGATTCTGTATACGTAACAACAAACCCTTATTTACTACAAAACCTAAATCCGAGTATTGGATATAACATTTACATGTCAACCGACTGCGGCGCCGAATTCTCAGAACCAAGTTCAGTATATACATTCCATACACTTTGTGATATAATATCAACATTCCCTTACTCTGAAAATTTTGACTCTTATGGAATATCTTCAGGGACATTCCCTTCTTGTTGGTTTAGACCAATTTTGAATACCACAACACCTTATCCTTCTATAGTAACTGCAAACGCATATAGTGCTCCTGCAAATTTGAGATTTCAATCGGCTTCTGCTTCTGCTCCTACTTATGCAATAACTCCACAATTAAATGCTGATATAAATACACTTAAAGTTAAGTTTATGTTAAAGGCGGAAAGTACAACCTCTTCAGGAAATATTTTAGTAGGCGTTATGTCTAACCCAGCAGACACATCAACTTTTGAATTGGTTCAAACTATCCAGCCAACATCGACTGCCTACACACAATATGAAATACCGTTTAATAATACAACACTAACAGGTATAGGAAACTATATTGCTTTTAAACATGTAACAGTTGCATACAATTACTATTATTGGTTAGATGATGTTATTATAGATTATATTCCAGCTTGTGCAAAACCAACTCAATTAGTTGCATCAAATTCAACAACAATTGGTGTAGATTTATCATGGACAGAAGGTAATTTTGGAGATGCAAATTGGTGGTTATATTATAAACCTATAAATTCTACAGATTGGGATTCTATTCCTGTTAATTCTAACCCATACAATTTAACAGGGTTGAATCATTCTTCTACATATAATTGGTATTTGAGAACAGACTGTGGTATGACATTATCAGAAGCTTCAGATATTTCAGTATTCAATACTCTTTGTGATGGAACAATAACACAATTCCCATGGAATGAAGGATTTGAATTAGATTGGGTTCCTGCTATAAATCCAGGTAATAAACCTGCTCCTAATTGTTGGACTGTTATTGATAAGGGGACAACAACATTTTCTTCTACAGGTTCAGGAGAAAGAATTTGGTCTTTTGTGTCAAGTAGTTCTACCGCTCACTCAGGCAATGGTTCTGCAAGATGTTATACTGATTATGGAACAACAGACCATAATGATTGGTTAATTTCTCCTCAAATTACATTACAAGGAAATGAAAGGTTGCGTTTCTGGGCTATGAGATCTTCTTCTTCAACATTAGAACCAGATGAAATATCAATATTTATATCAGATGAAGACATTGTATTAGATACAACAGGAATGGGACAATATGGAAATATGCCAGAATTTACTCAAGTATTTAACCAAATGCTACCTGTAGGTTCTTGGCAAGAATATGAAGTAAATCTTAGTCAATACGTTGGTAATCGATACATAGCTTTTGTTCGTCAAGGCAGTCCTGATGGATTTAATTTGAGATTGGATGATGTATCAGTTGAAGAATTACCTAATTGTATGCGTCCTTCAGACATAACCTTTTCAAATATAACTCCAACTCAAGTAGATATTAATTTTGTTGAAGGACATATTGGGGATGCGACATGGTGGGTTTATTATAAAGAATCAGATTCAACAAGTTATGATTCAATACAAATATTCAATAATCCTTATACATTAGATAATTTAACCTCAAATACAGCATATGATATTTACATGAAAACGGATTGTAGTAGCGAATTATCAGAATCGACATCTGTTTTATCATTTAGAACAACATGTGATGCAATTTCAAGTTTTCCATGGACAGAAGGATTTGAAAATACATGGGTAACTACAGCTAATGCTATATCTCCAAGCAATTATTCTCATCCTTACTGTTGGATTAATTTTAATGGAGGGAATTCTTCTTCTTATTGGACAAGATCAACGACAAGTTCTTATATTCATTCTGGATCTGCTACAGCATACATGTATGGAGGATCTGGATCCACATATATTAATTCCGATTGGTTAATTTCTCCAAAAATGGAATTAACAGGTAATGAAAGAATTAAATTCTGGACAAAGAAAAGCAGTTCTTCATATACAGATGAAATATCTTTATATATTTATGACATAACAACAAATGGAGATATTGCTTCTGCAAATGACACAGTAAATTTCATAAAAATTATGAATTCAACTCCTCAAACAACATCATGGGTAGAAAACGAGGTTTCTCTTGGTTCGTTTGTTGGAAATTACAGAATTGCATTTGTAAGAAATGCTAATGCTGGCGGAGGATATTTGTCTTTAGATGATATACAAATAGATGATACTTTATCCTCATGTGCAATACCAACAGCCCTACAAGCTTCAAACATTACAACAACAGATGCTGAATTCTCTTGGGTAAATGGGAGACAGTCTGATAATGCTTGGTGGTTATATTATAAATCTACAACTTCAACAGATTGGGATTCTATTCATATTACATCAAATCCTTATACTTTAACAGGACTTAATCATTCTTCTTCATATAATGCTTATATAAAAACAGATTGTGGAATACAATTATCAGAAGCTTCTGCTATTTCCGCATTTAATACATCTTGTGAAGGAATTTCAACATTTCCTTACACAGAAAATTTTGATACATATGGAACAGGAGAATCTGTTATGCCAACTTGTTGGTCAAGAATAAATACTTACACCTCAGGAATACGTCCTTATGTAAATACAGGTGGTCATACAAGTAATTGTTTATATTTTTATGCAGGAACATCAGGAACATATAATATTGCAGTGATGCCTCCTATTGATATAAATATTAATCCTATAAATACACTAATGATGAGATTTTATTATAAAAATAATAATTCAGCTGATAAATTAGTGATAGGTATTATGTCTGACCCAACAGATGTTTCAACATTTGATTCTGTTACTACTATAATAGCTCCTACAACAGGAACATGGGCAGAATATGAAGTTAATTTTAATGCTTATAATGGAATAGGATCATACATTGTATTAAAAAATGCATATGCAACTACTGGAGCTTATGCTTATATGGATGATCTTGTGATTGATATTATTTCCACCCCATGTACATCACCAACCAATGTAACCGTACCAACAGCAACCATAACCAATACAACAGCAACAGTAAACTGGACAGCAGGCGGCTCAGAAACTGCATGGCAAGTACGTTTAGATACAACAACACCAATTGATGTTAACACACCAACATACCAATTGCCAGGCTTAACCCAAGGAACAAGTTATATTGTATATGTAAGAGCAAATTGTGGAGGAAATTATTCTTCATGGGCATCTCAAACATTCTCTACAATTGGTTACTTGGCTCCAACTGTTACAACAGTTCAACAAACAGGAACTACACAAACTTCTACAACATTAAATGGTTCTTATGTACAAGCTACAAATCCAATCTTAGTTAAAGGCTTCCAATGGAAATTAGCGAGTGCAACTACATGGACAACACAACCTGTAGCTACAGGAACAACACCATTTACATATATACTAAACGGATTAACTGCAAATACTCAATACGAATTTAGAGCTTATGTAGAAACATCAGTAGACACAACTTATGGCGCAACACTACAATTCACAACTTTAGCAATAGTAGCACCAACAGTTGTAACTAATCCAGCAACAACAATAACACAAGTTGCTGCAACATTAAATGGAACTATTACTGCAGGAAGTGAAACAATAACAGCTCAAGGATTTGAATGGAAGTTAGCAAGTGCAACTACATGGACAACACAAGCGGCTACTGGAACTACAATTACTTATCCTCTAACAGGATTAACAGCTAATACTGCTTATGAATTTAGAGCATTTGCAACTACTGCATCAGGTACTATTTATGGAACAACTCAAAACTTTACAACTTCAGCAATAGTAGCACCAACAGTTGTAACTAATCCAGCAACAACAATAACACAAGTTGCTGCAACATTAAATGGAACTATTACTGCAGGAAGTGAAACAATAACAGCTCAAGGTTTTGAATGGAAGTTAGCAACTGCAACTACATGGACAACACAAGCTGCAACAGGAACAACAATTACTTATCCTCTAACAGGATTAACAGCTAATACTGCTTATGAGTTTAGAGCTTTTGTAACTACTGCCTCAGGTACTATTTATGGTACAACTCAAAACTTCTCAACTCCTGCAATAGTAGCTCCAAATGTTTTAACAAATCCTGCAACTTCAATAGGAACAACAACAGCTACATTAAATGGAACTATTACTACTGGAAGTGAAACCATAACAGCTCAAGGTTTTGAATATAAATTAACCTCTACATCGACTTGGACAGGAGCAATTGATGTTACTGTAACAGGAACTACAACAATAACAGCAAATGTAACAGGATTAACAGCAAATACTCAATATGACGTAAGAGCTTATGCACAAACAGATGATAAAACTTATGGAAATATAATAACATTTAAAACGGATTCTGTTTCTGGATTAAATGATATTGATGCAAATAAGTTCTTCGTAACTATGTATCCAAACCCAGCAACAAGTACAACAAAATTAGTTGTAAGTGGAGTTGAAGGAGAAACTGATATAGCAATAAATGATGTACAAGGGAAACTAATTTATAAAACAACAGCAAAAGCAGTTAACGGAAAAGTTGAACAAACGATAGACGTAAACAATTTTGCTAAGGGTGTTTATTATGTTAGGATCCAAAATAAAACAACAAGTAGAACTCAAAAGCTTATAGTACTATACTAAAAGTTTTTAGTTAATAATTAAATTTACTTTTGGAGGTGGTTGTCTCATTGAGGCAACCACTTTTTTGTACTCTTCTTCTATATTTAATACCAAAAAATAATATAAAATAATGTATCTAAATATTGATTTCAATGAAGAAATAATGTATCTTTGCAAGACTAAACTTCTTCTATTAGAAGCATTAGAAATCGAAAAGTAAAATCCCTAACTAAATAAAAGTTAAAAATTACGATGCCCATTGTAGTAACTCTACGATGGGCATCATAAATTCGCTACGATGGGCATCGTAGCGAATTTAAATAAGGTTTATGTGAATTTATACGGTGATTAAATATATAAAATCGCCATTTAAGAACATTTATATAAGGATTTTTCCCAACAAGACTTTGTATTCTGAAATCAAATTACTAATTCATTCTAAAAAAACAACTAAATTTATTTGTTGATATCAATAATTTTTACGAACATTGCAGTTCAATATTATATAATAAAAAATAGCAATGAAAACACATGTTTATAATATAGTTTTCGGGTTTATTCTTACTCTATTTTGCGGACCAACACAAGCACAAGAATACACATATATTCCAATGGTTAAACCTGGTGTTCAAATTTGGACAGATGATTACTGGGATTGTGGAGGTGATTATTATTATAGGAGGTATGCACTTACAGAAGAAGATACATTGATCGAAAGTGAAACTTATAAAAAATTATATTTATTCACAGATTCTGTCTTTAATCCAGTTACTGCTCAATGTATTGGCGGATTAAGAGAAAATAGTCAAAGACAAGTTTTCTACAAAGGAATATACATTGAAGGTGGTTCTATAAATAGTGGATTAATTTGTGATTTCTCTCTTTCTGTTGGAGATACATTTGCTAGTAGCGTTGATTTTTTAACGTTTAAAGTTCTTTCCATAGATACAATTTTGATATCCAACATCAAAAGAAGAGAATATTCCATTGGTATTGCAGGAGACACAATTACACCTTATTATGTTGTTGGGAAATTGGTAGAAGGAATAGGTTGTAGCCAAGGATTATTATATGATTTAACTGTCAATATGACTACTTGCATGTATGGAGGAAATAATCGTTGTTATGAATATAATGGAGAGTTGCAATATCATTATGGAGATGTGGATTGCTTTACTCCTTTAATGGGAATTAATAAAGTAGAAGAAAAAGATAATACAGTTTCTATTTATCCTAACCCAGCAAGTGAGTCAATAACTATTAGCTCAGATAATACAATAAAGTATTTAGAAATATACAATTCTTTAGGACAACGAGTTTATCAAACAAAAGTAAATTCCAAAACAAAAAATATCAATATTAATTCTCTTTCAAAAGGGATATATATTATAGGAATAAATACTGATAAAGGGTATATAAATAAAAAGCTCTTAAAGAATTAGAATTAGCCTCAAATATAGAAATATTAGATGGTAAAACCTTTATAAAATTATAGCCTTATGAAAAAGTTAATTACAATATTAGTAATAATGCTTATTGGCACAAGTGCTTATTCTCAGTATTTAGTTGATGGTTTAAAATGGAATAACTCACAGGGTGTTAGTTGGTATGGTTGGAGTGTTTATACTAACTTTACTTATAAAGTTGATGGTGATACCATAATTAATAATAATACCTATAAAATTATAAAAAGTAACTCCCCCGATTTAAATAGCAACTGGGAAGCAGCATTCTATTTAAGAGAAGATAATCAACGGTGGGTTTTAAAAGACACGAATATCAACGATGAAATTTTACTTTATGATTTCTCATTAAATGTTGGGGATATCTTTTATCAATATGACTTTTATAAATCTTCTTATTCGTTACCAAGAAATATAACCGCAGTTGATACTATAACTCTTGAGAATGGGGAATTTCGCAAAAAAATAACAATTGAAAATGATTGGGATGAATGGATTGATGGAATAGGAAGTATAAAATATATTCTTGATATGCCTATAGCAAATATAATGGATGGACCTATATTTCTTTGTGCAAGTAATGAAAATGATCTTCTATATGTAGCTAATGAGGATTTAAATTGTTATGATGATAGATTAGGACTAAATGATATCGAATATGAGGCACAAACAACAATTTATCCCAACCCTGCAAGTAATTCTTTAAATGTTATTTCACAAGACAAAATAAATTCAATTGAAATTTATAATCCTTTAGGACAGAAAGTTTATCAGACAAAAGTAAATAATAAAACGAAGAATATAGACATTAGTCTCTTTCCGAAAGGGATTTATATTATTGGAGTAAATACTGATAAGGGGTATATTAAGAAAAAGCTTATTGTTGAATAGTTACATATATATATAAAAAGAAAAGGACAAGAAAAATCTTGTCCTTTTGCATATATGTACATTTTTGTTTTATTACATTTTATCTGCAACAGCACGTCCTGCTCTTAATGCACTAATATTTGCTTCAACTACTGCATCGCCTTTTTTACCAAATGTATCTTTTATTGCGCTTTCTAACTTTTCAATATCTATCTTTAAGTATTTTGAAGCTGCTCCTAAGACTACCATATTGGTTCCTTTTGGATTACCAAGGTCTTTTGCAATTTTATCAGCATCAAAAACAATACTGTTCTTTACTTTTCTAACTTCTGCTAAAACTGTTTCTTTTTCTGGATAGTTAGGGATATTGATAAATGGGTTCTCGTTTGTTATTACCCAACCATTTTCTTTGTTAAGAAATGGGAGGTAACGTAAAGCTTCCATTGGTTCTACTGAAAGAATAATATCGCATTGTCCTGAAGGGATAAGGTCTGAAGCTATTTCATGGTCTGAAAGACGAAGGTGCGATTGAACATCTCCTCCTCTTTGGCTCATACCATGAGTTTCTGCTTGCTTCATATACATTCCCATATCTAAGGCTGCTTGAGAGATAATGGCTGCTGTACTTAATGCTCCCATACCCCCTACTCCACATAATATTATATCTATTTTCATATCTTTTTTCTATTTCTTATTGTTTATTTGCTGCTTTACGCTTCTTGTTTGCCCAAACTATACATTCTCTTCTTGGGATTATAACAGATACTCCCTTATATGCTATTTCTTCTTTGAAGATATTTACATTTTCTTCGTGAAATTTCTTTAAAGGGTTTATTACTCTGATATGTTCTTTTGCGACTCCAATACCTTCACATATTGATTCAATACGTCCTGTTGCAGATGATTTTTGAGAACCTGTCATACCTGTAATTCCATTATCTAATATAACAATAGTAATTGGGACATTATCAACACAACAATCTAAAAGACCTGTCATACCTGAGTGAGTAAAAGTACTGTCACCTATTACAGCAACTGTTGGTTCAAAGTCTGCTTCAGAAGCTCCTTTTGCCATTGGGATTGATGCTCCCATATCTACTGTTGAATAAATTGCATTGAATGGAGGAAGAGCTCCTAATGTATAACATCCAATATCTGAGAATACTTTTCCTTGTCCATGTTCTTTCATTGCTTCATTTAGGGCAAGATAAGAATCAATATGAGGACAACCGTCACAAAGCTTTGGTGGACGAGCTGCAACAATTGAAGGAATTGGTAAACCTTGAAGGATATCTAAGCCTAATGCTTTTCCAACTATTGCTGGACTAAGTTCTCCATCTCTTGGGATGGAACCATCTAAACGTCCCATTATTTTCTTTCCTTTATTTAATAAACCTCTAATAAGTTTTTCAAATAAAGGTTGTCCTTCTTCTAATACTAAGATGTTATCACATTCATCATATAGTTTATTAACCATATCCTCTGGCATTGGATATTGAACAATTTTCAATACAGGATAAGGACATTTTCTATCAGAGAAGTTTTCCATTAAATAGTTATATGCTAATCCACAAGCTAAAATACCTATTTTCTTGTTTTCCGCATCAAAGTATTGATTAAATCCTTTTTCAGATGATGCTTTCATTAAACCTTCTTGTTTTGCCATAAGCTCTTTGTATTGACGGCGAGCATTAGCTGGAAGGAGAATAAATTGTTTTGGATTTTCGTGTAGTTTAACTTCGTTTTGAGAGGTTGTTCCTCTACGAATTGTAACTCCTGCACGAGAATGTGCTAAACGAGTTGTTATACGTATCATGACTGGTATATGGAAATATTCTGAAAGTTCAAATCCATAATGAACCATATCATAAGCTTCTTGTTGGTTTGAAGGTTCAAGAATAGGAATCATTGCCCAATCACCATAATAACGAGAGTCTTGTTCATCTTGAGAAGAATGCATTGAAGGGTCGTCAGCAGCTATATAAATAACACCACCATTAACACCTGTAATTGCAGAGTTCATAAATGGGTCTGCTGCAACGTTCATTCCAACGTGTTTACAACAAAACATAGCTCTCTTTCCTGCATAACTCATACCAAGAGTTGCTTCCATAGCAGTCTTTTCGTTACATGCCCAATTGCTACGAATGTTCTTTTCCTTAGCTTCTTTTGAATCTTGTATATATTCTGTAATCTCTGTTGAAGGAGTGCCGGGATAAGCGAATACGCCTGATAATCCTGCATCAATAGCGGCTTGAGCAATTGCCTCGTCGCCTAATAGAAGTAATTTCTCCATTGAAATATTTTTTTTATGATTTGTATACTATAAAAGAGTACAAAACTATAATTATTCTCCGAATCACACAAATAATTCATCTTAATAAATATAAATATACTCTGTATTTATCTTTCTTACTTTGTATTTTCCTTAATAAATTCTCTTAACGTTTTCAATACTATTGGTGAGATTGTTTGTTCAATCTTTTGATATTCATCTACCGTACATGTTTTACATTCTTGGAATAAATGATTCATTCCTTCTGCTTTATATTGCGTATAATGTGCATTATTTGCTTTCTTCATTGCGTTTTCAATAGCAGGTAAATTGTATTTATATAGGACTTGAATATCCTCTGTACCATTAAGTGCAAAAACAGGTTGCTTTACTTTCTTTAAATAATCTGAAGGATCAAGCTTAAGGAAAGTTTTAGTCCAATTAGTAGTCAAAAAACTAATAAACTGTATTCTTGAAGCATCACTTGAGAATTGAATATTTTTCCATTCTTCCATACTGTGTTTTTTACCTTCTGCATCAAACCATTTATTCATACGTTTTTTTATCTCTTCATTTGAAAGGTCTTTTTTTATCAATTTATATGTTTCTCTTAAAGCTGCAAGTTGAACATTAATTACGTATTGAGGTGCTTTATCCTTCTTAAATGCAGCCTCATTTTGTTGCAAAAGAACATCTATTCCTTTCATGCCAGGACCTGCTAAAAGAATAATAAATTTAATATCACTATCCTTTGAAGCACAGATAGAAACTATTGCACCTCCTTCACTATGTCCTAACATGCCTATTCTTTTAGAATCAATATTAGGATTTGTTTTCAACATATCAAATGCTGCTTGTGCATCATTAGCAAAGTCAAGTGTTGTTGCTTCTGTAATTTTAGGATCAAGTGTTGTTGCAGCCCAACCCCTATCATCATAACGAAATACAGCTATGCCATTTCTTGTTAAATAATCTGCAATAACTTTAAATGGTTTATGTCCAAATACTTCTTCGTCTCTATTCTCTAATCCTGAACCTGTAACAAGAATTACACAAGGATAGACTCCTCCTCTTGAAGGCAATGTTAATGTTCCTTTAAAGTCATAGTCTACTCCCTCAACCTTAAAACCTAACTCTTGTTCAAAATATGGATAAGGTGGCTTTGGCTCTTGAGGACGTTCTAATTCATATATATCTTTAGTCTTTCCAAAATTAAGGTCTTGCAACATCACGCCTTGTTTAAAAGAGCCTTTTATGGTATCTTCAGTTACATTATATTTTCCTCTATAAACAACTCCCATATTCTTAATTGAAAATATAATTGAGTCCTTAGTTACCCTTTGTTTTGTTACTCCAAACATTTTATCTGTTTGTGCTGGAGAACCCATTAATATAATAGTAGTGTCAGCTCTCTTTTCAATTTTTAATGTTATTGGCAGTGTTGTTGAAGATACATTTAACTCCCCATACCAATTAGTTATATCTTGTGCTTTAAGATTAACCGTAGATAATCCTATAAACAACAAGGCAAGTGTAAACAATACACTTTTCTTATATCTTATTCTCATGCTTAATTTTTATTTTAGTATCCAAATATCTCTTCTAAACTTAGGGTTTCTACCTTACCAAACTTTTCTAATCCTTTTAAATCAACTTGGTTTTTATTCCCTAAAACAATATATGTCTTTGGTTGTCCTTTAATGTATTTCTTATTAAAGTCCACTACATCATTTAAAGTTATTGAAGGTATTTTATTATACAAAGCTATACTTCCATCAACTTTTCTTCCCAATTGTCTATCTGCAACAAAAGAATAAATTATATTTTCTCTTGTATCTCTATTAGTACGCATAGATGAAATCATTGAATTCTTTGCTAAATCAAAGTTTGCTTGAGATACAGGCATTTTATCAAATAATTCATTAAATGCAGAAAAAGCATCAATAACCTTATCATTTTGTGTTGCAATATGAGAAATGTTTTGATTATGCATTCCTAATCTTGAAGGAATAGTATATCGAGCCATAGCTTGATAAGCTAAAGAACGTTTCTCTCTCATTTCTTGGAATACTATAGAATTCATTGAACCCCCAAAATATTCATTATATAATGCAATATTTCCTCTTAATGCTTCATCATAAATTCCTCCTGTTGTTAATTGACGACAGTAAGATTGTTTTGCATCATAATGCACAAAATAAACCTTATTTTCTTTTGTAGGTAAGTAATCTATTAGTTTAACCTGAGGTTTAGCTTTAAGTTTATTTGGTGAAGATTTATGTTCTTTATCTAATAATGTCTTTATATCTTTTATTGATAAATCTCCATAATACCATACTTCTTGAGTATATTTTGTTATTTCTTTTAAATCATTCATTAACATCTCTGGGATTAATTCATTTAACTCCTTTTCAGATATAAAATCTTGGAAATTTTGTTCTTTTCCATAATTAGCATAAGAATTAAGAGCAGAGAAACATGAACTTTGTTTTGCCTTAGCATCTTTTCTAGTTTTAAGAATATCTTTTACCATATTATCTACAACGTCTTTATCAAGCTTTGGATTAGATAATATATCTTCAATAAGAGTCAAGGCTTGAGGAAGGTTTTCTGATAGCCCACTAAGGGTTACTCTTGTATAGTCTGGACCTGTTTGGATTGTATATTCACATGCTATATTATAAAATTCTCTTGTTAAAGTTTCAAGAGTTTTAGTTGTTGTTGAAAGATAACCTTGGTAATTTCTAAGTAAACCTAATCTTTTATTTGATAATTTACCAAAATCATATTGGAATGATAAGCTAAATCTCTTGTTTTCCTTATTAGGTACATAAAGTATTTGAGAAGAATTAGCAAGCTTAGATTTTTGAATATCTTTTTCATAATCTAAGAACTTTGGCTCTATATCTTTAACTTTATTTGCTTTAATTTCTTGGAAGAATTTTGATTGGTTTTCTCTGTTTACAACTATTGGAGTAATTGGTGGTTTTTCAACTTTTTCTATTTTTGTTGGTTCTCCTTGAAGTTTTCTTACAACAACATAGTTATTGTCTTGGAACAATTCTTTTGCAAAAGATAAGATTTCTTCTTTTGTTACCTTTGACATTCTATCCATTTCATTAACCGTTTGTTTCCAAGGTTGATTAGATAGATAAGAGAACGCCATCTTCATTGCACGAGAACGATTGTTTTCAAGTTCTTTTATTTCTTGAAGCTTTTGATTGTTTATAGCTGCCTTAAGAATAGATTCATCCCAAGTGCCAGATTTAAGAATATCTACTTGTTTAAGCAATAATTCTTTTAACTGATCTAAACTTTGTCCACTCTTTGGAGTTCCTGAAAGCATAAATGCAGTGTAGTCATTAAGGTCATAAACTGAAGAATTAGCACGTGAAGCAAGTTGTTTTTGATTAATATTAATATCCATAATACCACAACTTCCGTTATTAAGAACCTTATCAATAAGGTTAGCCAACATAGCTTGATGAGATGAACTTCCTGCATTAATACGATATGCAATAGTAATATTTTCTGCTTCTAAGCCAACAACATCAACTGTTTTTACTTCTTGTATAGGCTTTTCATATTCAAATTTAAATGGCTCAACTGGCTTAGAAGGGACTTTACCAAAATATTTTTCTATTATTTTAATTGCTTCTTCTGGATTAAAGTCTCCACTCATTGCTATACAATAGTTGTTTGGAACATAATATTTATTGAAGAAGTTCTTAATGTTTGTCATTGAAGGATTACGTAAGTGTTCAGCTTCACCAAGTGTTGTTTGTGTTCCATAAGGATGATTAGGATAAAGAGCTGCCATCATTGCTTCATTTTTCTTTCTTCCATCATTAGTTAATGACATATTCTTTTCTTCATAAATTGTTTCAAGCTCTGTATGGAAAAGACGAAGAACTGGATTAGTAAATCTATCAGCTTGAATTTTTGCCCAATTTTCTATTTCATTTGATGGTATATTCTCTTGATAATAAGTAAAATCATTGCTTGTTGCTGCATTTGTTCCTTCAGCACCTATTAATGTCATCAGCTTATCATATTCATTAGGAATAGCTAATTTAGAAGCTTCATAAGAAAGTTGATCTATTTGTTTATATATCTCATCTCTCTTTTCTTTGTTAGTTTCTTTTCTATATACTTCGTAAAGATCTTCAATTTTTTGAATCAATACTTTTTCTTTTTCCCAATCTGTTGTGCCATAATGTTGAGTTCCTTTAAACATCATATGTTCAAAATAGTGAGCTAACCCTGTAGTTTCCTTAGGATCGTTCTTACTTCCTACTCTTACTGCAATATAAGTCTGAATCCTAGGTTCATCTTTATTTACAGACATATAAACCTTTAATCCATTATCTAATGTATAAATTACAGCATTCAAAGGGTCATTTTGCACTCTCTCAACGTTCTTAACTCTTTCTTGTTGAGCAATTTTTATGGTCTTAACATTAGGATCTATATTATTTTGAGCCAATACACTTTGAGATAAAATCAAAAGTGCAAACAATCCTAAAACAAGGCGTATTCTTTTCATAGTAGAAATAATTATTTATTAATTAAAAATATTGGCTTCAAAATTACGAAGAAATATTGTAAAAAACAGATTCCAAAACTATTTTAACAGCAATTAAACGTTTTAATGATGAATCCATCACGCCTTATAAGAAATAGCATAGTAGGAAAAGGAAATTAAATGTATATAGTAAGGAAATATAGTTTAAGCAATGCAGCTATATTAAGAAATTGGATAGACCGTTCTGAAATAACAGAACCTAACAAAAAAAAGAAACAACCTATTGACAAAATTAAAGCTCTTCTTTCCCAATTTATATTAACTCTTTCCCAAATTATACTCCATATAAATTCAAAAAGAAGTACTTTATTTTCAACTAAACGAACTGCTTTAATTACTGAGAAACTAAGAAAAATAAAAAACTAAAGTGAAAATTGTATATGATAAAAATACAACAAAAGAAAAAACTGAAATATATACTATGAAATAACGATTATATATTAAACAAGTATTTCAGTGTATAGATAAATAATATTGAATAGTTTATTATGTGATAACACTGGCAAGAATGATAGGAAAAGCTATAATGATGAGTATAGCTTCCATTTTATATCGAAATAGATATTGGGATTAAACAAAAAAAATAATAGCAGGACTATTGCCCTGCTATTATCATTAAAATTACAAAGAAGAAATTACTTTACTACGTTTGTAGCTTCTTTCTTTACTTCTTTTTTAGCTTTTTTAGCTTCAACTTTTACTGCTTTCTTTGTTTCAACCTTAGCTTCTTTAGCTTCAACTTTAGCTTCTTTAGCTTCAACCTTTACAGTTTTCTTTACTGATTTCTTTGCTGGTTTAGCTTTTTGTTCATTCTTTTGTTCAGCTTTAGCTGGAACTTGAGCAGAAACTGTGTATGTTCCCATTGCTGCAATAGCAAGAACACAAACGATTAATTTTTTCATAGTACTTTTCTTTTAAAATTATTAAACTAAAAATTTATCTCGATAAGACGTACAAACATTACTAATATTACACCTAAATGAAGAAAAAAAACACAAATAAATTTTTATTCGATATATTTCAATAAGTTACATTTGTATTAATGGGTAATTTTTATCAGAATATTCTCTCATTTATTTACACTATAATCTTTCTCAACAAGATTTTACACCTTATTAGAGAAAAAAGATTTCGTTTAAATCAAACAAAAATTAAAGTTGTAAATGAGAATTATAGCCAGTGTTTTTTCTTGAAATAAATAAAGAAAGCTATACCTACAGATACCATTAGTCCAACTATAGCTAAGAATACCCATTCTTGCTCCATATATGGAAGATGTACATTCATCCCATATATACCTGAAATAAGTGTTAATGGGAGCATAATTGTGGAAATGAAGGTCAGTATCTTCATTATCTCATTGGTTTTGTTTGTCTGTAAAGAATCAAAAGTATGGGATAAGCCTTCTATTAACTCTCCATAGTCTTCAACTAAGTCAAACATTTTTTGATATTGGTCTAAAATATTTCCCCAATATCCTTCCATATCTTCTTCATAACCTTTTATACCCCCTGATTCAAATTTATGAAAAACTCTTACTTGAGGTTTAAATGTGGTATTTAAGGATATTATATTTTTTCTTGTTATTGAAAGTTGCTCAATAACCTTTTCTGCTTTCTTAGTAAAGATATCATAGTTTATTCCATCTACCTCTGTTCCTATTCTGTTTATAAGAGTATAGGTTTCAACCATTAATCTATCTAAAATATTATATAGTAAACTATCTGAGCTTTCTACAATATCAGCTAATTCATCACTATTTGTCTGACGCATTTTTTGTAAGTCCTTGAATAGATTTTTTACTACCCAATGCGAACGACCTATTGTAACAATATAATCTTTACCCCAAAATATCTTTACTTCCTTTACTCTAACAAATTTATTCGCTTTATCAAAAAATGGGAAATGAAGTACTAAGAAATAATAATCATCGTATTCGTCAATCTTTGGACGTTGATTAACAGAACGGCAATCCTCAATATCGAGAGGGTGAAACTCATATTCTTTTAATAGAAAATCAAAGTCGTCTTCACTCGGGTTAAGGATATGCAACCACTTAACGTTCTCAAAATTAATTGTTTCAATCATGCTATATCCTCCTTTCTATAAAAAAATGCTTTGCAAAGGTAATAAAATTTGATAGATAATAATATTAAAAATGATTTTTCTTCTCATTTTCACTACTTCTCTATTTTGTGTCTCATTTATTTTATACCTTTGTAGTTTAATTGTAGGAAAAAATAAAGAATAAAAATAACAACACTATGAAATCTATAAAAGATGTAAACTTCAAAGGTAAGAAGGTTCTGGTCAGAGTTGACTTCAATGTGCCTTTGGATGAAAACAGAAATATAACTGATGATACACGTATGCATGAGTCAATGCCCACAATTAAGAAATTACTTAATGATGGTGCTGCTGTAATTCTAATTTCACACTTGGGAAGGCCTAAAAAAGGTGGGTTTGAATCTGAATTTTCTTTAAAACCAGTTGCAAAACATCTTTCTGAAATGTTAAATAAGAAAGTAATGTTCACTCAAGAAGTTCTTGTTGATAAAGTTGCCGGGCTTAGTGCGAATTTAGAAGATGGAGATGTAATGTTGTTAGAAAACATTAGATTCTATCCAGAAGAAACCAAGGGAGATGTTGCTTTTGCAGAAAAGATTTCAAAACTTGGAGATGCTTATGTCAATGATGCATTTGGAGCTGCACATCGTGATAATGCTTCAACTGCAACAATTGCACGTTTCTTCCCTAACGATAAATATTTTGGATTCTTAATGGAACACGAAGTTAGTAACCTTCATAAACTAATGAATAACCCAGCAAAACCATATACAGCAATAGTTGGTGGATCAAAAGTTAGCTCAAAGATAGAAATTCTTAAAAATCTTTCCCCAATAGTTGACAATATTATTGTTGGAGGTGGTATGACTTATACTTTCTTGAAAGCAATGGGAATTAATATAGGTACTTCTATTTGTGAAGATGATAAAATAGAAGTTGCAAAAGAATTAATGAAGGATTTAAAGAAGGATAAAACAAAACTACTTCTTCCTATTGACCATGTTATTGCTGATAAGTTTGACAATGAAGCAAATATTAAATTTACAGATGGACAAGAGATTCCTGATGGATTTATGGGAATGGATATTGGTGTAAAATCTATTGAATTATTTAAACAAACAATATTAGACTCTAAGACTATTCTTTGGAATGGTCCTATGGGAGTATTTGAAATGCCTTCTTTTTCAAAAGGAACTTTTGCAATTGCAGATTTCATAGCACAAGCAACAAAAAATGGAGCATTCTCTTCAGTTGGTGGCGGAGATTCTGTTGCTGCAGTTCATCAATCAGGATTTGGAGACCAAATTTCTTACATCTCAACAGGAGGTGGAGCAATGTTAGAATATTTAGAAGGTAAAACACTTCCTGGTATTAAAGCAATAATGGATTAATTATGGAAAAAATAGTTTGTATAACTGGAGCAACATCTGGAATAGGATATTACTCAGCAATTGAATTTGCTAAATTAGGATACAACCTAATAATTACTGGACGCAGAAAAGAACGTTTAATTGAGCTTGAAAAAGAATTAAAAGAGAAATATAATATAAAAGTAATCTCTTTAAACTTTGACGTTAGAGTAAGAGAGGAAGTTGAAGAAAATCTCAACTCTCTACCTAAAGAATGGAAGAATATAGATATACTTTTAAATAATGCTGGTCTTGCAGCAGGGAAAGAACCAATCTTTGAAGGAGACTATAAGGATTGGGATCAGATGATAGACACCAATGTTAAAGGCTTACTTTATGTTTCAAGAATAGTTATTCCTTGGATGAAAAAAAGAGAAACTGGGCATGTTATTAATATTTGTTCAATAGCAGGTAAAGAAGTTTATGGTGGTGGAACTGTTTATTGTGCAAGTAAAGCTGCCGTTGATTCTATTTCAAAAGGGATGAGAATTGATTGCAACCCTTATAATATAAAGGTAACAAATATATGCCCAGGTGCTGTTGAAACAGAATTTTCTATGGTTCGTTTCAAAGGCGACAAATCAAAATCTGATGCAACTTATCAAGGATACAAACCTTTAACAGGGGAAGATATTGCAGAAACAATAGTATATTGTGCAACTCTGCCTGAGCATGTTTGTATTAATGATTTAGTTATTACACCAACTGCTCAAGCAAACACAATAACGTTCCACAGAAAATAAATAAAATAATGTACGATAAAGTTACTAACCCAGAAAATAATAATACAGCTCTAAAAGTTCAAGAAGCAATAGAGCAACCTAATCAAGTAAATGAAGACTTTCTTAAAAAATATAAGAAGAATAAAGCCTTAAGTATTGATGATTATGTTGATGGCATTATAAATGGGAATAGGACTATTCTATCGAAAGCAATTACATTAGTTGAAAGCTCTCGTTATGACCATCAGGAAATTGCTCAACAAATTATAGAACGTTGTCTTCCTTACGCAAGCAAAAGTATTCGTTTAGGAATTACTGGAGTGCCAGGAGTTGGGAAAAGTTCTGTTATTGAAGCTCTTGGGAAAATGCTAACAGGAACAGGACATAAGGTTGCAGTATTGGCAATTGACCCAAGTAGCGAAAGAAGTAAAGGATCAATACTTGGTGACAAAACAAGAATGGAAGAGCTTTCAACAGACGTAAACGCATTTATTCGTCCTTCTCCTACAGCAGGAAGTTTAGGAGGTGTAGCTCGAAAGACAAGAGAAATAATTATTCTTTGTGAGGCCTCAGGCTTTGATATAGTGATTGTGGAAACTGTTGGGGTTGGACAATCTGAAGTTGTTGCTCACTCAATGGTAGATTTCTTTTTATTACTTCAATTAGCTAATGCAGGCGATGAACTTCAAGGAATAAAGAGAGGAATAATGGAAATGGCAGATGCTATTTCTATAAATAAAGCAGAAGGAGAAAATAAACAAAAGGCAGAAATAGCAGCAGGTCAATATAGAAATGCTTTACATCTTTTCCCTACTACAGAAAGCGGATGGCAACCTGTGGTATTTACTTGTTCTGCTTATTCTCATGAAGGAATAGATAACATATGGGAAACCGTAAATGAATACGTAATCCACACAAAAGCTAATGGTTATTTCTACAAAAAACGTAATGAACAAAACTTACGAATACTATCCGAAACAATAGATTCTCATCTAAAGGAAAACTTCTACACTAATCCAAATGTCAAGGAGCTAATCTTAGAAACAAGGAAAGATATATTAGAGAATAAAATCAGTGCTTACATTGCTGCTCAAAAACTAATTGATTACTACTTTAATAACATTAAAAACAAAGAATAATCCATGAAGAAAAGATTCTTTTTAGCAACAATATTACTTGCTATCTTGCTAACAAGTTGTAGTGTTTTTAATCAAAAAGATAAAGCAAGTGCGAAGAAAATAGATAACAAAACCAAAAATGGATTATCGCTTCAAGAATTAGACTTATTTCAAACAGAATGGGAACTTATTAAAATGGGAACAACTAAACCAAAGTTGACAGCAACCGATAATAAAGTTTCTATCTTGTTTAGCAAAGACAATTCTCATTTCGCAGGTTTTAGTGGTTGTAACAGATATAGCGGAAAATATGATATAAAAAAAGAGAAATTATTATTTGATAATATAATATCAACAAAGATGGCTTGTCCTGAAGCTGATATGACATTTGAAACCAACTATCTAAATGCTCTTAATAAAGTAAATAATTTCGCCATTAATGGAGATACTCTTTTTCTTAAAAAGGATGAAAGGGCTGTATTGATATTCTTAGCAAAATAAAAATGACCGAAGAACGCACAACTCTTTTTGCGGAAGTAATTCTACCTCTACCCTTGCCTTCAACTTATACATATCGTATCCCTTTTGAATGGAATGGTATTGTTAAGTCAGGTCAAAGAGTGGCTGTTCAACTTGGTAATAAAAAAATTTACTCTGGCATAGTATATTCTGTACATGATAGAGTTCCTAAAGTAAATAGCGTAAAATATATACTTTCAATCTTAGATGAAGAACCAATTGTTAGTGAATTAAGCTTTCATCTTTGGCAATGGATAGCAAACTATTATATGTGTTACTTAGGTGATGTAATGACTGCAGCTCTTCCATCTGCATTACGTTTAAAAAGTGAAACAAAGATAATTATAAACCCCGATTTTGATGGAGATATAACTAATCTCAACAGTGAAGAATCAAAAGTATTAGGAGTTGTTTCAAAGAAAGAATCTCTTGAAATTGATGAGATAAGTAAAATAACAGGTATTGAAAAAATACTTCCGTTATTAAACTCAATGATAAAGAAGGATATTATCATAACAGATGAAGAACTAAATAGCAAATATAGACCAAAAGTAGAGGAGTATATTTATTTATCCCAAGAATATCAAGTTGAAGAAAAATTAAAAGAGTTATTTGCTCACTTAGAATCAAAAAAAACATTTCAAAAACAATACGAAGCATTGCTTATATTTCTTTCACTTGCAAAACAAAAAGAAGGAGAAATAAAGAAAATCGATCTAACAAAACAAAATAACATATCAAATTCAGCTATAAAAACCCTAATAAGGGATAATGTATTTGTGGTTGAAAAGAAACTTCAAAGTCGATTAATTAATCGCAGTGATTCTTTATCAACAAAAAAACTAATCCTTAACAATGAACAAACAGAAGTCTTTAATAAAATAATTGAGCAATGGAACGAAAAACCTGTAACACTTCTTCATGGAGTAACAGGAAGCGGAAAGACTGAAGTTTATATAAAACTAATTCAACATGTACTTGAAAAAGGAGAACAAGTATTATTCCTCTTACCTGAAATAGCCCTCACAAGTCATTTAATAACTCGTTTAGAAAAATACTTTGGGAATCGAATTGGTGTATTTCATTCAAGATTTTCTCATGAAGAAAGAATAGAAATATGGAATAAGGTAAGAAACCCAATAAAAGAGAATCGTTATGATATAATTCTTGGCTCTCGTTCCTCTCTTTTCCTTCCTTTTGAGAATTTAGGATTAGTTATAGTTGATGAAGAACATGACTCATCATACAAACAATATGATCCAAGCCCAAGATATAATGCAAGAGACACAGCAATTATTTTAGCTAATATTCATAATGCAAAAACAATTCTTGGTTCAGCCACTCCTTCATTAGAAAGTTATTTTAATGCAAAAGAAGGTAAATATCAACTATTAGAATTAAAACACAGATATTCAGGAATGCTTTTACCTGAAATATTTGTTGCTGATATTAAACAGGCAAGAAAAGATAAAGAAATGTATTCTCACTTTTCCAAAATGTTACTTGAAGGCATTAATGAAGCATTAAAAAATAAAGAACAAGTAATTTTATTTCAAAATAGAAGAGGATTTGCAAAGCATCTTCAATGTGAAGCTTGCAGTTGGGTTCCTACCTGTGAACATTGTGATGTTTCCTTAACCTATCATAAGCAGTCAGAACTATTAAAATGTCATTACTGTGGTTATTCTATTAATATTCCAGAACAATGTCCTGAATGCGGAAGTCATAAGGTAAAAATGGTTGGTTTTGGAACAGAAAAAATAGAAGAAGACTTAAATATATTTTTTCCTAATGCAAAAATATCACGTATGGACTTAGATACCACACGTACCAAAATGGCTTATGAAACAATAATTACAGATTTTCAAGACCACAAAATAGATATACTCGTTGGTACACAAATGATAACTAAAGGCTTAGATTTTGATAACGTTAGTATAGTTGGTATATTAAATGCAGATTCTATTATTAACTTCCCTGACTTTCGTTCCTATGAAAGAGCTTTTCAACAAATGGCACAAGTAAGTGGAAGAGCAGGAAGAAAATATAAACAAGGGAAAGTAATAATTCAAACATACAATCCTTACCACCAATCAATACGTGATGTAATAGATCATAACTATATATCAATGTATGAAAGTCAAATATTAGAAAGAAAAGTATTTAAATACCCTCCCTACTATAGATTAATAAAGATAAGTCTACGCCATAGAGAAAAAGATATAGTAGAAACCTCATCAAATGAGTTTTCAATAGAAATAAGAAAAATATTTGGAGGAAGAATCTTAGGTCCAGAATATCCATTAATTCCAAGAATAAAAAACTACTACACAAAAGAATTTTGGTTAAAAATAGAAAAAGAAGCATCAATAACAAAAGCCAAAGAAGAAATAAAAATACTAACAGAAAAATTTCAATCCTCCCACAAACAACTAAGAATAGTTATCGACGTTGACCCAATGTAAATTAATTATCTAATCCTTATCATTTAAATACTCACAACAATAATTGGAATTTTCAAATTCTATTGTTACATGTTCTATTTTATACTTTTGGGCTATTGTTCTTATTTTTTCTTTTATTAGTGATTGGTTATTATCGGAAACTACATGCAATGTCATAACATGTGAATTTCCATCTTGTGTCCAAACATGTAAATCATGAATAGAATTAACATTATCTACTTGATTAATTTCTTTGATTAATTCTTCAATATCTACATCTTCTGGTATGGCTTGTAATAATATCTTAAATGTATCTCTTAGATTTCTATAGACATTAAATAATACCCAAACTGTAATTCCTATTGAAAGTAATGGGTCAAGTATAGGTAAAGAGGTAAATAGCATAACAATACTTATTACTAACACTCCTATCCAACCTAAAACATCTTCCATTATATGAAGAAATACTGCTCTTTCATTTAATGTATCTCCTCTTTTAACACTTAAGGCTGCTGCTCCATTAATTATTATTCCTAATATAGATAACCAAAGCATTCCTTGTGCATTTACTACTTGTGGGTCGAAAAGTCTTTTTATTGCTTCAACAAGAACAAAAATAGAACCAACAAATAAGACTCCAGATAAAAACACAGAGCCAAGTAATGAGAATCGTTTATAACCATAAGAATAGTTCTTATCGCTGCCTTTATTTGATTTCTTTTGAAGTTGAAATGATATTCCCAATGATATGCAATCCCCAAAATCATGTACTGCATCAGAAAGAATAGCAACACTGTTAGTTACCAATCCTCCTATAAGTTCAATTATCGCAAAGAAAAGATTTAAAAAGAATGCAGTTAATATATTCTTAGTTGAAGAATTATTAGAATGTTCATGCGAATGATTATGTCCCATAATAATAATTATTTATCCTCTTCTGAATCATTTCTCATAAAGCCCTGTTCATTAATAAACTCAAAATAAGCTCGTGAAAAAGCTCTATTATCTTTACCCTTATACCTACTTTCTGTAAATACTTTTGCAAGGTTTTCTTTATTACTTTCCTTACAATAGCCTTGTGATTGAGGTAAAGCTTCAAAATCATTATAATATTTATCAATATCCTCTGGACTATAATCTTTATATGTTTCGTTATGAACAACAGCTTCCAAAGGTAAACGCTCTGTTAATGGTGGTTCTTCTGCTGGATAACCAATAGTTATTGTTGTTATTGGAACAACATATTTTGGAAGATTAAGGAATTGAGAAATAGGTTTTGCCATATAAGTTACTGTTCCTAAATAACAAATCCCAAGTCCAAGTGCTTCAGCTGCTGAACAAATAGATTGAGTTGCAATAGTTGCATCTATTGTTCCTATATTTAACCATAAGAAATTATCATATTCAACACTTGTTCCTCTTTGTTGGCACCATTTATGAAAGCGATTAAGATCTGCACAAACAGTTAGGACAACAGGAGCTTCTTCAACCATCTTTTGTCCAAAATGAAACTTGCACAATTCTTTTTTTCTTTCCTTGTCTTGGGTAACAATAATTGAATACACTTGCATATTTCCGCAATTAGAACCTCTTATTCCTGCTTCAAGTATTGTATTTAATGCTTCTTGGCTTATTTTTTTATCTGAATATTTTCTTATTGTACGACGTTCCAATAAGGTTTTGATGTTATTATTTTCCATTTTTCTCTTATTTTTTGATGAATTTTACATTGGCAAAGGTAAGAAATAAATAAAAAAACGTACATTTGTAGCGTCAAAAAAGAAGAATCAATAACCTTTTAAAACATTTTATCATGATAAGAAAGAATATTACAACAATACTTATAAGTATTTTACTTTTAAGTTCCCCTATTATCTTCACTCAATGTTCTCTCTTTAAAAACGTTAATAAAGCTGCTAACTCTATAAACGACATTAGCGATATGATAAAAAACTATGACAATCAAGCAAAACATTATATCGATGTTGTAAAAAAAGCTAAGAAAGGAGATTTAAAAGCAATTGCAGAATCTGGAAAATTACTTGGCAAAGCAAAAGACTATAAGAAAGAATTAGATAAATACTCTAAGAATGCAACTTCAGAACAAAAGAAAAATATTGAATCAATAGAGAAATCAATACTTAATGCTTCAAAAGGCTTACTGAAAAAATAATTTAACTCTCACTAATTAAATCTATTCACCAAATTAAAACAAAAACTATGAAAAAAATATTATTGATAATCTTAGTATTTACATTACCTATTGCTTGTTTAGCTCAATCAAAAAAAACAACAAAACAAAATACAACAGAAGATGTATCATCGGATTGCGAAAAGGCACAAAAAAAACTTGAAGAAGCTCATAGTAAAATAGAAATAAACCAATATTGGGTTGCGGAAGAACTATTAAAAGAAGCATTATCTTTATGTGGCAGTGAAGAATTAAAATATAATTATGAATTAGCTTGGGATTATTACTTGATGAAAGAATATAAAAAAGCTATTGATATTCTTACACCAATGACTAAGCAAAAAGATTGTCCTGCTGATGTTTATCAATTATTAGGAAACACTTACGATGAAGCAGGAGAAGAAGGAATGGCAATTGTTACCTACGATAAAGGTTTTAAGCAATATCCTAATGCAGGTTGTTTATTCTTAGAAAGAGGGAATATAGCATATAAACGCAGTAATTTTATTGGAGCATTATTTTACTATGAAAAAGGAATAGAACAAGACCCAACCTTTCCTTCAAACTATTATCGTGCAACTGAAATATTTCTTTCATCGTCAGAAGAAGTTTGGGGAATAATGTATGGAGAAATCTTTATGAACTTAGAAAGAGGTTCCAATAGAGCAAAAGAAATAAGCCGTAAACTATTCGATACCTACCATAGTGAAATAACATTCAATGTAAATCAAATAGGAGTAAACTTTAATGACCCAACAATAGTTTATTCAGACAGTAAAGAAAGACCTAACCTTTTTCCTGAAAACTATGAAAGTGCATTATTAAAAGCATGTCAAGGAAAGAAAAGCCTTACACTTAGCTCTTTGATTGATATTCGTAAACGTTTTATCCAAATATTCTATGCAAATAGTCCAACATTCAAAAACGTATTATTTGATTATCAAAAGAAATTAATAGAATTAGGATTCTTCGAACCATACAACTATTGGTTATTTGGTTACGGAAACACAAACGAAGCCTCAAGTTGGATAGCAGAAAACAAACAACTATTCGATAGATTTATGACATGGTTTAATGACAACCCATTCCCTATCAGTAAAGATAACGTCTTTTCTCGCTATAAAATGGAATAAGAAAAAACTCTTAAAGTAAAAAGTAAGAGGTAAAAAGTAAAAATAATAAAATAAAGAAGTAAGAAGAAAACAAAAATCTTACTTCTTTTTTTTGCTAATAATAGCATTAGAAAACTTAGGGAAATGAGAAAAACTCATACCCTTTATCAACCTTGTCAATTCCCTGTCAGCCTTAAAAGTAACCTTAGTAGCCTTAACCATCTTTGGATTTAAATCTTTTGGATCATCAACTCCTTCACTAGTAATTGCAACTCCAAAAGTTCCAATCCCATCAAGCTTAACATTATCTCCCAATGTTAAAGTATTTTGAATCTCATACGAAAGAGACGACAAACAAGATAGCACATCCCCAGGAGTTAAAGCCGAAGAAGCAGCAATTCTCTTAGCCAAAACATTAGTAGGAATAGTAATTGTGGTCTTTGGACAAGCATAATACTTTTGAAAAACATCTCCATTAGCATTCTTAAAAGTCTTTTTCCAAGCAACAAATAGTTTACCCATAATCTTAAAAATTAAAGAATTAATAACTCAAAAAGTTAGATATTAAAATAAAAACATTAGAGTTTTATGTCAAATAATCAAGGTTTAAACGTCATTTAATGCCATTATATTATATGTTTAATGCCATTAAATGACCCATATAATGCCATTATAATACAACTATAATGCCATTATACTGATATAAAAATGAGAACTTTTTAGATAGAATCTTGATTATTTGACATAAAACCCTAATGTTTTGAGTTAAACATCAAATCTTTTAGTAAAAGGAATAAGAAATTAGATGATTTAAACGAAGTTTTCTTGATAAGGGAATAAAGAATTTAGTATATCGTTTCGTTCTCTAAACCACAAAGTTTTATTAGATATAAACCAATTGCTGCAAATTTGCTTTCTTTATCTGGGCTTGTTTCCTTGATAATTTTATAGGAATCAGGGGTTTTATATTCATAAATCCATTCAGCTCCATCCATAATAATTCTCATTTCTGACTTATAGTAATTCCCCCATTCTTTAATTTTATTTTGTAGAGAAATAAAATTATCCCATTCTTGTTTGGTTATTCTTTTCTTTACATAATCTTTTAAATTCCCAGGCTCATAACCTCCTTTTCCAGTTGTTAATGTTTTAATGATAAAATAATTATCTCCTTCTTTTTCTATCCTTATTGCAACTGGATTATTAAAAGTTCTTAGCCACGTAAAGCGGAATATTTCTTTATCTGTTTTAATTAAATAAAGTCTGTTTTCTTCTAATGCTTTTAATTGTTTTTCATACCATTTATTTATAAATAAGAAATTTTCAGTAGCAGAGAATAA
The DNA here is from genome assembly GCA_041662185.1 of Bacteroidales bacterium. Lineage (GTDB taxonomy): Bacteria > Bacteroidota > Bacteroidia > Bacteroidales > P3 > UBA10566. The sequence goes on from JBAZSY010000002.1 coordinate 95,009, forward strand.
ATCTGCATCATAATTTCTTAACCAATCTTTTGGATATTCAGCAAAGCTAAGTATTGGGAAATAATAAGGATAATTCTCTGTCTTATACATCCCCAATAATAAAGAGCTGTCTTTCTCACCTAAAAAATAGCGTAATTGTATTAAAGGATATTTAAAAGCTTCTAAATATTCAGGCTTAAGTTTGCATAATTTCTCAGTATAGAAAATAGCCATTTTAGCATAATTATCAATAGTATCATTTCGAAATTTTCTTTTTATTGTTTCATTAAACAGCTTATAATAATTCTCAGCTAAAGAAGTTATAGTTTCGACATCAGTACTATCTTTTAAATAATATTTCTCATTATATCTTATCTCTTGTTTATTCCATCTACAATAATTAGTATCTAATAAGTAGAATTTGGAATAATCTTTTCTATCATATTTTTTATAAAAGTAATCTACCAATTGTTTTACAAGTAGATTTATTGAATCTTTCTCTCCTCTTTGATTAAAAGAACGATAAAGAAATATTGAAGCTTTTTTATTTGCTGTATCTATTCTTAATAGTTCTCTTGCAATATCTCTATATTTTATTTCAAGCTCTGGAATATTTCCTTCATCACAGCATAATATATTTAATTTAGTGTCCAACTCTTCTACTGTTTGAGCATTGGTTTGGTTTATTGAAAAGGAAAAAAGAAGTGAAATAAAAAGAAACTTTATTATAGATTTTATCTTTATAGCTCTATAGTTAATTGTATATTTCATATTTATTGTGTTAAGGTTTATTGATTTCTGCTACAAAAGTAGAGATTATTGATTTGATAACAAAATAAAATCTTATCTTTGCCGCTTTAAAAACAAACATTTAACGTAATAATAATATAAATACAATGACAAGAGATACACAAATCTTTGACCTTATTGAAAAGGAAAGAGAAAGACAAACTCATGGTATTGAGTTAATTGCTTCTGAAAATTTTGTTTCAGAACAAGTTATGGAAGCAATGGGTTCAGTTATGACTAATAAATATGCTGAAGGATACCCAGGAAAAAGATATTATGGCGGATGTCAAATTGTTGATCAATCAGAACAGTTAGCAATTGATAGAGCTAAAGAATTATTTGGAGCTTGTTGGGCTAATGTTCAACCTCATTCTGGTGCACAAGCAAATATGGCTGTTTTTATTGCTTGCTTAAATGCTGGTGATACTTTTATGGGATTAGATTTAAATCATGGTGGACACCTTTCTCATGGTTCTCCTGTTAACTTTTCTGGTCTTATGTTCAAACCAGTTGCTTATGGTGTTGAAGAAGAAACAGGCGTTATTAACTATGATAAGATGGAAAAGGTTGCATTAGAACATAAACCAAAACTTATTATAGGAGGAGCTTCTGCTTATTCAAGAGATTGGGACTGGAAAAGAATGAGAGAAATTGCTGATAAAATTGGAGCAATTCTTATGGGAGATATTTCTCATCCAAGTGGACTTATTGCAAAAGGTGAATTAAATAATGCTGTTGAATATTGTCATATTATAACAACAACAACTCATAAAACTCTTCGTGGACCAAGAGGTGGTTTGATTCTTATGGGAAAAGACTTTCCAAATCCATGGGGAAAGACAACTCCAAAGGGTGAAATTAAGATGATGTCTGCTCTTTTAGACTCAGCTGTTTTCCCAGGAACTCAAGGTGGTCCATTGGAACATGTTATTGCTGCTAAAGCTGTTGCTTTTGGTGAAGCACTTTCTTCTGAATATGGACAATATATTAAACAAGTTATGAAGAATGCAAAGGCTATGGCTGATGCTTTTGTAGCTAAAGGATATAAAGTTATTTCAGGAGGAACAGATAATCACTTAATGTTAATTGACCTAAGAACTAAATTCCCTGATTTAACTGGTAAGGTTGCTGAAAATACATTAGTAAAAGCTGATATCACTATTAATAAAAACATGGTACCATTTGATTCTCGTTCTCCATTCCAAACTTCAGGAATTAGAGTAGGAACACCTGCAATCACAACTCGTGGTTTAAAGGAAACAGAAATGGCTGTTATTGTTGATATGATTGATGCAATACTTTCAGATGTTAATAATGAAGAACTAATAATTTCAACTCGCAAGAAAGTAAATGAAATGATGGCAAACCGTCCTCTTTTCGCTTGGTAGTAGAATAAATAGTCTTACAATATATTTTAAGACGCTAAACAATTAATTTTGCTTAGCGTCTTTTTTTATTCTTTTTTTCTATCATTTATTTATTGGTAACTTTGCAATGAGTTCTCGAAATGTTTAGGGAATCCATTTCTAAAGCAACTTCAATAACAAAGAAATAACAAATATTATAAGGACAGACCTATTTGGTTTGTCCTTTTTTAGTAATTTTGCTTGCTTAATAATTAATCATTATGGACTTTATTCTTAGGGAATGGGAAATAGAAGATGCTATTTCTATTGCAAAACATGCTAACAATAAAAAAATTGCTGATAATTTAAGAGATGCTTTTCCTTATCCTTACACTCTTTCAAATGCTAAGGAATACATAAGCTTTTGCATTAATACTGACAGTAAGAAAAATATTTTAAGAGCAATTACTATTGATGGAGTTGCTGTTGGAAGTATTGGTGTTTTTGGGAAAGATGATGTTTATAGAAAAAGTGCTGAACTTGGATATTGGTTAGCAGAAGACTTTTGGAACAAAGGAATTATTACAAGAGCTATTAAGCAAATTACAAATATTGCTTTTAATGAACTTGATATTATTAGAATTTTTGCAGAACCATATTTTAATAATATTGGTTCAAGAAGGGTTTTAGAAAAATCTGGATTTGAATTAGAAGGAATATTGCGTAAGAGCGTTTATAAAAACAATCTATATCTTGACTCTTGCATTTACTCAATAATAAAAAAATAATACTATGAATTACGAAGAAACTATAAATTATCTTTTTACTTTTTTACCTATGTTCCAAAGAATTGGAGCTGCGGCTTATAAGGCTGACTTATCTAATACTATTGCTTTAATGGAAGCTTTGGGTAATCCTCAGAATAAATTTAAATCAATTCATATTGCTGGAACTAATGGAAAAGGTTCTACTTCTCATCTTTTAGCTTCCTTGCTTAGAGAAAAAGGATTAAAGGTTGGATTACATACCTCTCCTCATTTAAAAGATTTCAGAGAAAGAATTAGGGTTAATGGAGTTATGGTTGAAAAGGATTGGGTTGTTGATTTTGTAGAAAAGAATAAATCTATAATTGAAGAAATACAACCTTCTTTTTTTGAAACTGCTGTTGCTATGACTTTTAAGTATTTTGAAGAACAAAAGGTTGATATAGCAATTATTGAAGTTGGAATGGGAGGAAGACTTGATTCAACTAATGTTTTATCTCCGTTGCTTTCGGTTATTACTAATATTAGCTTTGACCATACAGAGTTCTTGGGTAAGGACCTTGTTTCTATTGCAGGGGAAAAGGCTGGGATTATTAAAGATAATACACCTGTTGTTATTGGTCAAACTCAAGAAGAGACAGCACCAGTTTTTATAAGAAGAGCTAAAGAACATAATTCTAATATAAGCTTTGCTGATCAAATATATTCAATTCGTAATCCTCGTCATAAAGATGCTAAGTTATTTGTTGATGTTTATAAGAAAGATGACTTATTATATCAAGATTTAGTTTCTGTGCTTAGTGGAAATTATCAATTAAAAAATATTGCAACTGTTATTTGTGCTATTGAAGAATTAGGAAAGATTGGATATTGTTTTTCAGAAGAAGAACTAAGAGCAGGCTTTCTAAACCTACAAACTAATGCTCCTTTAATGGGAAGATGGCAAACCTTATCTACTAATCCTTTGACTATTTGTGATACTGGTCATAATGAAGATGGTTTGTCTTATGTTATTGAACAAATAAATCAAACTCCTCATAATAATCTTCATTTTGTTTTAGGTATGGTAAATGATAAAGATATTGATAAGGTTCTTTCCATGTTACCAAAGAAAGCTCATTATTATCTTTGTAAAGCAGATATTCCAAGAGGATTAGATGTTGAACTACTTGCTGAAAAAACTAAACAAGCAGGATTAATATACTCTATATACAAATCAGTAAAAGAAGCTTTAGATGTTGCTCAAAGAAATGCTAAAGAAAATGATTTAGTATTTGTTGGAGGCAGTACTTATACTGTTGCAGAAATAGTTTAGCTCTTAATTTAATAACCTACTAACCCTATGAAAAAATTTATTATTGCATTCTTACTTTTTATTCTTATTAGCTTACAAGAAATTAAATCTCAAACTATTTATCATAATGATTGGATTGACTTTAATAAGAATAGTAAGAAAGATATTTATGAAGATAAAAATAAATCAATAGACAAAAGGGTTGAAGACCTTTTAAAGCAAATGACTATTGAAGAAAAGGAAGGTCAATTGCTTACTGGTTTAGGTTGGTTAATGTATGAAAGGAAAGGCAATGAGATTCTAATTACTGATGAATTAGAAAAGGTAATGAATAATTCTCCTATGGGTGGATTATGGGGATTTATGAGAGCTGACCCTTGGAGTGAAAAGAATTTAGTCAATGGACTCAATCCTCAAATTGCACCAAAAGCTGTTAATCAAATGCAAAGATATGTTATTGAAAATACTCGTTTGGGTATTCCTTTAATTTTGGCAGAAGAATGTATGCATGGTCAAATGTCTATTGGCACAACTGTCTTCCCTACTGCAATTGGTCAAGCTTCAACTTGGAATACTGAATTAATTCAAGAAATGGCTAAGACAATAGCTTTTGAAACAAGAACTCAAGGTGCTCATATTGGTTATGGTCCTATTCTTGATGTTGCAAGAGATCCTCGTTGGTCAAGAGTTGAAGAAACATTTGGTGAAGATACTTATCTTATTGGTTCTATGGGTGAAGCAGTAGTTAGGGGTTTTCAAGGAAAGGATTTAAAGAATGATAAAAGCATTATTTCTACTCTTAAACATTTTGCTGTTTATGGTTGGACTGAAGGAGGACATAATGCCGCAAGTGCAAATATTGGTAATAGACAATTAGAAGATATTATTTTACCTCCTTTTAAAAGAGCAATTGATGCAGGAGCTTTATCTGTTATGACTTCTTATAATGAAATTGATGGGATACCTTGCTCTTCTAACAAATACTTAATAAATGATATATTAAAGAATCGTTGGTCTTTTAATGGCTTTGTTGTTTCCGACCTTCATTCAATTGCAGGACTTATTGGTCATGGAGTTGCTGAAAATAAAAAAGATGCTACAAGGCTTTCTTTTAATTCTGGAATAGATGTTGATTTAAGTGCAACAGATTATAAAGGAAATATAATAGATTTATATAAGGAAGGCAAGATAAATATTAAGGACATTGATAATGCCGTAAGAAGAGTATTAAAAACCAAGTTTATTCTTGGATTATTTGATTCTCCTTTTGTTGAAGAAATCCCTAAGCCTTTTCCTTCCTCTCATAAAGAATTAGCAAGAGAAGTTGCTCGTCAATCAATAACCTTATTAAAAAACAATAATGATATTCTACCATTAAGAAAGGATAGTATAAATATAGCTCTTATTGGTCCTAATGCTGATAATATATATAATATGTTAGGAGATTATACTGCTCCTCAATATGAAAAAGATATTATTACAGTTAAGAAAGGATTTGAAGGGAAACTAAGTGATAAATCAATACTTCACTACTCTAAAGGTTGTGCTATAAGAGATTTAGATACTAATGATTTTCAAAACGCTTTAAATATTGCCAAGAACAGTGATATTGTAGTTATGGTTATGGGAGGTTCAAGTGCAAGAGATTTTAGTTCTAAGTTTGAAATAACAGGAGCTGCAAGAGTATCTAATACCTCAACATCTGATATGGAATGTGGAGAAGGTTATGATAGAAGCTCTCTTGATTTATTAGGCAGACAAGAAGAATTACTAAAAAGAGTAAAAGAATTAGGCAAGCCAATAATATTAGTTTTGATTAATGGTCGTCCTTTAATTCTTAATTGGGCTAATAGTAATTGTGATGCAATAATAGAAGCATGGTATCCTGGAATGGAAGGAGGAAATGCAATTGCTGATATAATATTTGGAGATTATAACCCGTCAGGGCGTTTACCTATTTCTATTCCTCGTTCAGTTGGTCAATTACCTGTTTATTATAATACTAAAAGACTTTCTAATCGGTCAAACTATTTAGAAGAAAAAGGCTCTCCCCTATTTCCTTTTGGCTATGGATTAAGCTATACTAAATTTAAGTATGAAGATTTAAAGCTTACAAAGCAAGGCAGTGCAAGCAAGGTTAATGTTAGAGTTGAAGTAAGTATTAAAAATGAAGGCAAAAGAGATGGAGATGAGGTTATTCAAGTTTATGTGAAGGATATAATAAGTAGCTTTACAACGCCAGAGAAACAACTTCGTGCTTTCAAGAAAGTAAATATAAAAAAAGGTGAAACCAAGAATATAGTTTTTGATTTAGGGAATGAAGCCTTTGAACTCTTAAATGAAAACGGAAAGTTTGGAATTGAAGAAGGAAGGTTTAAAATTATGGTTGGTTCTTCTTCTGATAACACTCCACTTGAACAAGAAATAGAAATAAACAAATAATATTAAGGATGAAAAAGATTTTCTTATTAGTTTTAATTGGTCTTTTTGCACAAGCAACTTATGCTCAAAGTGAAAAAGAATTTGAGACAGACACAGTAATTTTAAATAGAATAGAAAAGTGGAAAGACTTAAAGTTTGGATTTATGATGCATTGGGGAATTTATTCTCAATGGGGAGTTGTTGAGTCATGGAGTATTTGTAATGAACCTTGGATAACTCGTAATGGAGAAAATTATGTTGATTATGTAAAGCGTTATCAAGACCTAAATAAAACATTTAATCCTAAGAAGTTTAATCCTGAATATTGGGCAGAAGTAGCAAATAAAGCAGGAATGAAATATGTTGTATTTACAACAAAGCATCATGATGGTTTTTGTATGTTCGATACTAAAGAAACTTCTTATTCAATAACTGATAAGTCTTGTCCTTACTCTTTAAATCCTAAGGCAGATATTACAGCAGAAGTTGTAAAAGAATTTAGAAAGAAAAACTTTTGGATAGGCTTATACTTTTCTAAACCTGATTGGCATTGCAAAGATTATTGGGCTCCTGAGTGGGCAACACCTGATAGAAATGTAAACTATGATATAGATAAGTATCCTCAGCGTTGGAAAAAATATTGTGATTTTACCTTTAACCAAATTAAAGAGCTAACAACAAACTATGGAAATATTGATATTCTTTGGCTTGATGGAGGTTGGGTTCGTCCTAGTTGGAGTGTAGATGCAGAAACAGAAAGTTGGCTTGGTTGTTATAAAAGAATTCAAGATATTAATATGCCTAAGATAGCTTCAATGGCAAGAGAAAATAATTCTGACCTTATAATTGTTGACCGTTCTGTTCATGGGAAATATGAAAACTATAGAACACCAGAACAAGAAGTGCCTGATAAACCTTTAGACTATCCATGGGAAACTTGTATGACTATGGGAGATTCCTGGTCTTATGTTCCAAACGATAATTATAAAAGCACAAATAAACTAATTCATCTCTTGGTTGATGTTGTTTCTAAAGGAGGGAATTTCCTTTTAAATGTTGCTCCTGATGCAAATGGAGAATTACCAATAACTGCTGTTGACAGAATGAAAGCAATAGGTTATTGGTTAGAAATAAATGGTGATGCAATTTATGGAACTCGTCCTATTTCTCCTTATAAAGACGATAAGTTATGTTTCACTCAAAACAAAAGTGGAAAAATCTATGGTATTTACTTGTTAGACGAAGGCACAAATCTTCCTGAAAAAATTGAATTTAATACTCCTCAAGAATTAAAGACTGGAAACATTAAAATAAAAGGAACCAATATAAAAGCAAAATTAATAAAGCAAGATAAAGGCTATAAGATAATAATACCAAAGAAACTACAACAAAACCAACCATCTCAACACGCAATAGTTTTTTGTTTATAAAAACAAAAGAAGTATATCCAAAAATAGATAAACTCTTTTTGAAATTAAAGCCCTTCTTTTTCTAAGGAAACGGGATTAAAAAATATTTTAATAGGGAATAAATTGTGCTACGATGGGCATCGTGGTGGTGTTACGGTGGGTATCGTAGACTATCTAAGATGTGCATCGTAGTTTTTAAGATATTTTAAGGGAAATTGTTTGTATTAAATTCTACTCTTTTGATTTTGAGTGGATTTATTTTTGCAAATATACGAAATATTTGAGAATTTTTATGCATTAAAGGAAGAAAATTTGCAGATAATTTATATCCTTTTATTAGATTTTGCTCTTTTTATTGAAGGGTGGAATCCCTTATTATGCTAATTTCTAATTATAGTTGAATATTTTTAGCTCTCTGAGCTTTAAGATATAATGTTTTTGTACTTTTGTACTCTAATTACTTGCTTTAAATAGGTAACAATTACTAATAGTTATTGGTTCCTAATTTATCTTTTTAAGTTTTAAACTTGTTAATAAGTATGAGAAAGATTAAAAATACATTGTTCTACTTAATAATAATGAGCTTATTAACAGCTCTCATACTTCTAATTATTTATTGGGGGAAAGATTTAGAAACAGGAAGGAATATTATAGTAAAAGTTTCAACAAGTTCTCCATTTCAAGATTTTCAAAGTTTTATTACTGGGAATTTACATCATTCTTTGGGACTATTAATCTTACAAATAATAACAATAATATCAATATCAAGGATTTTTGGACTTATATTTAAAAAGATTGGACAACCAATAGTACTTGGAGAAATAGTTGCTGGGATAGTGCTTGGACCTTCTCTTTTAGGGAATTATTGTCCAGAGGTATCAAACTTCTTATTTTCTTCAAAATCACTTGGAAATCTCCAAATATTAAGTCAAATAGGATTAATACTATTTATGTTTGTTATTGGAATGGAGCTTAACTTAAAAGTTCTAAAAAATAAAGCTTATGAAGCTACTGTAATAAGTCATGCAAGTATTATATTTCCTTTTACTTTAGGAATAGGATTAGCTTATCTTATTTATCCTTTTCTTGCACCTAATAATGTTGATTTTTTATCATTTAGTTTATTTATTGGTATATCAATGAGTATAACTGCTTTTCCTGTTTTAGCTCGAATAGTTCAGGAACGTGGTATGCATAAAACAAAATTAGGGGCTTTGGCATTAATTTGTGCTGCTATAAATGATATTACGGCTTGGTGTATGTTGGCTGCAATTATTGCAATTGTTAAGGCTGGGTCTTTTATGAGTTCAATTTATACTATTATTGTAGCTATTACTTATGTCTTTCTTATGATTAAGGTAGTAAGACCATTCTTAAAAAGAATAGTTGAATCTGCAAAATCTGAAACTTCATTAAATAAGACATTAGTTGTAATTGTATTCCTTGTATTATTAATCTCATCTTTTATAACAGAAACAATAGGTATTCATGCTTTATTTGGAGCATTTCTAGCAGGAACTATTATGCCTGAAAGCCCTCGTTTTAGAAAAATGTTTATAGAAAAGATTGAAGACATTGCTTTGGTTGTCTTTTTGCCAATATTTTTTGTTATTAGTGGTTTAAAAACAGAGATTGGACTTATTAGCAGTCCTAATTTGTGGGCAATAACTGGATTGATTATTTTAGTTGCAATAACTGGAAAATTTATAGGTAGTGCAATAGCTGCAAAATTTGTAGGACAAAGCTGGAAAGAGAGTCTAACGATAGGAACTCTTATGAATACTCGTGGTTTAATGGAGTTGGTGGTTTTAAATATAGGATATGACTTAGGAATAATAAATGCAGAAATATTTGTTATGATGGTTATAATGGCTTTAGTTACAACTTTTATGACAGGTCTTTCTCTAAGTGTGATTAATAAAATATTTAAACCAGTTAAAGAGAAAATAATAAACAATAATATATATGATTTATCTGAAGATAAACTACTTCTATTCTTTAGAAATTCAAACAAAAGCAAGTCATTAATAAAACTAGCAAATAGTTTCTCTAAGAAAACAGATAATAATACACCTATAACTGCCATTCATATGACTCCTTCAAATGGATTACATCAAATGGATGTAGATATTTATGAAGAAGAAAGTTTTTGTCCAATTATTGAAGAAGCAAATTCTCTTGACAGAAAACTAATATCATTATTTAAAGTTTCAAACAATATTGAATCCGAACTTATAGAAGTTGCAAACAAAGGGAACTATGATTTACTATTAATGGATATTGAAGAATCTATATATTATGGAAGTTTATTAGGAAAGGTTCTTGGTTTTACAACACAAATTATTAATCCAGAAAGATTAATAAATACAGTTATAGGAAGGGAAAAATTACTTGAAAACTCTATTATAGACAACAACACTAAGTCAATATTAAATAAAACAAAAATACCTGTTGGTATTCTTATAGATAAAGACCTAACAAAGATTGAGAATGTTTTTATTCCTATTTATGATAATGATGATTATCTAATTAATTATGCCAAAAAATTAATTGATAATTCAAATGCTTGGATAAGCATCTTAGATTTTACCAATAATGATTTAAAGTCAAATATAAGTCTTACAAATGAACAAGACCATATTAATTGGATAAGTGAGAAAAATGTAAATGAAAACTTTATAAGACATCAAGACTTAATAATTATTAGTTTTGAAAATCACAAGAAACTATTTCAAATAAAGAAAGAATGGCTAAATAATGTTTCGTCTGTTCTTATTTGTTCTAAAGGTAAAGAATAGTACATCAATATAAAACAAAAGCGAGATTACAAATTAAGTAACCTCGCTTTTATTTTTATAGAAATTTCAATTAGCGAATAATAAATATATCCTCGTTATCTTTTTTCATCATATACTTTTCTCTACCATACTTTTCAATAGCATCCATATCTGTTTTAAGCTTTATTATATTAATGCTATCTTGTTTTATTTCGTTTTCGTAGAACTCTTTCCTGCTTTTTATTTCATTTAATTGCTTATGTAGTTTATATGTATAGACTATGCTATTCTCACTAAGAACTAATAATAAGATAAAGCCTACGCATATTAAAAAATAACGATTGATAAGCAATCTAAAAATATTTCTCTTATTTATGAAAGCAGGTAATCTCATTATATTATCTTTTTATCGTAAAGGTCAATTAAGGTTTCTCCCCCAGTAAGCCAATAGGTATTTAGCCCTACTTTCTTTGCTCCTTCTATATGTTGAGGACTATCTTCTATAAATAATGTTTCCTCTGCCTTTATTCCTGCATCATCTAATATCCATTGAAAAGACTCTGGGTGAGGTTTACGCATCTTTATCTCGTTTGAGAAGTATGCTTTGTTGAATAAGAATGTGAATATATCAAAACCAAATTGCTCTTCATATTTCTTTTTAAGCATTTCAATATGGAGTTCATTTGTATTGCTAAAAAGGTATATATTGTATTTTAATTTTAATAGACCTATTAATTGTATTCTTTCTTCTGGCAGTTCAAGTATCATTGAAAACCAAGCATCATCAATTTGTTTATCTGTTAAGTTTATTCCAACCAAGTCTCTTATTCCATTACGAAACTCTTCTATTGTACATTTACCTTCTTCAAAACGATCTATTATATCTGCTTGATGTGCTTGTGTAAAATGCTTGTCAAAGTCAGGAATATTATATGATTTAAATGCATCTACCATTTTATGATAATCAACATCTAATACAACTCCTCCTAAGTCAAGTATTAAATTCTTAATATTATTCATTTTCGTTTTCTTCTTTCCTAAAATGATTCCAGCCTTGAGCTCTTAGTTCTATGGTTGTGTTTTGAGGTGTTACTAATTGACAGCCCATTGATTTATCTGTTATATGCCCAATTACTGTAATATCTTTATTCTCTTTTATCTTTTCAAAGTCTTTCTGGTCTATTGTAAAAAGAAGTTCATAATCTTCTCCTCCATTTAAAGCTCCAACGTCTGCCATTATCTTAAACTCTTCCAAAGTTCTTGAAGTCTCAAAATCGACTGGGAACTTTTCAATATATAGTTCACAACCAACATCTGAATTCTTACAAATATGTAAAGTTTCAGAAGCTAAACCATCAGAAACATCAATCATTGATGTTGGAAGAATATTATTTTCTTTAAACCATTCTATTGTTTTTTTTCCTGCTTCTGGCTTTAATTGTCTTTCCAATATATATTCATAAGTTGAAAGATCTGGTTGGAAATTAGGATTCACAAGAAATGTTGCTTTTTCTCTTTGCAAAACTAATAAGCCTGCATAAGCAGAACCCAAATCACCTGTTACACAAATTAAATCATGAACCTTAGCTCCAGAACGACGAACTATTTTATCTTCATCAACTTCTCCAATAACTGTTATTGAGATAAATAATCCAGAAGTAGAGGAAGTTGTATCTCCTCCAACAATATCTACATTATATTTTTCACAAGCAAGATTAATCCCTTCGTAAAGTTCTTCAAGGGCTTCAACAGAATAACGATTACTTGCTGCTATTGTAATAGTAATTTGTTTAGGCGTTCCATTCATTGCATAAATATCCGAGAAGTTTACAACACATGCCTTATAGCCTAAATGCTTTATTGGAGTGAAAACTAAATCAAAATGAACACCTTCAATCAATGCATCAGTTGATACTAAAACTATCTTATCTTTATATGATAATGCAGCAGCATCATCTCCAATTCCAATAATTGTTGATTGGTTTCTTATCTCTCTTGGTGGATTTAATCTATCAATTAATCCAAACTCTCCTATCGATTCTAATTCTGTTCTTCCTTCCATATCTAATTTTAGTATTGACTTGCAAAGATAATAAAAAAATAGGGGTTAATAATTATTAACCCCATAGATTTCTATTTTGACAATAAATATAAATAGTTCTCATACCCCTCCTCTTCCATTTTCTCTTTAGGAATAAAACGTAAGGAAGCACTATTAATACAATATCTTAATCCACCTTTTTCTTTAGGTCCATCATTAAAAACATGACCAAGATGAGAGTTTCCTTTTTTACTTCTTACCTCTGTACGTATCATTCCTAATTTATCATCAATATCCTCTTCTATCTTATCATAGCTTATAGGTTTAGAGAAACTTGGCCAACCACATTCAGAGTCAAACTTATCCTTTGAAGTAAAAAGGGGTTCTCCTGTTGTAATATCGACATAAATGCCTTCTCTTTCTTCATCCCAATATTCATTTCTATAAGGTGGTTCAGTAGCATCTTCTTGAGTTACTGAATACTGAGTTTTGTTTAATTTTTCTCTAAGGACCTCATCACTTGGCTTTACATAGTATTTCCCATTTTCAGAGTATTTTACTTGGTTTGCCTTCTTTGCTAAATCAAATAAATCTTTTCCAATATGACAATAACCTCCTTTATTCTTTTCTAAATAATCTTGATGATATTGTTCTGCATCGTAAAAGTTTTTCAAAGGTAATATCTCTATTACAATAGGTTTATCATAGTTTTTGGATAAGTCTTCAATTATCTTTTCAACAATAGGGACATCTTCTTTATTTACATAATATATCCCTGTCCTATATTGAGTACCTATATCTCCTCCTTGACGATTAAGACTTGTTGGATCTATTGTCTTTAGAAACAAATCAATCAATAATTCTAATTTTACTTCATTAGGGTTATATATTACCTTAACAGTTTCTGCAAATCCAGTTTCACTCGAACAAACCTCCTCATAAGTTGGATTAATTATATTACCATTTGCATAACCTACTTGAGTTTCCTTTACCCCTCTAATTTGCTTTATAAAATGTTCTGTCCCCCAAAAGCAACCTCCTGCAAAATATATTTCTTTTCTTTCATTTTCATTACTCATAACTTTGCCCTCATTATCTTTAATATTTGTATTTTTATTAGCAAAAGAACAAGACAATAGAAGAATCACTAATCCTGATATATATAATATAAGAATATTACCATGCTTATTCATTGCCGTAAATCTTTTACTAAAAACGAACTAACACTATTATTATTTCATTAAATCAACCTTAGTCTTTAGTTTTAAGGACAAAAATAAGGGAGAAATAATTATTTCTCCCTTATTAATATATAATTTCTTTGTTATCTACAAAGCAATTAATTACCTAATGTAGCAACCATAACTGCTTTGATAGTATGAAGACGGTTTTCTGCTTCGTCAAATACTATAGACATTGCACTTTCAAATACTTCTTCAGTAACTTCCATAGAATCCAATCCATATTTAGCATGTATTTCTCTACCTACTTGAGTTTCTAAGTTATGGAATGCTGGTAAACAATGTAAAAACTTAACCTTTGGATTACCTGTTTTCTTAACAACATCCATATTGATTTGGTAAGGACGAAGAAGTTTAATTCTTTCATCCCATACTTCTGCTGGCTCTCCCATTGATACCCAAACGTCAGTATAAAGGAAATCAACTCCCTTAACTGCTTCTTCAACATTATCTGTAATTGTTATCTTAGCTCCAGTTTCTTTTGCTATTTCTCTACATTTAGCAACTAAAGCTTCATCTGGTTGACATGATTTAGGAGCAGCAGCACGGAAATCCATTCCCATTTTTGCAGCACCAACCATTAATGAATTACCCATATTGTTTCTTGCATCACCTAAGTAGCAGAAAGAAACTTGGCTTAATGGTTTGTCAATATGTTCACTCATTGTTAAGAAATCAGCTAAGATTTGAGTTGGGTGGAATTCAGTTGTTAAACCATTCCAAACAGGAACTCCTGCATATTCTGCTAAAGTTTCAACTGTTGATTGATCGTAACCACGATATTCTATACCATCATACATTCTTCCAAGAACTCTTGCTGTATCTTTCATTGATTCCTTTTTACCCATTTGAGAACCAGAAGGTCCTAAATAAGTAACATGAGCACCTTGATCTAAAGCACCAACTTCAAACGCACAACGAGTACGAGTTGAGTCTTTTTCAAATAAAAGAACTATATTTTTACCTTTAAGGCGTTGTTCTTCTGTACCTGTATACTTAGCACGTTTTAAATCACGAGCTAAATCTAACATATATTGTATTTCTTTTGGTGTGAAGTCTAATAACTTTAAGAAACTTCTGTTTTTTAAATTGAAAGCCATCTCTTTTTTTATTTTTTAATTTAACAATGCTCTACTTTTGAGCGTGCAAAGTTAATAATTTTATTCATAACTTGACAAAAAGCGACCTTATTATAAACTAACAAGGTCGCTTTATTATCTGAAAAAATAAATTTACTAATTGATATTCTCTTTTAAGTCTTATTTAGTTTCTGTGTCTTTGATTTCACTAGAGTTCTTTAATTCTTTCTTATTTTTATCTTTAATTAATCCTGTGGGCAAGGTTAAGAAACACATTATATATCCCCAAGCCAAGCTTGTTATTGACAATGACAAGTAATCCATTGAATAAATCTCTCCATTAGATAAATCAAACAAAAAATTGCCCAAACAACTTATTACAAACATTATTAATGCCAATACTAATGAATATGTATTGAAAACAGCAACTTTTTTCCAAGGCTTTGAAGCTTTATACTTCTCTTTAAAATCTATCATCTTACAGTAATTTTAGTTTAAAAACAATCCAGATATCCAATTAATAACTCAATTTATAAGTCTCCAAAGTTAATACTTATCATTATTTACCAGGCAACATTACACAAAAAATAATACTTAAAATGCTACTTTCTTAATCAAGAATGATTATTTCTTGGTAATTCTATCATAATAAAAAGAAGTTTTGTATTTTTGCTAAATATTAATGAGTTGCATGTCATTTAAAAATAAAAAATAAATAGGTATGAAAAAACAAATCTTATTTCTCGGATTATTATTATTCTCAACGTTGATTTATTGTCAGACAGATGTTGATAGCTTAGTTCAAATTGGTGTAAAATATCATGATAATAAACAATTTGACAAAGCAATTGAAACCTATAAAACGGCTCTTAATATTAATCCAAATTCAGCCGAAGCTAATTATGAGATTGCAATGACATATATGTATGCAAAGGATTATAAAAATTCAATTAAGCATTGTGATATAGTGATTAAATTGAACGATAAATATTTATTGCCTGCATACATTACAAAAGCTTCTTGCCTTGATAATTTGGGAGAAACAAAGAAGTCAATAGAACTTTTTGAAAAAGGAATTAAAAAGTTTGGCGACAATTACTTATTATATTACAATTTAGGATTGAATTATTATAGACAGAAAGAATATGATAATGCAGAAAAAGTATTAATTAAAGCAATAAATGCTAAACATGACCATGCAAGCAGTCATTTGCTTTTAGGAAATGTAATGTATAATAAGCATAAGAAAGTTCAAAGCCTATTGTGTTTACATTATTTTTTATTCTTAGAACCAAATACTGAAAGATCAAAAACTGCCTATAATTTGCTACAAGAACAATTTAATGGAAATGTCAAGGCTGATAAAGACAAACCCAACCAATTTAATATTTTCATAGACCCAAATCAAAGTGAAAGTGAGTTTGGTAGTACTGAAATGATGATATCCATGCTTGAAGCTACAAAAACCTTAGAAGAAAACAAAAACAAAACTGAAGAAGAAATGTTTATAGAGAACACAAAATCTTTTTTCATAATCCTTAGAGATAATAAAGAAAAAAAGAAAACTGAACTATGGTGGAATTTTTATATACCTTTCTTTAATAAGATTGCTAAATCTGAACATATTGATACATATTGCTACTATATAAGTCAATCATCAAATCCCAAAGCAGCGGAATGGTTGAAAAACAATAATAAAAAGGTTAAGGACTTTTCTTCTTGGCTAAAGGAAAAATAAGAATCAATATATAATAGCACAAAAAAACAACCAATAATGAAACAATTTTTAATTTTAGCTCTAAGCTTCTTGACCTTGACTACATTTGGACAAAACAAATATGATTATGTTGACTTTAATAATTTGAAAGAGGTAGAGGGTACAGAATTTGTAATAGCTACAATAGAGAACATGGGTAAAGCCTTTCGAACAAAAAACAAGTATCTATTGTTTATTAATACAAAAACAGCTGAAACAAATCAGATTGATTTTCCTGCTGATGCAAATATCATGGGAATTAAACAGATTAAGATTGACAGTTTAGGCATTAATCTGATAATTCTTTCAGCACGAACTATTGACTTAGATGGGAGAAAAGGAATAGACTGGAATGACCCAGAACAGATTATTGTTATTTCGCCAAACGGAAAAGAAAAAACTCAACTAACAGATGATAAATTCTTTGTAAGAACTTGGTCAGTTAATAAACTAACAGGAACGATTTTGGTTGCTGGATATTATGATACAAACAATAATAATGAATACGACAAGACAGATAAAAATGAAATTCATATTTACAACCTGAAAACACTAAAGCTAATAAGCAAGATATAAAAAATTATTTATGCATTCTTGTTAACAGGTTAAACATTTAAATTTCAAGTAGATTAGTAAGAAAATAATAAAAGAAAGAAATTAAAGATGATGATAAAACCAATATAAACAAAGAAATATATACCTTACAAGCCTGCCTTATTATAAATCTACAATTAAAGAATCCTCCCAAATACAATTCTTTCTAATTTGTAATGAGTAAAGGAGTAAAAGAAACCTATAGGTGCTATTAAAACTAAGCCATAGGTGTAACAAAGACTAGAAATATCAGAATAAGCACGAAAGCCACTAAAAACATTAAATTGCATTAATAATACTATAATTAAATTAACAAGCATATAAGCAATAAAAAAATAACTAAACAATTTACGTGTCTTCTTATTCTTAACATATAAAGCCCCCTTAGCTTCTAAATCCATATCCTTAGTCTTGTTCTTTACATAGAAAGAGGAAAGAAAAAATGCTATAACAACAGATATAACAAAAGCAATAAGTAAGATTTCATATTCATCCATAATCAATAGTTTTATTAGGAAATAAGGAAACTAATCCTCTAATTTTATTAAATTTAATGCCACAAAGTTAATAATTTATTCCCTTGTACCAATATTTTAAGATTATATTTTTTTTAAAGTCTTAATGTATGAAATAAAACCATCTATTTTTTATCCTTTGGAGTAAAGATTTTGGAAAATAAAGCCGAAGAAGCCTTAATACAATCCAAAACTATTACAATAAAATAACAGCTAATATGATTTATTATTTAGAAAACAGAATATATTTGAGTTTTTAAGTACATTTGCAACATAAGTCTTTTTATTCTATTTTAGCCAAGGTCAAATACATGAATTACTCAATTTAATGGAAATAATAAAGTGATTATAGAAAATAATCAGATAATTACAGCCTATTATCAAGAGATCAAGAATGGAAGATAAAATAAATAAGGAATAAATATCAAAAGAAGTAGGATTAATTACGAAGTAATTGACAGGGTGAAATGGCATTTCAGGTCTATCAGAATGGCATTTCAACTTGGGTGAAATGCCATTTCAGGTGGTTAATGATCTAATCTTTGAACCTGAATGAATAGATATTTAAACCTTATGGAGTAAGTATTTGAATCTGGAATATAAGATGACTGGGCTCAATTATCTGATGATTGGGCTAAGGGATTTGGTAAAAAATGGATATATTGAGGAAAAGGATAGTTTTAATAACCTAAAAAACAATTTTATTATGTCAATTGTATATAAACTTTGGAAAAAGAAATTCAAAGATGCTCAAAATCAAGAGCAAGAAAAATATTTTGCATGTAAGGATACTCCAAAAACGTGGAGTACAAAAGAATTTGCAAATTTTATTTCTGAGGGAAGTACATACTCAGAGTCGGAGATAATTGGTGTGTTGATGAAAACTTCTTGGGGTTTAGAACATCTATTAGACCTTGGACATAATATTACCTTAGATGGGATAGGAACTTTCGGTATTACTGTAACCAGCAATATGATTAATTCCAGAAAAGAACTCAAAGATATAAAGGTTAGAGCTAAAAGAGTTGCCTTTCGTCAATCTCCAGAACTTTCAAAAATGCTGAAAAACACCACTTTCACTTATATAAATGAAGTCCCCTCTCAGGCTTTCCCAGAAAAAAAGGAGCAACAATAATCGAATAACTATATATTATGGTTTTATTATTCTGTAACAACGTTTAATGTATCCCAATCATTAGAGGTTTTGAGTAATTTCTTATAATAACATTTGTTGTCATCTGTTATTAATTCTCCATTTACACTTTTGATTGTTGCTTTTCTTATAGTTCTTTTATCTAAGAATTGTTATTAAATTAATAATCCCACCACATTGCTGTAGTAGGATTATTATCATCTGTAAATTACAAACGATTAGAAGAATTAATAAACAGAAGGTTTCTATTTTATTTAGAAATCAATTTACCTGTTTGAATAATTTTATCGTTATCTAAGAACTTATATATATAAATTCCTGTACTTAGATTGCTTACATTAAGCGTTGTTGTTCTTCCAATTATTGAAACATTCATCACTTCTTCTCCCAAATTATTATAAATAACCAGTCTTGAATTGTTTATTTCTAATGCTTGGTTAAGTGTAATATTGATATTATCACTAAATGGGTTTGGTGTTATTTTAACTGCATATGCTGTATTGTCAATATCTATTGAGCTAATACCTGAGTAATTACAAGGAGATGTCATAGTTGTTCTAATTGCTCCTGTGGTTATTGCTCCTGATGTTGTGAGAGCTCTTCCGTTAAGTTCAATTCCTGTATTTACTATTTCTATAGCTCCATTATTACAAACAATAGTTCCACAGAAAACAGAATAGTTATTAATATTTACTGCACCTTCAACTAACCAATAAACATTCTTTGCTTGTGCTCCATTCATTAGTATAACTCTTGAGTAAACACTTGTTGTCATTGCTCCATTTATCTTTATTACAAATACTGCATCTGGATTACCTTCTGCGTTTAAGTATAGGGAATCAGTAAAGATTGCAACTGCATTCATTAAATAAGTATGAGGAGTAAGGACTAAGTTTCTACCAAATTGTTCTGGATATAATAATTCTATATCATAAGGTAGAAGGTTTAGATAATTATAAACTGTAAGTAAATCTGCTGCACATTGTGCTGTTGTATCATCTGGAATTGGATGAATAATACCATTTATAATTGTAAGGGGATCAAAACCTGTTGTTAAGCCTAAGTTTGTTCCAACACTTCCTATTATATTACTTATTCCTGTATTTAGGACTGGACCATCTGAAGAAAATAAGGTAAAGCATTCTGTTGTTAAAAGATCTGGAGCTGTAGGTCCTGTTAAAGGTGTACTTAAACAAACTGAAGGAGTATATACAAGAGCTCCATCTATTGTAATTGCTCCATTTGTAGTTAATATTCTTCCTTCAATTGTATCGTTTGTTGTCAATATTACTGCAGCATTATTTGCAATAACTGTTCCTTTGAAAAAAGTTCCAGCTGCCATGCTTACCAATCCTTCTATCTTCCAATACACATTACAAACCGATGCTCCATTAATTAATTTAATTTTAGCATCTGGACTTGTTGAGAAAGCTCCATTTATCAGAAAAATAAATTCAGCATTAGGATTTCCTTGTGCATTTAAAGTAAGGTCTAAATTTAGTGATGCCGCTCCAGAAATAGAATATACTCCTGCAAGAAGTGTATCTCCGTTTCCAAGCAAAGTTGAAGGAAAGAATGTAGGAATAGCACTATTTAATTGATTATATGCTATTAATAAATCGGTAGCACACTGTGCACTTGCTCCATCATTGTCATGCATTACACCATTTACATTACCAAAACCAGTACTAGAACCATTATTTGTTCCAACATTACCTGTAACTTGTGAGATGCTTGTGTTTATAATTGCACCATCAGTAGAAAATAATGCAAAGTTAGCTGCTGTTCCTAAGTTAATCGATTGACAGAAATTTGTACTTGGCATCAAAAACAACATAACTGCGATTAATGCAAAAAGTCTATTCGTTTTCATGTTTTTATTTATTCGTTATAATGAATATACATTATGTTGCAAAGGTAGACTCAAATACTCATAAAAAGATTACACAATAAAAGAAATGATTTACATAATTCACACATTCAATTAATTCATATTCAAAACAAAAAAAGCCACTCCAATTTCTTGAAGCGACTCTTTTTAATATGAATTAAATAAAAACTATTTCGTAGCGTTTAACTCAACTCTTCTATTTAGATGGTTAGCTTTAATTCTCTTTTCATCAGAGAGATTATTAATAAAGTCATTAGTTAATTCATCTCCAACATTAAATTCTGGATGAGATTTAACTAAATATTGATCCATAATCTCTGGTTCATCGTAGCCTATATATGATATTAATATTCTATCTTCTGAAATACCTTTTGAAACTAAATATGCTTTAGATTTCATTGCTCTTTCCCTTGAAATAGTTTGATTAACTTCATACGTCCCTCTCATATCAGCATGACCAATACAATTAGCTTTTACATCAGTATTGATATTTAAGAATATAACAAACCTGTCCAAGATATCTTTTGACTCCTTATCTAAATCTGATTCGTCAAATGCAAAATGTAATTTATAGTATTCATCAACTGAAATAGGTTGAGAAGGATCAGCAATTTTCTTTATTACCTTGGTTTCTTCCCTATTTGTTGTCATTCTTGAAGGAGCAGAGTCATTTTTAGAACGGTTTTCTAAATCAGTTATCTTATTATTCAAATCATTAATCTTTTTATTGTTTAATGAGTCTTTCTCTTGAGCATCTTTCTTAATCTTAGCTATTTGGTTTTGCAATTCTGTATCATCACATTTTGACATACAAGACGACTTCATTAGCTTTTCAATCATTTCTAAAGAACAATCATCAATTTCTCCTTTACCATTTAATATTGTATTTGCTATTTCAAGGCTTTTTACTTTATTACCTATTTCGCAATAATATTTAGCAAGATAATATCTAGCTTCATTCTTTTGGCAATCTGTTTTAGCTTTTGTTATTGCTATTTCATAAGCAGCAATAGCTTCTTGATTATGTTCTTTGATAGATGCAAAACAAATCGCTCTAAAAAGATTTAAATCATAATCTTCAGGATAGTTTATAAGTTCTGTATTTACATCTTGCAATGCTTTTGCATAATCCATATTATACATAGTTTGTTCTATAGCTTCTTTTTTCTTTGAAGGAAGATTTTGAGCTTCCAAAATCAAAGAAAGACCAAATACGAACATCAATCCTATTAAAATATATTTTTTCATATTCATTTGTATTTATAGGTTTGACAATTTATAATCCAAAATTTCTGATTGTTTCTCTCTTATCAAAAGATTCTCTATTTAGAGCTTTGTTAAGATTAAAACGTAATCCAAGTTCCCAAGATGATCTAATACTTGAGAATGAAGATAATCCAAACTCATAGTCTAAAAACAATGTTGTACACTTAGCAATTGTTAAGTCGCCTAATACTGCAAATGATTTGGGTTGTAAATTATTTGTGCCTCTATATAAAAGACCCAAACTACAAATATTATTATAACTAAGCGTAACTCCTAAATCAGCATTAGATCCAACTTCTTGATTCCACATATAAATAGCTAATGGACGAATCATAAACTTATTCAACATAATATCATATTCAACATGGCCGTAGTATGTTAATAAATTCTTGTTATCAACAATTTCTTTATTACGAAGATTCCAACGTAATGAAGAACCTAAACGAAAACCTTTATAGACATAAGTCATACCAAATGATGTTATGAAATTATTTGTGTTATTATTTGGTAAATATCCTGTATAAAGATTAGGGTTTGCTCCTACATCATTTATAACCCCACTTGCATCATATCTCCATAAATCATATCCAGCAAATATACCAAATAATAAATATGAATTGCATGATACTCTTAGGTCGACATTTGCATCAACACCTATTATTGATTGTTTTCTTAATCCATAATCATTGAAATCACCTTGAATACCAAATCCTAAATGTTGATAAGGTAGTCCTCCATGAATATCAAATGCTTCTGAATTCATTTGTCCATCTAAGCGATTGGCATAAACGAACGTTCCCGTAATATCTCGACTCATCCCGTAATAAGATGGGTTTACCCAACCTAAATTATTTACTACTTGGGCATATTGAAAATCACTCTGAGCAAATAATCCAAAGGTACTGGATACCATTAGAAGTATAAATAAATTAATTTTTTTCATCTCTCTTTTGTTTTTTTATCCTTGATATTTTTTATAATCTATTTCTTATTGCCCTATTACTTCTACTCTACCATTCTTAGTGTATTCACTATTATTTAAAGTAAATGTAACAATGTAGAAATAGGTACCATTTGGAAGGTTAGTCATATCAAAGTTGTTAGTATAATTTTCTGACTGATAGACTTGATTCCCATTAGCATTAATCATTTTAACCGTAATTGGCATAAGTTGATCATAATTACCAATCCTGAAATATGGATTCATTCCACGAACAATAGCATTTACTATTTCCACATCAGTCATATCTAATAAATCTTTATTTATAACTAATACTGCCGTATCACATCCTTCATAATTTTCTGTAGGAAGAATTGTTGCTATAACTCTATATGCTCCTACTTCAATTGGTGAACCAATGATTAATGTTGAAGTATTATCTTTATAATATTTTGCATCAATCATTCCTGTTAAATCAACTCTATCTTCAGAATCACTAAACGAAGCATTCTTTGGATCTCCATCATAGATATGTTCAAGGTCATAAATTACAATATCAATATGTTTCTTAGCAACTTCTACAACCACATCAATTGGATCTGAATTTACATAGTTATTTGCATCTTGAGGAACAAATACTACTGGATAACCATTGCTACCTGCATTTGGAATAGTTGTAGGTAATGTCCATACAAATGTTCCTCCAACGATAACATTACTATAAGGGTTCATTGCAGAACCACCAATAAGTTGAGATTCAGCTAATGTTTGTTCGTAAATTAATGATGTAGAACTTGGTGCAACAACATTAGGTTTTGCTTTATTTACCAGAACATTAAATGAATTGTAAACTATATTATAGTTTTCTGCATCAAACCCTGTTGGAGTAAAGCGAACTTGATATTGTGCAACTGCTCCTGCTTGAGGTAATTGTGTTACAGTATAAATCCATTCATATGTTCCATTAACTGAAACATTATTATTTGCATTAATTGCTGTTGCTGTTATTGTTGGCAACATTTGTCCATAAGTAATTATATAAGGACTTAATGTTTGCGTTACAACTGGATTTGCTTTATTAACAATAACTGGTAATAATGAAGATTGTACTGTTTCATAATTAGCTAAATCTGTCGGAGTATATCTTCTAATAAAGCCAGAGTTATTTACATTAGGTTCAATACTTGGATTAATCCAATCAAATACACCACTATTTATTGCGAGTCCTGTAATAGGATTAACTGCTGTTTGTGATGTTACTGTTATGTCAGATAGATTTTCACCATAAGTAATTGTGCTAAATGTTCCCCAATCAATAGTTGGGATTGCTTTGTTGATTGTTAAGCTAATCATTGTACTATCTGTATAATAATTGACTAAATCGGTTGGGATAAATCTTAATTTATATACATTGTTAGGATTAGCTGGTGTAACTGTTGTTGCATTAGCCCAAACAAATGTGCCAGGGACAAAAGCATTATTTATTGGATTAACAGCATAATGAGTTCCTATTAAAACAACATCTGCCAAGGTTTGACCATAAGTAATGGCTGTTGTTGTTGGCCATGTTACTGATAGAGTAACTTTATTAACGATTACACTTACTGTTGCAGTAGTATTAAGATCTGTTATTGTGACTGGTGAATTATAATTCCTTAAGTATAATGGACTTGTTAGAGTAAACTGTATATTCTTAGAATAATTACCAACGAAATTTATTACCTCTGTTGGATTGATATACGACCAATTACCTATTGTAGGATTTATTGTTGAACTATATACTATAGTAAGTTTATTTTTATGAATAACTTCTCCTGAAGGAGATGTTATTGTCGCTTCACCTAAAGTTTGTCCTATATGAATTGAAGATGTAGAAGGAGGTGTTGTAATTGCTAAATCTGCTTTATTTAATATTATATGATGTTGACCATAAATTGTATCACCATAAGCTCCACCATAAATTGAATTAGGAAGGAATATATAACTTGCTGTATCACCTGGGAATGAAGTTACGTTAGGAAAAGTATTTGGGTAAACCCATTTAAATGTACCTATTATATAATTTGTACCAGATATTACATGTATTTTTGTTACATTTAAATAAGATGTAGCTGTTACTACTTGTTCTCCTATTGGCATTGTTGATGTATAGATTTCTTTTAATGTCCATCCATATTCTGTTATATTTTGTGAAATTGGAAAAACAACTGTTACAGGAGTTGAATTCACTATTTGTGTTCTTGGACTAACTAAGAATTCAATACCTTCGTAATTTGCTAATATAGCAATATTACTAGGATTTATTAATGTTATAACTGCACCATTTCTTAAACTATCTGTATCTGTTGATTTATTAACAACAACATCATAAATTCCTGGTTGTGGACTGAGAATATTTTTATACTCTCCGTTTTGAGTGATACTATATCTAAAATCTTCAGAAACAAAATTAACTACAAATGCAGATGCTTCTGAACCAATAAATCCACTAAAATCAAAATCAGTTGATACTGGAATTACAGTAAAACTTGCGGGGTAATTTATATTAGGAAGTAATGGTTTATTACTCTTTAACTTCATGGTTACAAATGGCGACTTTGTTATATTAGCTGTTATTGTACTATAAATAATTAAATAATTAGGTAAACTCAATCCTGAAACGGTTGGACTTACAGTAAAATTAACAATCTTTCCTATTCCTGCATTTGCATCTGAAAAAGTACTTGTTATTGCTGAAAAATTAAAAACTAAATCATCAAGAATCCCATTTCTTGTAATAATAGCATCAGCAAGATTCGCAAAGGTATTATATGTAACATTTGTTGAATTCATAGATGAAACAACATTTGTTCCATTATATACTTTATTAGCTGCATTAATTCCAGAAACTGTGATTGTATCTTTATATACTGTTATTATTACTGGAATAACTTTGGGGTTAAAGCCTGGATCAACTCCAGAGCCAATAGCACCAATAAGTTTAGTTAATCTAACTGTAAATAAAGATATATTTGATGTTTCTGATACAAGAGGTTGATATGTATTAGAGTCTATTCCATTATATATCCAATCAACTTGGTAAACAAAACCACTTGGAGTTGGTGTAATAGTATATGGAATATCTGTTAATTGTGTGCCATATTCTACAGGAGTAGTTATAATCGCCAAATTGGTGTCTAAATCTATATTACCTCCCATATTACAAACTGAAGTCATAGTAGTTGTAATAGCAGTTGTTGTTATTGCTCCATTTGTTGAAAGAGCCCTACCATTAAGAACAACACCTGTATTTACTATTTCTATCGCTCCATTATTAACGACAAGTGTTCCACAGAAAACAGAATAATTATTAATATTTACTGCTCCCTGAACAAGCCAATAAACATTCTTTGCTTGTGCTCCATTAATTAATATAACATTTGAATAAGTACTTGTTGTTAAAGCTCCATTTATCTTTATTACAAATACTGCATTTGGATTACCTTGTGCATTTAGGTATACTGAATCCGTAAATGTTGTAGCTCCATTCATTATGTAAGTATGAGGCGTAAGAACTAAATTTCTACCAAATTGTACAGGATATAATAATTCTATATCGTAAGGTAAAAGGTTAAGATAGTTATAAACTGTAAGTAAATCTGCTGCACATTGTGCTGTTGTATCATCTGGAATTGGATGAATAACACCATTTGTAACTAAAAGAGGGTCGAATCCTGTAGTTAAACCTAAATTTGTTCCAACACTTCCTATAATTTGACTAACTCCAGTATTATAAACGGGACCATCTCCAGAAAATATGGTAAAGCATTGTGTAGATAGGAGATTAGGTGCTGTAGGTCCAGTAAGATATGGACTCGAACAACCTATTGGTGTATAAATAAGGGCTCCGTCAATAGTGATTGCACCTGCTGTAGATAATACCCTTCCTTCAATTGTATCGTTAGTTGTCAAAACTATTGCTGCATTATTTGCAATAATATTTCCTTTCATAAAAGTTCCTGTAGCTATGCTTACCAATCCTTCTATTTTCCAAAATACATTACAAGCCAATGCTCCATTGATTAATTTAATTTTAGAATGAGCACTTGTTGAAAAAGAGCCATTTATTTTAAAGATAAATTTTGCATTAGGATCTCCTTCTGCATCTAAAATAAGATCTAAATTTAAAGTCGCTGCTGATGCAATGGAATATATACCTGCGACAAGTGTATCACCATTTCCAAGCAAAGCTGAAGGGAAGAAAGTCGGAATAGCACTATTTAACTGATTATATGCTATCAATAAGTCAGTAGAACATTGATCACTTACACCATCAATGTCATGCATAACACCATTTACATTTCCAAAACCAGTACTAGATCCATTGTTGGAACCAACATGACCGGTAATTTGAGAAATGCCTGTGTTGCTGACTGCTCCATTTGCAGTAAATACTGCAAAATTAGCGGCTGTTCCTAAGTCTATTGATTGACCGAAGTTAATACTTGGAATCAAAAACAGTAGAGCTGCCGTTAATACAAAAAGTCGATTTGTTTTCATGTTTTTATTTATTTCGTTATAATGAATATACATTACCGTGCAAAGGTAGGCCTCAAACACTCCGAAATGTATTACACAATATTAGAAATAAATTACATAATTCACACATTCAATTAATTATGAATATGCTTTATGGTGTATAGGGTAAGGATTACGTGCGATAAGAAGTATTACACAATAAAAGAAATAATTTACATAATTCACACATTCAATTTATGTAGATTTTCTTCTAATTTGAGATATTTTGAATTTATTTTCATAAAAAAAGACAAAAGCAGCACAAAATATCTCTATTAATTTTGTACTGCTTTTATTTTATGTTTTATGCTTTTAAGAATGCTATTTTACCAAACTATTCTTGTTCCACATTTAGGGTTTCCTAATTGACCTGCTTCTGTAATTATACATTCTTTTCCTCCATTCTTAACAAAATGAAGTGCAGCTCTTACCTTTGGTGCCATTGAGCCTTCTGCAAAATGTCCTTGTGATAGATATTCTTCTGCTTCTTTAATTGTTATTACATCAAGTGCTAATTCCCCTGGTTTACGGAAATTGATAAATACTTTTGGTACATCTGTTAGGATATAGAACTCATCTGCTCCTATTTCAACGGCTGTTAATGCAGATGCAAGGTCTTTATCTATTACTGCTTCAACGCCTTTTATCCCATTCTCTTCTATAACAGGAATACCGCCACCACCAACAGTTATTACTACATTTCCTTCAAGAGCTAAATGTTTTATTAGTTCTATATTGGTAATCTTAATTGGTTTTGGTGATGCAACTACTTTTCTCCATCCATTTCCTTTAGGGTCTTCACGGAAGATTGCTCCTGTTTCTTCTGAATAAGCATCTGCTTCTTCTTTCTTGTAATAAGGACCTACTGGCTTTTGTGGGTTTTGAAATGCTGGGTCATTTTTATCAACTACAACTTGTGTTAGTAAACAAATAACATTTCTTTCTATGTTTTCTTTTGCAAAAACATTTCTAAATCCTTGTTCAATAAGATATCCTATTGAGCCTTGTGTTTCTGCAACACAGAAGTCCATTGGCATTGGTTCTATATTAAACTTTTTCTTTCCTGCTTCGTGTTGAAGCAATACATTTCCTACTTGAGGTCCATTACCATGTCCTATAACTATATTATAATCTTGCTTTAATAGGTTTGTTAAACTATCGCAAGTTTCAGTTACGTTCTTGATTTGTTCTTTATATGTCCCCTTTTGTCCACTTCTCAGAAGTGCATTTCCTCCAAAAGCTACTACAGCTAGTTTTTTCATAAGTATCTTACTATTTTTTAATCGTTTCCAAAAATAAGGGTGCAAAGATATAAAAAGAAGTTTACCTTTATGTGTTTTGTTTGTAATAAAATAAGTTAAAAGACGTTTAGTTTATTCAAAGTCTTCTGGTTTATGAAAAAAAACTATACTTTCTATTACGATATATTAACTCTATTAGTCTGTATTGCAGGGATTACTCTTTCGAGGTTCTTGATGAACTTTGGAATGGGGATGCTTGTATTTAGATTATTGGCTTTGGGTTCTTGGAAAGAGAAATGGGAGAATATAAAACGTCAAAAAACGATTCTTTTAGTTATTCTTAGCTTTTTTGGACTTCATTTAGTTGGACTTCTTTGGACTGAAAATCTATCATTTGGCATTGATGAAGTTGTAAGAAAGATAGCATTTCTTATTATTCCTATTACAATTGCAGCAATATCTCCTTTACCAAAAGAAACATTAAGATATACCTTCTGGGGTTTTATATTAGCGGTCTTGATTGGAACTATATGGGGTAGCGTTGTTTTAATTACAACTCCTTATGCAGATCCTCGTGATTTAATTTCTTCAACGTCTCATATAAGATTCTCATTAAATACCGTTCTTGCCATACTCCTACTTGCTAAGATAACTATTGTCAATAAAGATCGAATAACACCATTCTTTAAAATAATATCTTTTCTATTGGTTTTTTGGTTTTTTACATATATGGTACTAACACAAGCAATGACCGGATTTGTTATCCTCTTTATTTTCTTAGCTATTTATTTCCCCTACTATTTTATCAAAAACAAGAAAGGAATTATTCCAAATATCATCTTTACTTTATATATTATTGCAATAATTTCTTCTTCAATTTGGGTATATAAAGAATATAAATTTTACTTTACACCAAATGAGATTTATAAAAAAGAGCTTTTATCTACAACTCCAGACAAAGGAACATACATTCATAATGCCGAAAATAAGTTAATAGAGAACGGAAACTACTTATATCGTTACTGTTGCTTTGATGAGATTATGAGAGAATGGGAGAAAAGAACTGGCTTAGATGCAAACAAATACTTAAATGTACTTGTAAGATATATGAACTCCAAGTCTCCATACAAAGACGCAAAAAGATTTCGTGAACTAAGTGATAAAGACATCGAAAACATTAAAAACAATATAGCAAACGTTGTTTACACAGAAAAACTATCAATTAAACCTCGTCTTTATAAGATATTTTATCAATTCAATTGCTTTAATCTTGAAGGCAGAGTTAAAGGGTTTTCAGAGTTTCAGCGATTTGAACTTTGGACAAATGCAAAAGAAGTAATAAAAGATAATTTCATTATTGGTACAGGAACAGGAGATATAGCAGATAAATTTGAACAAAAACTTGGAGAAAGACACTCCGAGCTTTATGGTTCCAAACTTAAATCTCATAATGAATACCTATATATATTTGCAACATTTGGAATAGTAGGTTTTATGATTTTCATATTCTGGTTAATCTATCCAGCCATTAATCAAGGACTATTAAAGAACTATATCTATTTTGTCTTCTTATTTATTATAATACTTTCAATGCTAACCGAAGACACCTTAGACAACCTTGCAGGAATAATGTTCTATATATTCTTTAATTGCATAATCCTTTTCAACTCCTCAACCATAAAAGAATTTATTCCAAAGAAAAAGGTTACATAGGAAAGGGCTTTCTATAATTGACATAATAGTATTCGCATAAATTTATTCTATGACCATAGTTAATCTGAAAATAGGTTATATGTTTTAATTTGTTTTGTGTACTTTTGCAAAATGAATTATGAGTATTTTATTGCTAAGAGATTAACTAAGAGAAGAGGAAAAACATTTTCTCGTCCTATAATTATTATTGCTACTCTTAGCATTACACTTGGAATTGCTGTAATGATTCTTTCTGTCTCTATTCTTCAAGGATTTAAATCAGAGATTAAGGAGAAAATTATAGGCTTTGGTTCTCACGTTCAAATACTACCTTATAATATTAAAAGCTCATACTTAAATAAAAGTATGACTCTTTCTATTAAGGAAAAGAAAAAGCTTTTAAACATTAAAAATGTAAAATCTATTCATCCTTTTGCTTCAAAGGGAGGTGTAATTAAAACAAGTACAGACTTTCAAGGTATTGTTTTAAAAGGAATTGATAAGGATTATGACACTTCTTTTTTCCATCATTACTTACGTCAAGGCAGATTTATAAATACTTCGAAACAAGGGAATTCGGAAGCTATTATATCAAAACAAATAGCAAATAAGCTTAATTTGAAATTGGGAGATAAGCTTAGAGTTTATTTTTATTTAGATAATAGTTATCGTGCAAGAGCTTTTAATGTTGTTGGGATTTACGAAACAGGCTTAGGGGATTATGATGAAAAAGTTGTTGTATGTGATATTGGACAAGTACAAAGCTTAAATGATTGGGCTGAAAATGAAGTTGAAGGTTATGAGGTAATTCTTAAAGACTTCTCACTATTAGACAAAACTGCTGATGATATTTACTATTCTACGGAACAAGATAAATCGGTTAAAACTATTGAAGAAATAGAACCAAGTCTTTTTACCTGGCTTGATTTATTAGATAGTAATGTTTTTGTTATACTGTCTATTATGATGTTGGTCTCTATTGTAACAATAACCTCAACACTTTTAATTATAATTTTTGAGAAAACTAATACTATTGGTATTTTAAAAGGCTTTGGTGCTACAAATAAAAGTATTAGTAAGATCTTCCTTTATAATGCAAGTTATATTATTATTAAGGGACTCATTTATGGCAATATACTTGCTTTAGGATTAGGTTATTTACAAGATAGATTTCATATAATGAAACTCGACCAAGACAGTTATTTCTTAACCTCTGTCCCAATTGAAATTTCTTTTATACAAATTGTAATCATAAATATTGCAACAATTATTATTTGTTTACTTGCTCTTCTACTCCCTGCAAGAAGTATCAGTAAGATTGATCCAATTAAAAGTATTCGCTTCGATTAAAATATCAATTGATTTTAGAATTAAAGCAATATATTAGTAGCTTTCAGAAACGAGAACTACTTTTTTGTTACTTCCTTTAATATGGTTGCTTCTTTAAGGATGTTTTCTAATAGGTTGCCATAGGTTTCCCAACGGTAGTTTTGTTTTACAAATTGATTACCTCTTTCTGCAATTGAGTTTGCTTTTTCTTTATTTGTGAGAAGGGATATTATTTGATTGGCGTTTTCTTGTGGGGTGTTTGCTATAAGGATATTTTCATTTGGTGTTGCTCCTAAGGCTTCGTTGGCAAGTGTTGAGGTTATACAAGGAAGATTCATTGCCATTGCTTCCAAGAGTTTATTTTGAAGACCTGTCCCTATTTGCATTGGAGCTATAAATATTTTTGATTTTGCATAGTATTCTTTCATGTCATCTACCCAACCAGTAACCGTTATATTTTCATTAGCAAGGTTCTTAACCGATGAAGAGGGATTAGCTCCTGCAATAACTAATTTTGCATTTGGTAGTTTATCCCATACTAAAGGCATAATCTCTTTCCCAAGATAGTTTGCTGCAACAATATTTGGAGCATAAGACATGCCTCCTGAAAATATTATGTCAAACTCTTTTTTTTGAGGTGTATTATAATCAAAATACGAATTATCAACACCATTTGGTAGAACTATTATTTCTTCTTGGCGAGGATGTCTTATTTCTTTTTTGTCAGCATCAACAATTATTGTTAGCTTATCAAAAATATCGAACATCTTAGCTTCGTATTTTCTTAGTCTTTTAGCTTCTAAAGTGAATAAGAACTTCTCAATAAATTTGCTTTTTGAGGCTCTTCCTTCCATATTTGCTGATAGAGCATCTTGGAAGTCTAATACCTTTGGAGTATTATCGCAAGTGTATTTAGCTGTTCTTACAAATTGATTGAATATTACATCAGGTTTTATTTTCTTACAGTAGTCTTTAAATGCTTTTATATTTTTAGAATGTGAGTAGTATCCTGTTTGAAAAGGAGTGCCATCAAAGAAAGAAGTTGCTATTCCGATTAATCCATCAATTTTATTAAACTCTGCTATGTAGATATCTTTTGTAAAGGCGGATAATATTTCTTTTGCTTTTGTATGAATTGGAGAGCCATTAAGACAAAATAGATATACCTCATTATTCTTAGACAGCTCTTTTATTTGATAAAAAGCTCTAAGTTTATCTCCTTTATCTAAAGGATAAGGTAAGCGGGATAGTACGACTAATATCTTCATTAATGGTTAATAGTTGGGATTTGATTATATAAATCTACTAATTCTTTTGCTATTGCATTTATATTATATTTCTCTTCTATTAGCTTTTTTGCATTTTCTGCAATTGATTTACTGAATTCCTTATTGGTTATACATTTATATATATTATCGGCAAAGTCTTCAGGCGAATTAGCAATAACTATATTTTTATTATTCTCATACATTATTCCTTCGGCTGCTTGAGTTGTTGCAATAACACATTTGCTAAGCGACATGGCTTCAAGAATTTTTATTCTTATTCCACTACCAGAAAGCAGAGGCACTATCATTATTTCTTTTGAACAAATAAACTTAGCACTATCAGGCACTTCTCCGCAGATAGTAATATTTTTTTTTTGCAATTCCAATAACCATTGAGGCATTGCTCTCCCAGCAAAATAAGTTTTTACTTCAGGTAAACGTTCATGCACTTTATTCCAAACCTCATCTATAAACCATTTAATGCCTTGTTGATTAGGAATCCAGTCCATTGAACCAATATGGAATAAAGAGTTAGGTTCAGAGGTTTCTTCTTCAAGAATATCTCCAGTATCAATGCCAACAGGAACACCTATACAAGTAGATTTGCATCCATTTTTAATAAAGAAATCGGCATCAATCTTTGTTACAGGATATATTCCATCAAAAGAGTTTATTTCTTTAAGTTCAAATGCCTGAAGTGTTGAAGCTAGATTATTAATGTATAGTCTTTTTAGAGGATTTTTAGTGTTTTGAGCAGTACGTTTCCAAATAAGATGTTCAATATTTGGAGCTCTAAGAACAAGGGTTGCTTTAGAATAACGGCGAATAATTGGAATGTATGGAGCAAGGAAAATACTTTCTAATTGAATTGTGTCAAATGTTTCTTCTTGTAAAAGAAAAGTTAAACGCTCTTTCATTTCTTTATTTATGAAACGTTTAACATGATAACTTTCATTTTTCAACCAACATAAAAGAGCTTGTAATGGATGCAGTTTTAAATCTACAAATATTGTTTCAAATTTAGTAGTTTCAACATATTGTTTTGGTAAGTCTTCAACATTGCAAGGGTGCTTAAAAGAATTAAAAGATAGAACCTTTACCTCATTCCCATTATTCAAAAGACCCATAGTCAAACTATGCATTCCCATTGAACCACCATCAACGGCAGGAAAAGGAGGTTTATAACAGAGTTGTAGTATCTTCATTATTTATTATTTTTCTTTTTTCTTAATGAGCTTGTTGGTAATATTTCTAAACATCTTTTGCCAACCTTCAGGATTCATAATAGCAGAATCTGAAGTTGCTTTCATTGTAAGGAAAAGACCAATAGGTAAGAACATAAGAGTTGCACTCCACATTCCAAAAAAACAAGAAATTGAGCCTTCAACTGCTGCTTTTTCTCCAATCATTCCGACAACATAATATAATATAAAGCTAATTACAGAAATAACGACAGGTAATCCTAAACCTCCCTTTCTTATAATTGCTCCAAGTGGAGCTCCAATAAAGAAAAGAATTAAACAAGCAGCAGAAAGAGTAAATTTTCTATGCCATTCATTATTATTTCTTCTTATAAACTCACTATCTCCATTTTGTTTAGAGTCTAACATCTTTAAATCAGATTGGATATAATTTATCTTTTGGATTGTTTGTTTTTTTAAGCTTTCTTTTTCTTTTGCCGAAAGAGAAGCATAATCTCTATAGAAAGAGAAATTAAAATTCGTTTTTATAGAATCTGTTTTATGAAGAATATTAATGTTTGTAGTGGTAAGTTGATTTTTAATACCTCTAAGAATAGACGCATTAAAGTCTTTATTTTCTTGTCTTAAAGCCTTAATGTTTTCATTTAGCTTTGAAAGGCTCATCATTTTATAATGATTGGAGTATCTGTCCTGATCAGTTTTATTATATGCAAAGTCAGAAATATCAAAGCGGATTATTTGATCTTTAAAGTTAAGACGTATTAAAGGACGACTAAAATAACTATCCCCATCAACAGCTTCATCATAAGTATATCCATTTTGAAGGTTAAACACAAGAGTATTTCCATTATCGGCGCTATACATCTGCCCATTTTTTGCAACTGTTATGCTTACGTTCCCTAAATCCTTGCTATGGTCATAGATAATGACATTAGATAAATTCTTTCCTTCTTCATCTTTTCCTCCAACTCTTATTACATACTTATCTATATCTGAATAAAACTCATTTGGACGAATATTAACAGTAGGCTTCTTAGTGTTAATTTCATACATAATTGTTCTCATCCTCTTTTCCGCAATAGGCATAAAGTCATTTGAAAAGAAAAATGCAAATATAGCAAGTAAAGATGCTGTAACAATTAAAGGACGGAGTATTCTCCAAAGTGATATACCGGCCGATTTCATTGCCACAAGTTCATATTTCTCTCCAAAAGTACCCATAGTCATAATGGAAGCTAATAGAATAGCCAATGGAAGAGCCATAGGAACAAGTGTAACTAAGATATACCAAAGAAGTTGAAGGATAACTAAAGTATCCAACCCTTTGCCAATCATTTTCTCTAATATCTTCCAAAGGAATTGCAAAAGAAGAACAAATTCCGAGATGGAAAATGTAAGCAATAAAGGTCCCAGAAAAGATTTTATAATTAGTATATCAAGCTTCTTCACAATCAAACTTAGTGATTAAAGCAACAAAAGTACAAAGATTTCGCCTTTTATTTGTAATTTTGCTTTCAAATAAAACAAAATAATGAATATAACATGAAAAGGATAATTATGTTTACAGCTATGATAGCTTGTCTTTTTGCAACAACAGACGCAGTAAAAGCACAAAAAGATAAAAAAGAAGAAAAGCAATTCAAATATGTTATTGATGAATTTGCTGATGTTAAAGTTATGCGTTACCAAATTCCTGAATGGGATGAATTAACTTTAAAACAACAAGAATACTTATATTATTTATCAGAAGCAGCAAAATGTGGTAGAGATATATTATGGGATCAAAACTATAAATATAATCTAACCGTTCGTAGAACAATAGAAAACATATTTGCTTCCTACAAAGGAAAACGTCAAGGTAAGGATTGGGATAATTTTGTTGTTTATTCAAAAAGAGTATTCTTTAGTAATGGTATTCATCATCATTATGCAGAAGATAAAATAATGCCTTTGTTTAACAAGAAATATTTTGAGTCATTAATCGCTGAATCATCTGTAAAAGGATTCCCAACCAATAAGGGAGAAAATATAAAAGATTTCGCTTTAAGAATATCAGATATTATATCAAATCCAAATATTGCTCCAAAAAGAAAAGAAACAGATAAGTCTAAAGATATTGTTGCTAATTCTGCTGTTAATTTCTATGAAGGAGTAACAAGAG
Organism: Bacteroidales bacterium; assembly: GCA_041662185.1. GTDB lineage: Bacteria > Bacteroidota > Bacteroidia > Bacteroidales > P3 > UBA10566. The sequence goes on from JBAZSY010000002.1 coordinate 131,714, forward strand.
AAGAGGTAGAGACTTTATATAAAGATATACCAAATAAAGATGCTGAGCACCCATTGTCTTTAGGATTAAATTCAAAGGTTGTTAAGGATGGAAAAGCAGTAGAGAGAGTATATAAAATTGGTGGTATGTATTCAAATGCAATTAAAGAAATTGTATATTGGTTAGATAAAGCAAATACAGTAGCAGAAAATGAAAATCAAAAGAAATACACAAGCTTATTGATTGATTACTACAAAACAGGTAATCTAAAAACTTGGGATGAATATAATATTCTTTGGGCAAGTGATGTTTCCTCTGAATGTGATTATGTAAATGGATTTATTGAAGACTATAATGACCCATTGGGAATGAAAGCAACTTGGGAATCTGTGGTTAATTTCAAAGATATGGAAGCAACAAAACGTACTGAATTAATTAGCTCTAATGCACAATGGTTTGAAGATCATTCACCTGTTGCTCCTCAATATAAAAAGAAAGAAGTAAAAGGAGTTTCTGCAAAAGTAATTAATGCAGTAATGTTAGGCGGTGATTGTTTCCCAACCCCACCAATTGGAATTAATCTTCCAAATGCAGACTGGATAAGAAAAGAATATGGATCTAAATCAGTAACAATTGCTAACCTTTCATCAGCTTATGATAAAGCAGCACTTGAATCACCAAAAGGAGCATTACAAGAATTTGCTGCCAATGAAGAAGAAATAGAATTGTCAAAGAAATATGGTTCAATAGCAAGTGATCTACATACTGATTTACATGAATGCTTAGGACATGGTTCAGGACAATTACTTCCAGGAGTGTTATCATCTGCTTTAGCCGACTATTCATCTGCCTTAGAAGAAGCAAGAGCAGACCTTTTTGCATTATATTATTTAATGGATCCATATTTAATTGAAATAGGTTTAATACCAGAATTAGCAGTTGGACAAGCAGAATATGACTCATACATACGAAATGGCTTATTATCTCAATATGCAAGAATTGAATTTGGAAAAACAGTTACCCAAGCTCACATGCAAGATAGAAAGCTAATATCAACTTATGCTTATGAAAGTGGAAAAGAAAGTGGAGCAATTGTAAAATTCAAAAAAAACGGAAAGACATATTTCCAAATCAAAGACTATAAAGCAGTAAGAAACATATTTGGAGATCTTTTAGCTAAAATTCAAGATATAAAATCAAGAGGAGATTACGAAGCAGGTAAAGAATTAATTGAAAAATATGCAGTTAATATAGACCCCGTTCTTCACCAAGAAATCTTAGACCGTTATAGAAAACTAGACATAAAACCTTACGGAGGATTTGTAAATCCAGAAATAACTCCAATCGCAAACAAAGAAGGAAAAATAATTAAATATAAAGTAACCTATCCAACTGATTTTCTAAAACAACAACTACAATACGGTAAAAACTATTCTTTCCTCCCAACAATAAACTAAGGAAAAGAAATCCATAAACAATATTCTAAAAAGACGATGACAAATGAAACAGTCATCGTCTTTTTTGTTTCAAAATAATTTATTATCTTTGCCATCTAAAGTCAATCTATTCAATAGAGATTTTCAAACAAAGAAGAACTCATAAAAAGAGTTAAATAGAAAGATGCACATCATTCACCCAGAAAGATGTGCATCTTTTGCTATAAATGATGTGCATCTTTTCACTCCTAAATCAAAGTTTAAATACTTTTAAACTTAGTTTCCGTAGAATTTTATCAAGTATAAATACAAAAAGACTTTGATTAATTTCAGAAAGACTTAACTTGTTTTCAAAGCAATATTATTGATGTGAAATTAACCTACTAATATTTTTGACCAACCCAAATCCTTTAATTCTTTATCAATTCTTATTCCTGATTTTTTTAGATAAGTCTTTATTGATTTAATTATAAATTGAGGTTTTGATAATATAATTCTATACAAAAATAGGACGACTTATTGGTTTAAGTCGTCCTATTTTATATTGCTATGGTTGTTTTTATGGTAATGTAATCGTTATGCTTGTGCCGTTGGAGGTGTATGAGGCGTTGTTGTTACAGCTTGTTTGGTTAGATGGACCGAAGTTTATTATGTGAGTCAATTCTTGTTGGGTGCTTGTGTTCTTATAATATAGTTTTATGTCGCCAGATATAAGCCAATAGCATGAACGGTTATATGCAAAGTATGGGAGTCCTTCGCTTGAGCTTGTTACATTTTTTGAATTCCAAGTCCATGAATTATTTTTTTTATCTATTGCTGTTCCATTACTGTAAAGAGTGTTTATTGTTTTATCATCTTCGTAGGGAAGGGTTCCAAATCCTTCTTTGTAATACGTATAACGAGTTGTTGTAAGTTCTACGTTTCCTAATTTTGTTGAGATAGATGCACTATCTGTTGTAATGTATTGTGTTGGATATAATTCATTTTCATATCCGTTTCTTATTCCAAGGTATTTTATTTTTAATTTCATATTTGAGCTACATTCTGTAATATCTTCATAAGCTAATGTAGTACTATCAAAACTTGGAGTATGTGTTGCCATATAATAGTTTTGTACATCTGCTTCAATTGTTGAAAGTGAGTCTTTCCAATTAGATGTTATTGTTGCTGTAATTTTACCAGAACGATAACGAGAATCAAAACATACAGAAGTGTCAGAGCCAAAGTCAAGTGTTAATACCATTGGATAATCACCTGTTTGAGAGGCAGACTGTTTTTCTTTTGTTATTATGGGGTAAGTGGCTCCGTTATTATGTAACACATCTTCCTGGTCAAGGGCTAATTGAATAAGATGCGAAATATTTGTTATTGCCATTTCTCCAGAGGCCACTCCTTGTTCTATTACAAAATTACCTTTTGATGATGATGTGGTATCAGGATTGGTAATTGTATTACTATTGTCATCGTTACAAGAAAATAATGCAACTATTATTGCTGAAATCATTAATATGATTGATGCTTTTTTCATGGGAATAAAATGTTGTTTATAGGTTTAATGGTGGCAAAATTAATATTTTTCTTCAAATATTTGGTGGTTAGAAGAAAATTTCGGAATTTTGCACTCCGTTTTAAATAGAATAATAACATATTAAATATAAATAGCCATGTCTAAGATTTGTGAAATAACAGGAAAAAAGGTAATGTCAGGACATAAAGTTTCTCACTCTAACATAAAAACTAAGAGAAAATTTTATCCAAATCTTCAAACAAAGAAGTTCTTCATTCCAGAAGAAAATGTATGGGTTACTTTAAAAGTATCTGCTGCTGGAATGCGTACTATTAACAAGAAAGGCATAATGGCTTGTCTTGAAAATTCAATTGAAAAAGGAATAATTAAATTATAATCTTTTTATAGTTTCTAGTTTCGAGATGCTGTCTTCAACATTGATTTGAAGTCAGCATTTTTAATTTAAAAGCTTTGTATTATGTTTTATTCATTTGATTTTAATCAAAGGGTTGAATATATTGAGACCGATAAAATGGGAGTTGTACATAATTGTACATACTTCTGGTTCTTTGAAAAAGGACGTACAGAAACAATGCGTCATTTAGGCATTGCATATAAGGAAATGGAAGATAGGGGAGTAATGATGCCTTTGGTGGAACAATATTGCAAGTATATTTCTCCGTCTTATTATGATGATATCATAACTATAAGAACTGTAATTGAAGAATTGCCAACATCAAGGTTTTGTTTCAAGTATATTATCTTTAGAAAAGAGGAAGATGGGAAAGAAACTTTAATAGCTCAAGGTAATAATGTTCTTGCATTTATTGATATAAACACACGTCGTCCGATGCGTTGCCCTAAATGGGTAAGTGAATTGTTGCAAGAAAAGTTGGAAGTTAGAAATTAAGTTGTATCTTTGCAACCTCAAAAAAATATTTATTAATTTAAAAGAAAGAGGTATTAATTATGATTATTGTTCCTATTAAAGAAGGCGAAAACATTGAAAGAGCTCTTAAGAAATTAAAGAGAAAATTCGAAAAAACAGGCGTAGTGAAAGAATTACGTTCAAGGAAACAATTTACTAAACCTTCTATAGTAGCAAGAGAACGTAGATTAAAAGCTATTTACATTCAAAAGTTACAACAAGACGCTTTAAATAAATAGTTTACGTTTTAAATCATAAAGAAAAGGTCTGGAAATTTGTTTTCAGACCTTTTTTGTTGTAAATTAGCTGCGTGAAAGTAGACGATTTTATAAACTATTTAGAAACTGAAAAGCACTATTCCATCAATACTGTAATTGCATATACTATTGATTTGCGACAGTTTGAAGAACATATTAAAGATGTGTTTGATAAAACAGAGGCAATAGATGTTACATCTGATATGATTAGAGATTGGATTGTGCAGCTAAAAGAAAAGAAAATCACTAATCGTTCAATTAATCGCAAGATAGCTTCTCTTCGAGCTTATTTTCATTTCTTGATGAAAAGAGAAGAAATAGAAAGAAATCCACTTATTAAAATTCTTCCAGTTAAAAGCTCTAAGCGTAATCCTGTTTTTGTTATGGAAAAAGATATGCAACATATAATAGATATGGTGTATGAAGATAGCTTTGAGGGCAGGAGAGATAAATTAATTATTGAGATGCTTTATGCAACAGGTATGCGAAAGGCAGAGCTATTAAATTTAGAAGAAAAGGATTTTGATTATTCCAAAGGTGAAGTAAAAGTATTTGGAAAGCGTAGAAAAGAAAGAATAATCCCTTTGCATAAAGATCTAATATATTTAATAAAGGAATATTGCATTGAAAGAAATAGCTTAAGTGTTCAAAATGCTAAGCTATTTATAAATAAAAAGCTCTCACCTCTTTCAAGAGTTCAACTTGATGCAATAGTAAAGAAAGATTTATCTTCGGCACAGGTAGAAAGAAGAAGTCCCCATGTGTTAAGGCATACTTTTGCAACTCATCTGTTAAATGAAGGAGCAGATATAATGAATGTAAAGGAGTTACTTGGACATTCATCTTTAGAAGCAACACAAATTTATACTCACAATACTATTGAGAAGCTAAAGAGCGTTTATAAGAAGACACACCCAAGGAGTGAATAAATAGAAACGAAATGAGTGAAAAATATTTTACTCAAATAAATAAATTAAAAAGGAGGTTTATATGAACATTAACATTAAGGCAGTGAAGTTTCACGCATCTGAACAGTTAGAAAGCTTCATTAATGAGAAAGTTTCAAGACTCGAAAAACATTTTCCTGATTGTTTAGGAGCAGAAGTAACTCTAAAAGTTGATAAACCGTCAACAGAAAACAATAAAGTAGTAGATTTAAAACTTATGATAAAAGGGTATGATTTATTTGCCTCAAAGCAAGTAGATAGTTTCGAAGAAGGTGTATTGCAGAGCGTAGATGCAATTAAAGCTCAGATAGCAAAATATAAAGAAAAGAAATAGTTTTTCTTTTGAAAATAAATACTGCCCCATATTGATAATATGGGGCTTTTTTTGTTTCTTTGCATAAGTAAAAACTTATAAGATATGGAAACATTACTTCAAAGATTAGGAATAGAAACTGATGGGCAAAGCTCTGTCTCCCCGGAATTTATTCATCAATATATAAATTTAAGACTAGCTGCTATGGGACTACCAGCAACTATGGATGGTTATGAAGACGAAATACATCACGATTTCCTACAAGTCCTAAAAGGATTAATAGCAAATTATAAAGGTAGAGAAGAGTTCTTTACAAATAGACTTTCTCCTGCTGATGAAAGGATACAAAACTTTTTGAATAAATACTTTGAGTCAGTTCAAGGAGTTGAGGATATAAAAATACCAAATAATACTTTCACACTCGACAATTATGGAATAGCAAGAGAGTTATCTATTCCAAAGGGAGAGGATAAATTTGCTTCTGATTATGTATGTTCATATAAAATTAAACAAGGCGTTTTACATAATCCTCTTAAAGACAAAAGAACCACAAAAGGAGTTTTCCATGTAGCAGAAGGAGGACTTCCAATCCCTTATGAAAAAAAAGCAGTGCCAATAAATGTTGCAAAGTATATACTTGCCAAAGGTTTTTCCGAGAAGGGAGATATATTAAAGCTTCCTTATATGTCGAGCATGAAGGAACAAGCAAAGACATTTGTTTCTTTATTACTTCGTCCAATTGTTTGTCCAGAAGTGAAAGGAGTAACTGAGGAAAAAATATTAGAGATAAGATTTTTTGTACCAGGAAGTTTGGTTAGTAGTCTTGACTTTGTTGAAAGTATATTTGGAAATGGAGGTAGTCCTTATCATCTTGGAAATGATGCCGCATTAGATATTCTTCACTGGACTGGACATACAGGATGTATAGTATTAGCTCCTCAATTAACAAAACTAAAAAAGAAAGAAGTTGGGCTCCCTCATATATCACAAGCAACAGATAGACAAAAAAGAGATGGAATGTGTTGGGAAAATCAAGATGAACTATATAACGATGGACAATCATTCAAACTAACTGTAAGAACAGATGAAGGAGTAATAGTTTCTTTAATTGCAGATAACTATTTCGGTTATTCGAAGAAGGAAGTAAAAACAATGATTGGTTATTCTTCAAACCTATTTGGTAATACAGAAGAAGAACATTCGGGAGGAGCATTGGTTTTCCCTGCCTATAATCAAGGGGATTATTATATTGCAAATCCAGCAAAGATAAAATCAATATTTCAAGAAGTTCAAGAAAACAATTCTGATAGAATAGATTTTTTCAAAGAAGGATATGGAATAGACAAAAAATATAAAAATATATATTACCTGCCAGAAAATGTTGAATTTAATATTCAAAAACAAACAATAAGCTGGGAAAATAATTATGGAGAACAACAACTTAAGCTTCTTCCAAATAGAACATATATTCTTCCAAATGGATCTAAGTTTAGAATGGAAAAATATTCAGGAGCTGTAAATTATAGATTAGTAGAAGTTTATGGTGAAGGATTATTCTGTCATAAACCTTGTACAGTTTCAGGAGGAGGAAAGAGCGAAATATCTAAATCAATTCAAGATGCAATTATAGGTGGTTCATTTTTTGTTAATGATTTCGAGAATGACTTTAAGAAGGTTGAAGAGATAATCAATTATGACTACTCAAGACGTTTTAAAGGAATAGAAACAGCAATACCATTCAGTAGAGAGTTTCTAAATAGTAATCGTTCTATGGGTTCAGTAATTAAACTTCTTACTCCTTCTCTTGAATTTACAGATGAATACAATAACTGGTTAAAGAGTTTCCCACAATATATAAAAGGTATAGCATTTATTGTTAAAAGATTCTATAAAACTGAATGGGGAAATAATTGGAAAAGTCATTTCAGTGTAGATATTCTTAATGGTTCTTATGGTAATGAATTAAAGTTTGAAGACAAGAAAATATTTGCTCGTTATCTTAGAGTTGGCTTTCAAGAAAATGAAAAGTGGAGAACATTTAAGTTACGTCAAGACTATGTTCATGCCGATAAGATACAAATGGAAGATGATATAACCGCTTCAACAGTAATTCCAACATCACAACTAAGAAAGATTGGTAAGGCAGAAGACAAGTTAAGCGTAAAGATAACAGAAAATTGTGAGTTCCGTTTATTCCAACGTCCCGATGAAGCAATAGTAAGAGGTTATGATAAGAAAGCTGAACAAGATCTTTCAACTCCAAATACCTTTATATCAAATTTTGAACCTCTAACAATTGAAGATGCAAAAGAAATGGTGGAAGATGTTATAAGCTTTGACCTTTTCACAGACCCAATGCGTAATATGATAGAAGAAGTCGCAAAAAAACAAGATAAGCCTTATTTTGTTTCTTCAGCACATCCTCGATTAGTTAATGGAAAACCAACAGCAAATGTTCGTTATCTTCAAACAAGGGAAGATTTAATTAACCCAGAAGATAAGTATATTGCAGAAATGGGAATAAGAATTGCAAGGAAACTAAAACACAATGAAAACTTATATCTTCCTGTAAATGTAGTTTTGCCAGGAAGAAGAAACAATCCAGCATCGGAAGGAGTAAGACCATTAGCTGTTTATAATCCTGTTCACTTTCAAGAGTTGCCAGAGTTATTTATGGACTTTATATGTAGCTTAACAGGCAAATCTCCTTCAACTACAGGAGCAGGAAGCGAAGGAGCATTAACAAAAGCACCATTTAATTCTCTATGTGCAGTTTCTGACCTAAACAATGCCTTATTATCTTTTATTCTAACAGGGTATAATGGTTTTACAACACCAGCAGGTTATATAGGAAAGAACTATAAGATAAACCATGATATTAGCCTTCTTATTCCAGAACTATGGTCTCGTCTTTTACCAAAAGAAATAGAACCAAAACAAATGATAGAAAATAACTATCTTGAAAAGCTAAACGATTTTGAATATAAAGGCAAGATTGTTAAAGCATCTGTACTTGGCTATAGAATAACAAAACAATTTGTAAACCATTTCTTTGGTAGAGTATTTGAAAATCCTAATGTGGTATTTGAAGATGATATGCTTCAACCAGAACTACAAAATATGGACGAATTTGTAGATGGAGTAAATAATATAGTAGAGAATCAAGCAATAGTAGCAAAGAACTATTTTGAAGATGGCTCAGTTAAAGCTGCAATTCCTCCATTAAAAGCTCTTTTAAATATTATGGTTTATGGAGATTATGAAGGTAAAACAATTCAATCTCCAGAAATAAGAGATATGTTCCAATTAGAATATGTGCTTTCAAGCTCTTGGTATAAAGACCGTTTAAAAGAAAAACAAAACTATGATATAGCATTATGGACAAAACATAAAGAATATATTAATAACTTCTTATCGAAAGCAATAAATATAACTGATGATAAAAAAGATGTTCTAATAAAAGATTTAGAAGAAATAAATTTAAGATTAGAATACTATAAATCTCCAGAATATTTAGAAAGTCTTATAGGAACAATAGGTAAGGATATACTTTATAGAAATTAGACTTAAATCATTATTTATAAAGTCTTACTTTATAAGCATACTCTAAAATTAAAGCTAATATAATTTGATTTATATTAGCTTTAATTGCAATTATATCAAGTATAAATCAAAATATACTTGATATAATTTATTGTTATCCGATAAAAAATAAAAAGAAACAAAATAACCACTTTATTCCACCAAAATCTTCTTTGTAGCAATTCCTCTTGGGGTATGGAGTTTTACAATATAAGCTCCTGCACTTAGGTCTGAAAATTTTTCATAAGAGTTTATTGCAATAGTCTTTACTTTTATTCCCGATATTATTATATATCTCAATATCCTTAACCTTAAACTGACTTATTACCTTTAGTCTATCTTTAGCAGGATTTGGAAATACATTACATGTATTATTAATATGGTTCTATAATGTTTTGAGTGGGTAAAAATATTTAATAAAAACAAAAAATGAATATACCCCACCTGAAGGCTACGCAAGGTGGTGGTACATTCTCCATAAAAATATTATTATTTTTGTATATATATAACAATAATAATTACAAGGAGAGAAAAAATGGATATTGTAGGTTACTTCTTGAAAATAGATTAAATCTTTTTGAATTTAGATTAAATCTTTCTGGATTTATATTTAATCTATTTGGAAAAAGATTAAATCTTTCTGAACTATTAATTGGGCAAAGTTAAGAATTCTTGATTATCCACTCTATTCGTTATAGAGCCATTAATATCTATTTCATTAACTAAATTTGAAGTATCTGGTATTGTAACTAAGATTATTGGGAAGAATTCTATATGCATCTTTCTATAATACCAATAAACCGAATCATTATCAAACCTTGTCCATTGGGTTGCATTTCTTTTTAATAAGTAAGAATATTCATCTTCATAACAACCCTTATCTATTTTCAAACAAGATGTATCGGTAAATGAACAAGTATGATCAAATTCATAAGTGCAAGCTTCATAACCGTTTCCTACATCGGCAGCAATATAAAAATCCTTAAGTATTACTTTATTATTAAAATAGTATTTCCTTTGCTGAATTTGCGAATAAGGATCAGGGATAGAAGACGGAATCTGAACATAAGCTATTTCTGTCTTTGATGAATCCATTAATCGAAAATAATTATATCCTCCCATAAGTGCTTTATGTCCATATACCTTTGCTGCAAGACCTATTACTAAAACGGTTGAATCTAAATGATGGGGTTGAGCGAAAGCTCTATTTCTTATATATATTGTGTCTGATGCACCTATAACATATTCAACAGATGGAATTAAAGGTAAATTTCCATTACAAGTTCTTCTCATTTCGCTATAATGATAAAATCTTTGATAACGAGCAGAATGATCAGCGGGATTATTTAAATTAACTGAATCCATCCACATTGGACAATTCAAAACTTCTGGTGGGTAATATATTATTTTATCATATTCCTGTTGTGCCTTACCTTGCAAACATAATCAAGATAAATGATATTATTAAAACTATCTTTTTCATATTATTTCTTGTTTTAAGAACCGATGAATTCAAGTTTATGTCTAAATACCTTGTATTTATTTTATTATCCCTGTTACAAACATAAACAATATTATTCATATAAAAGTAAACAAAAAGAAGAAAAATTATTTTACTTACTTTCACAATTCGTTTTGATTACTAGCATAATATATTATCTTAAAAGCAATAATAATTCAATCCTTCTTTGGGTTTTTAGATTATAATAAAAAAGGACGTTGAAATTAATCAACGTCCTTTTGGTTTTATTGGATTTAGATATTCTTATTTACGGTATTCGTTAAGAATGTCTTTTACTCCATCTGGAGTTAAACGTCCGTAAACTTTGTCTCCAATTAATACTACTGGAGCTAATCCACAAGCACCTACACAACGTAAGCAGTTTAATGAGAATTTACCATCTGCAGATGTTTCACCTACTGTAAGATTAAGCTCTCTTTTAAACTCGTCCAATACTTTTTCTGCACCACGAACATAGCATGCTGTTCCCATACAAACTGAGATTGGAAATTCGCCTTTTGGCAACATTGTGAAGAAAGAGTAGAAGGTTACAATTCCGTAGATATGTGCAGCTGAAACTTTTAATTCTTGTGCTATTACGTCTTGTACTTCTGCTGGTAAATAACCAAACTCTCCTTGTACTTTATGAAGGACATTTATTGCTTCACTTGGTTTGTTCCCAAAGTTTGCGCAAATTTCCTTTATCTTATTTATTTTACATTCTGATAATTTTACCTTTGCCATAGCTGTATGTTTTTATCCTTCAATTTCAATATGTTTTGACTTGTCAAAATAGTGGGTATGTAATAAGTGGTGAGATATTTCTCCACATGGTTGACCCAACCATTCTTTATACAATTCTTGGATGAAAGGATTTTCGTGTGATTTACGAATTGGTTTCCCTGCATCTTCACGATAAATTGCATCGTAACGTTTCTTAATGATGTCAAAGTTTCCATGATGGAATGGTTGACCTGCTCCTCCAATACATCCTCCTGGACATGCCATAACTTCAATTGCATGGAATTGGCATTCTCCTGTACGTACTTGGTCTAAAAGTTTACGTGCATTTGCTAATCCGTGTGCTATTCCGATATGGATTGGTGTTCCATTGAAATCAACTACAGCTTCTCTTACTCCTTCAAGTCCACGTAATTCATTGAAGTCTACTTTTGCAAGTTGCTTTCCTGTGAATATTTCGTATGCTGTACGAGTTGCTGCTTCTATAACTCCTCCTGTTGCTCCGAATATAACTGCTGCACCTGTTGATGCTCCAAGTGGTTGATCGAAATCTTCTTCTGGAAGTGTATCAAAATCAATATTGAATTGTCTAATTAATTCTGCTAATTCACGTGTTGTTAATGCAAAATCAACATCTGGATTGCCATTTTCTTTGAATTCATCTCTTTGGCATTCAAATTTCTTCGCGACGCAAGGCATAATTGAAACTACAACCATATCTTCACGTTTGATTCCAAGTTTATTTGCCCAATAGTTCTTTGCAACTGCTCCAAACATTTGTTGTGGACTCTTTGCTGTTGAAGGAACGTCAAGCATATCTGGGTAATTTGTTTCAAAGAAATTTACCCAACCTGGACAACAAGATGTAAGAATAGGAAGTTTTACTGATTTATCCCCTTTCATGAATTTATCAATACGTCCTAATAATTCTGTACCTTCTTCCATGATTGTTAAGTCTGCTGCAAAGTCTGTATCGAAGATATAGTCAAATCCCATTCTTCTTAGAGCTGCTGCCATTTTACCAGTTACTATTGTTCCTGGGTCCATTCCAAACTCTTCTCCTAATGCAACACGAACTGCTGGTGCTGTTTGAACAACAACTGTTTTCTTAGGGTCGCTTATTGCTGTGATAACTTGACGAGTATTATCTACTTCGCTTAATGCTCCTACTGGACAAGCCATAAGACATTGACCGCAATATGTACATGGACTTTTTACAAGGTCCTGTTCAAATGCTGTTGCAACTACTGCTTCAAATCCTCTATTTACTGCTGATAATGCTCCTACTGTTTGCCATACATTACAAACTGTTTCACATCTACGGCACATTACGCATTTATCAATATCACGAATGATTGCTGGAGACATATCTTTTCTGTATGTCGATTGTGCTCCTTGATAAGGGATATCTCTTACTCCAAGTTTTTGAGCAAGTGATTGCAGTTCACAATTTCCACTTTTTGAACAAACTAAGCAATCGGCAGGGTGGTCAGAAAGTATTAATTCAACAACTGTTCTGCGAGAATTAACAACTCTTAAACTATGTGTATGAATAACCATTCCCTCCATTACTTCTGTAGCACAAGCTGGAGCTAAATTTTTTCTACCTTCTACTTCTACTACACAAACACGGCAACCGCCTGGACGGTTTTCTAATTTTACTCCGTCTAATTCGTAATAACATAGAGTAGGGATTTCTATACCTGCTGCACGAGCTGCTTTTAGAATGGTTTGTCCTTTCTCAGCTTGCAGAGGTTTATTATCTATTGTTATATTTATCATTTCCATTTTCTGTTTCTGTTTTATAGTAAACAAATCATTAGCGAATGCTAATTGCATTGAATTTACATTTTTCAATACAAGCTCCACACTTAATACAAAGTTCAGAATTTATTACATGAGGCATTTTCTTTTCGCCTTGAATTGCATTAACTGGACAATTTCTTGCACAAGCTGTACAACCAACACATTGTGCTGGGTCAATAACATATTGCATCAATGATTTACATACTCCTGCTCTACATTTTTTGTCTTTAATGTGTTCTATGTATTCATCATAGAAGTTTTCGATTGTTGAAAGTACTGGGTTTGGTGATGTTTGCCCTAATCCACAAAGAGCAGTATCTTTAATTACTCTTCCAAGGTTCCGAAGATTATCTAAATCTTCCATCGTTCCGTTACCCTTAGTTATTTTATCTAAGATTTCATGTAAACGTTTGTTTCCTATACGGCATGGAGTACATTTACCACAAGATTCTTCTACAGTAAATTCTAAATAGAACTTAGCAATAGCAACCATACATGATGTTTCGTCCATAACAACCATACCACCTGAACCCATCATTGAGCCAGCTGCTATAAGGTTATCATAATCAATTGGTGTATCTAAGTGTTTTTTAGTTAAACAACCTCCTGATGGACCTCCTGTTTGAACAGCTTTAAATTCTCTTCCGTCTTTTATTCCTCCACCAATTTCGTAGATAACTTCTCTTAAAGTTATTCCCATTGGTACTTCAATAAGACCTACATTGTTGATTTGTCCTGCAAGAGCGAATACTTTTGTTCCTTTAGATTTTTCAGTACCTATTTTATTAAACCAATTAGCACCTTTGTTTATGATGATTGGAATATTTGCATAAGTTTCAACGTTGTTTACGTTCGTTGGTTTTTTATTGTAACCAGATTGAGCTGGGAAAGGTGGTTTGAATGTTGGTTCTCCACGTTGTCCTTCCATTGAATGAATAAGAGCTGTTTCTTCTCCACAAACAAAAGCACCTGCTCCATAACGTAATTCAATATCAAATTCAAATCCTGAACCTAATATATCTTTTCCTAATAGACCATATTCACGAGATTGACCTATTGCAGTTAATAAACGATTAATTGCTAATGGGTATTCAGCACGAATATAAATCAAACCTTTTGTTGCTCCGATAGCATAACCATTAATAGTCATTGCTTCTAAAACTGAATGAGGATCTCCTTCAAGAATTGAACGGTCCATAAATGCACCAGGGTCTCCTTCATCAGCATTACATACAACATACTTTTGATCTGCATGATTCTTTGAAGCTATTTCCCATTTCAACCCTGTTGGGAAACCTCCACCTCCACGTCCACGAAGACCAGAAAGTTTAATTTCGTTAATAACTTGTTCTGGGGTCATTTCACCCAAACATTTAGCTAACGCAGAATAACCATCGGCTCCGATATATTCTTCAATATTTTGTGGGTCTATGAAACCACAATTACGTAAAGCTATACGCATTTGTTTTTTATAGAATCCCATATGTTTTGAGTCTGCAACATGTTGTTTGTTTTCAGGGTCAATGTAAAGTAAACGTGTTACTTTTCTTCCCTTAATAACGTGTTCTTCAATAATGTCTGTTACATCTTCAGGTTTAACCTCTGTGTAGAATGTATTGTCTGGCATAATCTTAACGATAGGACCTTTTTCGCAAAAGCCAAAACATCCCGTAAGAATTACCTGAACTTCACTTTCTAAACCTTTGTCCTTAAGAGTGCTTTTTAAGTTTTCAGCAATCTCTTGGCTCTTTGATGCATTACAGCCTGTACCTCCACAAACGAGTAAGTGCATTTTAAATTTAGCCATATATTTTCCTCCTAAAAGTTGAATGAATTATTAGGTATTATTTATTTATTGTTTCGTAGTTTACTGGTATTATACCTTCAACTAACTCGCCATCTTTGATATATTTATCAATGATTTCATCTGCTTTCTTAAGATCAACGAAGCCAAAAACTATTGGTTCTTTTCCTGGTAGAGTTACTTCAATTGTTGGTTCAGCATGGCAATAACCCATACAACCTGTTTGTGTAAACACAACATTCATACCTCTTTTTTCTGTTTCAGCCATCATATAGTCCATAACTTGCTTTGCCCCTGCAGCAATACCACAAGTAGCCATAGCAACTTTTACTTGAACTAATCCTTCAGCATTTCCTTTTGCACGAGTATCAATCTTCTCTTGAATACTTTGCTTCATAGCCTTTAAGTCAGCTAACGATTTGATTTTTGTCATCTTTGGAAACCTCCTTATTTTGTTTTTAAAATTAATTTTAATCTGTTTTTAAGCATAAGTCTATACTTAAAAATAAGATGCAAAGATAGATTTTATTTTCCAAACTCTCAAACCTTTACAAGAAAAAGTTAAGGAATCAGTAATAACATTAAAAGAAAAGACAAAAAAGATAAAAAAGGAGTAATATCTAAGATGACACTACTCCTTTATAAATATTGTTATGTTCAATTACTTAGCAAATAATAATTCCCTATATTTTGGTAGTGGCCAAATCTCATTATCTATCTCCATTTCTAAATTATCAACATAATATCTTATTGATTCAAGATAAGGCTTAACTTTATTGGAATATGCAAATGCTTTCTCTTCCATATTCTCTATTCTATTGGCAATTTTCCTTTCTTCTGTCATATCTTTTACTTGTGCTTTTATTTCGGAAACATATTCTGATATTTCTTTAACTAAACTTCTTCTTGCCTCAGAAAGATGTTCATATTCTTCCTTATCAAATATTTGTTTCATGCCAATTATATTTTCCAGCAAACGATTTTGATAAGCAATAGCAGTAGGTACAATATGATTAATTGTTAAATCACCCAAAACTCTACTTTCTATCTGTATCTTCTTTACAAACTTTTCAAGCTCTACCTCCACCCTACTTCTTAACTCTGTTTCATTAAATATACCTTCTCCAATAAGCACTTCTTTTGCTAATTTAGTTTCATACTTCAAGATAGCTTCAGGTACACAATCAATATTTGTCAAGCCTCTCTTTTCGGCTTCCTTACACCAATCCTCTGAATAACCATCTCCTTCAAAACGAACAGCCTTTGAAGCCTTAATTATCTTCTTCAACACCTTAAATATAGCTTCATCTTTTCCATTACCCTTTTCAATCAAATCATCTACATCGCTTTTAAATTCATTTAATTGATGTGCCATTGCTGCATTAATTACAATCATAGATGCTGCACAGTTTGAAGAAGAACCTGCTGCACGAAATTCAAACCTATTTCCTGTAAAAGCAAAAGGAGAGGTACGGTTTCTATCAGTATTATCTAATAATATTTCAGGGATACGACCAATACCTAATTTTAAAGCTGTTTTTTGTTCAGGAGTCATTTTCTTATCTCCTACTTGCTTTTCCAATGTATCAAGCATATTAGTTAAATACTTCCCCAAGAAGACAGAAAGAATTGAAGGAGGAGCTTCATTCGCTCCCAAACGATAAGAATTGGAAGCACTCATTATGGAAGCTCGCAAAAGATCTTGATTCTTATAAACCATCATCATTGCATTTACAATAAAAGTAATAAACAACATATTACCTTTAGGATTCTTTCCAGGAGCAAAAAGATTAATACCTGTATCTGTTTGCAAAGACCAGTTATTATGTTTTCCAGAACCATTTATTCCACTAAAAGGTTTCTCATGAAAAAGCACATTAAAATTATGACGATTAGCAATTCTTTTCATTAAATCCATAACCAATTGATTATGGTCGTTAGACAAATTAGCATCTTCAAAAATTGGAGCTAATTCAAATTGATTTGGCGCAACCTCATTATGACGTGTCTTTACTGGAATACCAAGCTTATGACATTCTATTTCTAAGTCTTTCATAAAATTTGTAACCCTTGGAGGGATAGAGCCAAAGTAATGGTCATCTAATTGTTGGTCTTTTGCAGAAGAATGTCCCATAAGGGTTCTGCCAGTTAAACAAAGATCTGGTCTTGCACTATATAATGCACTGTCAACCAAAAAATATTCTTGTTCCCAACCTAAGTTGGCGGAAACTTTATTTATATTTTTATCAAATAATTGAGCCACATTAGTAGATGCTTTATCAACTGCATTTAAAGCTTTTAAAAGAGGAGTTTTATAATCAAGAGCATCACCGGTATAGGAAATAAAAATAGTAGGAATACAAAGAGTATCATCAACAATAAAAGCAGGAGAAGAAACATCCCAAGCAGTATAGCCTCTTGCCTCAAAAGTATTTCTTATACCACCATTGGGAAAAGAAGACGCATCAGGCTCTTGTTGCACCAAGAGTTTTCCCGAAAAACGTTCAATCACATCTCCTTCATCACTAAATTCAATAAAACCATCATGTTTTTCTGCTGTCCCATCTGTCAAAGGTTGAAACCAATGAGTATAGTGAGTAACACCAAAACCTTTAGCCCAATTTCTCATAGCATTGGCAATCAAATCAGCTTTTTCTCGAGAAATAGGCTTACCATTTTCAGTTGCTTCAACAACCGCCTTATAAGCTTCTTTTGGCAAAAACTCCTGCATAGTTTTCTTATCAAATACATGAGAAGAATAATAATCGGAAAGATTTTTTGAAGGCAATTCCACTTCAATAGGTTTACGATTTACAAGCTCACTTAGAGCAAAGAAACGCATTTTTGACATAATACCATATAAATTTAGGGGGTTAATGCTGCAAAAATACTATTTTTTCTAAATATGCCCCTAATTTTATATACTATTTTTTCAAACAACATACATTTAATAGAAAAAAACACCAATAAATAAAACAAATCATACATTACAATAATATATATTCCCACGTAATTATATCTTAATTTTTTTTGGTCAATAATGATAAATATTTTTTATATTTGCAAAAATAAATCTACTCAAAATCAAAAAAGTAGAATCCAAGAGTAAGAAATCCCCTTAAAATATCTTAAAAACTACGATGCCCATCGTAGTGCTATTTAATCCCTATTAAAATAATTTTAAACGCCGTTTAATTAGAATTATATCCTGTTTCCGTAGAAAAAGATCCCTTTTAATTTCAGAAATAAAGGCTTTAAATTCAAAAAGGACTTGTTTATATATCAAGAATACTTTGGTTTTCTTATATCAATTGCTTTTCAAATGAGAAATAACCAATAATAATGTTTATTCCAAGAAAATTATAAAGCAGTAGAAGTTATAAATGAAGAGTTATAAGTTTTTTGTAAAAATAGCGGAGTTGTAATTTTACAGCTCCGCTATTTATTTATTCTTTAGAGAATAGTTTATGCTTGTCCCATTGGGTTTAGTTGGTAAGGGATAGATTGTTCTGGTTCTGTTATTACTCCATTTTGTTGCTCGTATTTATCAATATTTTCTTTTAACGCATAAAGTAATCTCTTTGCGTGTTGTGGAGAAAGTATTGCTCTTGACCTAACTTGAGCTTTTGGAACTCCTGGCATAACTTGTATGAAGTCTAAAATAAACTCTGTTGGAGAATGTGTGATTAGTTGTAAATTAGAATATATACCAGAAGCTATTTCTGCTGGTAATTCTATATCCATTTTTTGATCCTTATTATTTTCCATCTATTTTAAATATTTTGCCCATATAAAAACACTAACCAAATAAGAGTTTAGTATTTTTATATGGACAATTAATTATTTATTCTTCCTTTGATTTACGTCCTCTTTTTGAAGGGGAGTTTTGTGCTACAAGTTCTTCTAACTGTTGTTTATTGGCTACGAATGCATTTCTATACTCTTTCAATCCTGTTCCTGCTGGAATTAAGTGTCCAACTAATACGTTTTCTTTTAATCCTAACAAGTGGTCTTGTTTTGCATTGATTGCAGCTTCGGTCAACACCTTAGTTGTTTCTTGGAATGATGCAGCTGATAAGTAACTCTTGGTTTGAAGTGATGCTCTTGTAATACCTTGAAGTATTTGGCGAGCTGTTGCTGGATGTGCATCTCGTGCAACTATTTGAGCTTTGTCTTTTCTCTTTAATGTAGAGTTTTCATCTCTTAGCTTTCTTGCACTAATCATTTGTCCATTAACATAATTTTCGCTATCTCCTTGTTCTTCGATAACTTTCATTCCAAATACGCTATCGTTTTCTTCATGGAAGTCTATCTTGTTTGCAACTTCACCTTCTAAGAACTTTGTATCACCTGGATCAGCAATTTCAACCTTACGCATCATTTGTCTAACGATTACCTCAAAATGCTTATCATTGATTTTTACACCTTGTAAACGATAAACTTCTTGTACTTCATTAACAATATATTCTTGTACACGCATTGGTCCTTTGATTGCAAGAATATCGGCTGGTGTAATTGCTCCTTCACATAGAGGTGAGCCTGCTTTTACATAGTCATTTTCTTGTGCAAGAATTTGTTTTGATGTTGATACAAGATATGAACGTGTTTCACCGGTCTTACTTGTTATGATAACTTCACGATTACCTCTTTTTAGTTTCTTACTTAATGAAACAACACCATCTATTTCTGCAACTACTGCTGGGTCTGATGGGTTACGTGCTTCAAATAATTCAGTTACTCTTGGAAGACCTCCTGTGATATCACCTGCTTTACCAAATGAACGTGGTATCTTAACTAAGCTATCGCCAGATTTTAATTTTTGTCCATCTTCAACCATTATGTGAGCACCTACTGGAATATCATATATCTTCAACACTTCACCTGCTGGATTAAGAATACATATTGCTGGGTTCTTCGATTTTTGACGTGATTCTATAATTACTCTGTCTTGTAATCCTGTTTGGTCATCAGATTCAACTCTATATGTAACATTTTCTATAATACTTTCATAAGAAACCTTACCTGATACTTCTGTTATGATTACGGCATTGTATGGATCCCATTCTACAATCAAATCGCCTTTCTTTACTTGTGATTTATCTTCAAAGTAAAGTTTTGCTCCGTAAGGAATAAAACCTGATGCTAAAATAGCATCTGTAGTTTCGTCCATTATTCTAAATTCAGCTGAACGTCCAATCACTATTTGTAATTTTTCTCCTTCTGATGTTTTAGAATCAACTGAACGTAATTCATCAATTACTAATTGACCATCATATTTTGCTACTATTTTTGAATTCGTACCAATGTTACCTCCAGCAACCCCCCCAACATGGAAAGTACGAAGTGTAAGCTGTGTTCCTGGTTCTCCAATTGATTGCGCTGCAATAACTCCTACTGCCTCTCCTTTTTGTACCATTCGTCCATATGCAAGGTTACGTCCATAACATTTTGCACATACTCCATGTTTTGATTCACAAGTTAAAACGGAACGAATTTCTACTTCTTCAATTGGTGAGTCTGCTATTTTTTGACAGATTTCTTCGGTTAGTTCTTCACCTGAATGAGCTAATATTTCGCCTGTTTGTGGATGAATAACATCATGAAGAGTTACACGTCCTAAAATTCTATCATATAGTGTTTGTACAATATCTTCATTTTTCTTTAATGCTGTTGTTGGAATACCTCTAAGGGTTCCACAGTCTTCGTCAGAAATAATAACATCTTGTGCAACGTCAACTAAACGACGTGTTAAATATCCTGCATCGGCTGTTTTCAACGCTGTATCGGCAAGCCCCTTACGAGCACCATGGGTTGAGATAAAGTATTCAAGTACAGAAAGTCCTTCTTTAAAGTTAGAGATAATTGGATTTTCAATAATCTCAGCTCCAGATGATCCTGATTTTTGAGGTTTTGCCATAAGTCCACGCATACCTGAAAGCTGACGGATTTGTTCCTTAGAACCACGGGCTCCTGAATCAAGCATCATAAATACTGGATTAAAGCCTTGGCGGTCTTTTGAAACTTCTCTCATTACAACATTTGTCAAATCCCTATTAGTATTTGTCCAAACATCAATAATTTGATTATATCTTTCATTGTTTGTTATAAGACCCATTTGGTAGTTCATAACAACATCATCAACTTCTTTATTTGCTTTCCCTATAAGAATAGCCTTTTCTTCTGGGACTATAACATCACCTAAGTTGAAGGATAAACCTCCTTTGAAAGCCATTTTATATCCTAAGTCTTTAATATCATCAAGGAAATTTGCTGTTTTTGCTGTTCCGCAAACTTTCAAAACATCTCCGATAATATCTCTAAGAATTGTTTTCTTTAATACTTGGTTTATATATCCATATTCTTCAGGAACGACCATATTGAATAATACTCTACCAACAGTAGTTTTTATTCTTTCTGTTTTTTGTTCGCCGTCCTTAATAAATGTTCTTCTAAATGTAATATTTGCATGTAAATCTACCGCTCCTTCATTGTACGCTATTTGTACTTCTTCTGGCGAGTAGAATAGTTTCCCTTCTCCTCTTACTACTTGTGCTTCATCTGTTACTCTTCCTTTTGTCATATAATATAGACCAAGAACCATATCTTGGGAAGGCACTGTGATAGGTGCTCCATTCGCTGGGTTAAGAATATTATGAGATGCAAGCATTAATAATTGAGCTTCAAGTACCGCAGCATTTCCAAGTGGAACGTGAACTGCCATTTGGTCTCCATCAAAATCGGCATTAAACGCAGCACAAACAAGAGGGTGAAGACGTATTGCCTTTCCTTCAACTAATTTTGGTTGGAATGCTTGAATTCCTAAACGGTGAAGAGTTGGGGCACGGTTAAGAAGTATTGGATGTCCTTTCAGTATGTTTTCTAAGATTTCCCATACTACTGGGTCTCTTCTATCTACTATCTTTTTTGCAGATTTAACTGTCTTTACGATTCCTCTTTCGAGCATCTTACGGATAATAAACGGCTTGAATAGTTCTGATGCCATATCTTTAGGCAACCCACATTCATGCAATTTAAGGTCTGGTCCTACAACAATTACAGAACGACCTGAATAGTCAACACGCTTACCTAATAAATTTTGACGAAAACGACCTTGTTTCCCTTTTAAACTATCAGATAATGATTTTAATGCTCTATTTGATTCTGATTTAACTGAACTTACTTTTCTTGAATTATCAAATAATGAATCAACAGCTTCTTGTAACATACGTTTTTCATTACGCATAATTACATCAGGAGCTTTGATTTCTATCAATCTTTTTAAACGATTGTTTCTTATTATAACTCTTCTATAAAGGTCATTTAAATCAGATGTTGCAAAACGACCTCCATCAAGTGGAACTAATGGACGTAGTTCAGGTGGGATAACTGGTACTACTTGTACTATCATCCATTCTGGACGATTTTCTATTCTACTTTGAGCATCACGAAAAGCTTCAACAACATTTAGACGCTTTAATGCATCTTGTTTTCTTTGTTGAGATGTTTCTCTATTTGCAGTATGACGTAAATCGTAAGATAGTTTATCAAGGTCTAAATCTTTCAACAGCACTATTAAAGCTTCTGCACCCATTTTAGCTAAAAACTTATTTGGGTCTTCGTCTAATAATAGTTGATTTTCTACAGGAAGAGATTCAAGACATTCAAAATATTGTGTTTCGTCTAAAAGAACACCTTTCTTTATACCTTCTTTTTCTAATATTCCTTGATTAACTACTATATATTTTTCGTAGTAAATTACTTGTTCTAATTCCTTAGTTTTTAATCCAAGTAAAGAGCCTATTTTATTAGGTAATGAACGGAAAAACCAAATATGAGCTACTGGAACAACTAATTGAATATGTCCCATTCTTTCTCTACGTACTTTCTTTTCTGTTACCTCAACACCACAACGGTCACAAACGATTCCTTTATAGCGTATTCTCTTATATTTACCGCAATGACATTCCCAATCTTTTATCGGTCCAAATATTCTTTCACAGAAAAGGCCGTCTCTTTCTGGTTTATATGTTCTATAATTGATAGTCTCAGGTTTTAATACTTCTCCTCTTGAGCGTTCTAAAATAGACTCAGGAGATGCAAGACTGATAGTCATCGTATTAAAATTGCTATTTATTAAGTTTTCTTTTTTTATTGCCATGATATTTAATGCTAATTTGATTTGTTTATTGAACCCTTTGATTAGTTATTATCTGTATTATCAAATGTAATCTCTAATCCTAATCCTCTAAGTTCATGTATTAAGACATTAAATGATTCTGGAATACCTGGTGTTGGCATATTATCGCCTTTAACAATTGCTTCATAAGCCTTAGCACGTCCAACAACATCATCTGATTTTACTGTTAAAATCTCTTGAAGTATGTTAGATGCTCCAAATGCTTCTAAAGCCCAAACTTCCATTTCTCCAAAACGTTGACCACCAAATTGAGCCTTACCTCCCAATGGTTGTTGTGTTATCAATGAATATGGTCCAATTGAACGAGCATGCATCTTATCATCAATCATATGATGAAGTTTAAGCATATATATGTATCCAACTGTTGCTGGTTGATCAAATCTATCTCCTGTTTCACCATCATATAGATAACATTTCCCATTTTCTGGCAATCCAGCTTTTCTCATATATTCATTGACTTGATCCAAGTTTGCACCATCAAAAATAGGAGTTTGGAATGTTAGATCTAATTCTTTACCTGCCCAACCTAATACAGTTTCAAATATCTGTCCAAGGTTCATACGAGAAGGAACCCCAAGTGGGTTAAGAACTATATCTACTGGTTTTCCATTTTCTAAGAATGGCATATCTTCCTCACGTACTATCTTTGCAACAATCCCTTTGTTACCATGACGACCAGCCATTTTATCACCTACTTTCAATTTTCGCTTTTTAGCAATGTAAATTTTTGCCATTTGAATTATTCCTGCTGGCAAATCATCTCCTATTGATGTAACAAATTGTTGTCTTGCAAAGACTCCTTGGATTTCTTTCGAACGAATATTGTAATTATTCAACAATTCTTTTATCAATCCATTTGTTTCTTTATCAGATGTCCATTTATTTGGATTTACATTTTTATAATCAATAGCTAATAACATTTTTTGGTTGAATTTTGTTTTCTTAGGTATTAATTCTTCATTGAAAGAAGAATAAACTCCTTGAGAAACTTTTCCTGCTAATATTACTATTAATTTATCTACTAACTTATTCTTTAAGTCTAATAATTCACTATCACTTTTTTCTTTGATTTCTTTGATAATGTCTTTATCCTTAGCTCTTGATTTCTTATCTTTATGTATTCTAGTAAATAATTTTTTATCAATTACTACTCCACTAATTGATGGTGGTACTTTCATTGAAGCATCTTTAACATCTCCTGCCTTATCTCCAAAGATTGCTCTAAGTAGTTTTTCTTCAGGAGTTGGATCTGATTCTCCTTTTGGAGTAATTTTACCTACAAGTATATCACCTTCTTTTACATAAGCTCCAATTCTAACCATTCCTTTTTCGTCAAGATCTTTTGTTGCTTCAAGACTAACATTTGGAATATCTTTTGTAAGTTCTTCTAATCCACGTTTAGTTTCACGTACTTCAGTGATAAATTCTTCTACATGAACTGATGTAAAGATATCTTCTTTTACTACTTTTTCAGAAATAACAATAGCATCTTCATAATTATATCCTTTCCAAGGCATAAATGCAACCTGAAGGTTTCTTCCTAAAGCTAATACCCCATCTTTTGTTGCATATCCCTCTGATAAGACTTGTCCATTCTTAACTTTATCACCTTTCTTAACTATTGGACGAAGATTTATTGATGTGCTTTGGTTTGTTCTTTGGAATTTTGTAAAATAATACGTTTTTGTATCATCATCAAAACTAACCTTTCTTTCTTTTTCATCTCTAGCATAACGAATGATTATTTTGTCAGCATCAACATATTCAACGACTCCATCGCCCTCTGCTATCAATAATACTCTTGAATCTCTTGCAACATAAGGTTCTATACCTGTTCCTACAATTGGAATTTCAGGATTTAATAATGGAACGGCTTGACGCATCATATTAGAACCCATTAATGCACGGTTAGCATCATCATGCTCCAAGAAAGGGATTAATGAAGCCGCTATCGAGGCAATTTGATTTGAGGCAACATCCATTAAATCTACTTTATCAGGAGATACAATAGGGAAGTCTGCCATTTTACGAGTTTTAATTTTGTCGTTTATAAACTTTCCATCTTTTGTTATTGGAGTAGCCGCTTGAGCAACTATCTTATCTTCTTCTTCCTCTGCGCTCAAATATATTGGATCTTCATCATTCAATATTTTACCATTTTCTACCTTATAGTATGGCGTTTCGATGAAACCTAAATTATTTATTTTTGCAAACACACATAATGAAGAAATCAAACCAATGTTTGGTCCTTCTGGTGTTTCTATTGTACATAATCTACCGTAATGTGTGTAATGAACGTCACGAACTTCAAAACCTGCACGTTCTCTTGAAAGGCCTCCAGGTCCTAAAGCGGATATACGTCTTTTATGAGTAAGCTCTGCTAATGGATTTGTTTGGTCCATAAATTGAGACAATTGATTTGTCCCAAAAAATGAGTTAATAACTGATGATAATGTTTTAGCATTTATTAAATCTGTTGGAGTAAAGACTTCGTTATCTCTTACATTCATTCTTTCACGAATTGTACGAGCCATACGAGCCAAACCAACTCCAAATTGAGCATATAATTGTTCTCCAACCGTTCTTATCCTACGATTACTTAAATGGTCAATATCATCAACTTCTGTCTTTGAATTAATTAATTCTATCAAATAACGAATGATAGAAATAATATCTTCTTGAGTTAAAACTTTAATATCATTTGAAACTTTAAGATTTAGTTTTGTGTTAATTCTATAACGACCAACATCTCCTAAATCATAGCGCTTATCTGAAAAGAATAATTTTTCAATAATTCCTCTTGCTGTTTCTTCATCTGGTGGTTCTGCACTTCTTAATTGTCTATAAATAAACTCAACAGCTTCCTTGGCGTTGTTTGCCGTATCTTTTTGAAGTGTATTAAATATAATTGAATAGTCACTTGATGAAGAGTCTTCTGTATGTAATAATATAGTTTGAACACCTGATTGAATTATTTCTTCTATGTGTTCTTCATTAAGTTCAGTCTCTCTATCTATAATAACTTCTGTACGCTCAATTGATACTACTTCACCAGTATCTTCATCAACAAAATCTTCTATCCAAGAACGTACAACTCTTGCTGCCAATTTTCTACCAACAACCTTTTTTAAATTAGCCTTTGTTGCTTTAATTTCTTCAGCAAGATCAAATATCTCTAAAATATCTTTATCTGTTTCATAACCTATTGCTCTTAATAATGTAGTAATAGGTAATTTTTTCTTTCGGTCAATATAGGCATACATGACATTATTAATGTCTGTAGTAAACTCCATCCAAGATCCTTTGAAAGGAATAATACGTGCAGAATATAACTGCATACCATTTGCGTGATTACTTGTTCCGAAAAACACACCTGGAGAACGATGTAATTGAGATACAACTACTCTTTCGGCTCCATTTATTACGAATGTACCCTTAGGAGTCATATAAGGAATCATTCCTAAATATACATCTTGAATAATTGTTTCAAAATCTTCGTGTTCTGGGTCTGTACAGAACAATTTTAATTTAGCTTTTAATGGTACGCTAAATGTTAGACCTCTTTCTATACATTCTTCAATTGAATAACGAGGAGGGTCTATAAAATAATCAAGAAATTCGAGAACAAAATTATTTCTCGCATCTGAAATTGGGAAGTTTTCTGAAAAAACTTTATACAATCCTTCATTAACTCTATTTTCAGAATTAGTTTCAAGTTGAAAAAAGTCTTGAAACGACTTTAATTGAATATCCAAAAAATCTGGGTATTCAAAATGTTTTACTGATGCAAAACTTACTAAGTTGGGTTTATTGTGTGCCAAGGTTTAAAAATTAATTAGTTAAAAAATAAGATCTATACAAACACAAATAAGGAATAGGTATTCTGATTAAAGAATACCTTATTCCTATAATAATTTTGTAGTGAAATGTCTTACTTTATTTCAACTTTTGCACCAGCTTCTTCTAATTGTGCTTTTAAAGCTTCTGCTTCATCTTTTGAAATCCCTTCTTTCAAGGGTTTTGGAGCTGCATCAACTAATTCCTTAGCTTCTTTCAATCCAAGACTACAAAGATCTTTTACTAATTTAACTACATTTAATTTTGATGCACCTGATTCAATAAGGATAACATCAAATGAAGTCTTTTCTTCTTCTGCAGCTACTGCTGCTACTGGACCTGCTGCTGCTGCCACTGCTGCTACTGCTGGTTCAATTCCGTATTCATCTTTTAAAATATCAGCTAATTCTTTTACTTCTTTTACTGTAAGATTAACTAATTGTTCCGCAAACGCTTTTAAATCTGCCATTTTATTTAAGGTATTAAATGTTTAACAATATTTTTCTTATTCGGCTTTTTCCGATAATGTTTTTAATACGCCAGATAACGTATTACCACCTGACTTTAATGCTCCAATAACATTCTTTGTAGGAGATTCTAATGTTGCAATTATGTCTGCAATAAGTTCTTTCTTAGATTTGATATTAATCAATAAATCTAAGCTTTCTTCTCCCAAATAGAATGATTCTTCAACATAAGCAGCCTTTAATAATGGTTTAGGGCAAGATACTCTAAACTCTTTTATTAATTTTGCTGGTAAATTATTGACGTTTGAAAGCATGATCGAAGTAGAACCTTTAAGAGCAGGGAATATATCAGAATAATCTATCCCCGATTTTTCCATTGCTTTTCTAAGCAATGTATTCTTAACTATCATAAGTTTAACCTCTCTACGGAAGCATAGTCTCCTAAGTTTAGATGTATTGACAGAATTTAATCCTTCAATATCAACTAAATATAAATAAGGATAATTTGATAGCTCTACTCCTATAGATTCAATTAACTGTCCTTTATCTTCTTTTCTCATATTTCAAATGTTTTCTCGTGAAGATTATTTACTTATGGATTTAGGGTCAATTTTTACTCCTGGACTCATTGTTGAAGAGATTGTAACACTCTTAACGTAAGTTCCTTTTGCAGCAGATGGTTTTAATTTTAAAATAGTAAATAATACTTCATTAGCGTTATCACGTATTTTTTCATTTTCAAATGAAACACGAGCAACTCCTGTATGAATAATACCATACTTGTCTACTTTAAAATCAATTTTACCAGCTTTTACTTCTTGGACAGCTTTACCGACCTCCATTGTAACAGTGCCTGTTTTTGGATTAGGCATTAAGCCACGAGGACCTAATATTTTTCCTAATGCTCCAATTTTAGGCATTACACTTGGCATTGTAATAATTACATCGATATCCGTCCAACCGCCTTTTATTTTGTCTAGATATTCATCTAATCCAAAATAATCAGCTCCGGCTGCCTTAGCTTCTTCTTCCTTTTCAGGAGTACAAAGTACCAAAACTCGTTTTGTCTTACCTGTTCCATATGGTAAAGTAACAATACCTCTAACCATTTGATTTGCCTTACGAGGATCAACTCCTAAGCGAACATCAATATCAACTGATGAATCAAACTTTGTGTAAGTAATGTCCTTCACTATCTTAACAGCTTCGTCAATAGAGTATAGCTTTGTAAAATCGTACTTAGCTAAAGCCTCTTTTTGTTTTTTCGATAATTTTGCCATTTTTGTTGTGAAAAATTCAAATTAATACTTGTTAAAGATTATTCTTTAACGGTAATTCCCATACTCCTTGCTGTACCTTTTACAATACTCATTGCAGATTCAATTGTGAAACAGTTTAGGTCAACCATTTTTGCTTCAGCAATTGCACGTACTTGATCTATTGTAATAGCAGCAACTTTTACTCTGTTAGGTTCCGCAGAACCACTTTTCAATTTAGCCGCTTCTTTTAATTGTACAGGCACAGGTGGGGTCTTAATTACAAAATCAAATGATTTATCAGCATAAACAGTAATAATAACTGGTACAATTTTACCAGCTTGTTCCTGAGTACGAGCATTAAACTGCTTGCAAAATTCCATAATATTAACACCTTTTGCTCCTAATGCTGGACCAACTGGTGGTGATGGGTTTGCTGCAGCTCCCTTGATTTGTAATTTAATTAATCCTGAAACTTCTTTTGCCATTTCGTGACTTGTGCTTAAAGATTATTAAAAAATTGATTACTGATTATTCTTTTTCAACCTGAATGAAGGAAAGTTCAACTGGAGTTTTACGACCAAATATTTTAACCGTAACTTTCAGTTTTTTCTTTTCATCATTTATTTCTTCAATTGTACCTGAGAAGTTACTAAATGGTCCATCAACAATTTTCACAGACTCACCAATAATAAATGGATCTGTTAATTCTTCTGCTTGACCGTATAACTCATCTACTTTTCCAAGAATACGTTTAACCTCATTCTCTTGTAATGGAACAGGATTACCATTTTTCTCAGCTAAGAAATTAATTACATTAGGAACTCCTTTTATTGTGTGAGCAATTTCACCAACTAAGTTTGCTTCAATCAGTATATATCCAGGAAAAAGATTTCTATCTTTTGTAACTCTTTTCCCATTACGTACAGAATAAACTTTCTCTGTTGGAATTAAAATTTGAGAAACATACTCTTGTAAACCAAGTCTAGAAATTTCATTCTCAATATACTCTTTAGTCTTCTTTTCTTTTCCAGATATTGCTCTTACAACATACCATTTCTTAATTTGTTCGCTCATACTTTGAAATTAATTGAAATTGATGTAATCATCAAAAAATAAATAATTGATAGCCTTTATATACCTCAGTGACAATTTTGTCGGGGGGAAGCAAGATATATAAAACAAGTAGAATAGGAATTATCCCATCATACTATATAAGTATCCAAGTACGCCTTTCCAAAATAGTGTAGGGTGAACTCCACAAGATATATCCATAATAAATATTATTAAGGCAATAATAAGTGAAGCAACAAATACTACAATTGTACTATTTTGCAACTCTAACATTGTTGGCCACGATACCTTATGAGTAAGTTCATCGTAGCTTTCTTTAACGTAATTAACTATCTTAGACATCAATCTTTATTTTTTTATTATTTGCAGGGGCGGAGAGATTCGAACTCCCATCAACGGTTTTGGAGACCGCGATTCTGCCATTGAACTACGCCCCTAAATTTATGGAGAGAAAATCTCTCCATAAAAATTATTTGTTTTAAATCTTAGTCTAAAATTTCTGTTACCTGACCTGCACCTACTGTTCTACCACCTTCACGAATAGCAAACTTTAAGTTTAGGTTTAATGCTATTTCAGCAATTAACTCAACGGTTATAACTAAGTTATCCCCAGGCATTACCATTTCAACTCCTTCTGGTAAAGTAATTTCACCAGTAACGTCAGTTGTTCTAAAATAGAATTGAGGACGATATTTATTATGGAATGGTGTATGACGACCACCTTCTTCTTTTTTCAATATAACTACAGAAGCTCTAAATTTTTTATGTGGTTTAACTGAACCTGGTTTAACAATAACCATACCACGACGGATTTCTTCTTTATCTATACCACGTAGTAATAAACCTACGTTATCACCAGCTTCACCTCTATCTAATATTTTACGGAACATTTCAACTCCTGTAACAACAGATTTAAGTTTTTCTGCACCCATACCAATAATCTCAACAGGATCACTAGAATTGATAACACCAGTTTCAATACGACCAGTTGCAACAGTACCACGACCAGTAATTGAGAATACGTCTTCAATAGGCATTAAGAATTCTTTATCCATATCTCTTGTAGGAAGAGGAATCCAACTATCAACGGCATCCATTAATTCCATGATTTTATCCATCCACATAGGTTCTTTATTTAGTCCACCTAAAGCAGAACCACGTATAACAGGAGTATTATCACCATCAAATGAATAGAAAGTCAATAAATCACGAATTTCCATTTCAACTAAATCTAATAACTCAGGGTCATCAACTAAGTCAACTTTATTCATGAAAACAACTAAACGAGGCACACCAACTTGACGTGCTAATAAAATATGTTCACGAGTTTGTGGCATAGGACCATCAGTTGCAGCAACAACTATGATAGCACCGTCCATTTGAGCAGCACCAGTAACCATGTTTTTTACATAGTCAGCATGACCAGGACAGTCAACATGTGCATAGTGACGAGTTGCTGTTTGATACTCAACATGAGCTGTGTTAATTGTAATACCTCTTTCTTTTTCTTCTGGAGCTGAGTCGATAGAATCAAAAGATTTAATTTCTGATAAACCCTTTTCTGCCAAAACGATTGTGATAGCAGCAGTTAAAGTTGTTTTACCGTGGTCAACGTGACCAATTGTACCAATGTTTACGTGAGGTTTGGAACGGTCGAATTTTTCTTTAGCCATAATAATTGACGTATTAATAATTTATTTTAATGTGTTTTCTATTTTTACCTTTAATAACAAAAGAGCCATTGACGAGACTTGAACTCGTGACCCCTTCCTTACCAAGGAAGTACTCTACCACTGAGCTACAACGGCTTAATTTTATTTATGCCAATAAGAACGAGTCAGAGTATTCTAACCCGCTCTTTTGAAGCTTTGAGCGGAAGACGGGGCTCGAACCCGCCACCTATAGCTTGGAAGGCTATCGCTCTACCAAATGAGCTACTTCCGCTTACATAATAACATTAAGAGAATATTTATTATCAGAACAATAAATATTCTACTTTTGTGGGAAGGGCTGGATTCGAACCAGCGAAGGCGTCGCCAACAGATTTACAGTCTGCCCCATTTAGCCACTCTGGAACCTTCCCTTGTTTTTTGAGCCGATGGAGGGATTCGAACCCCCGACCCGCTGATTACAAATCAGCTGCTCTGGCCAACTGAGCTACATCGGCATTTTCCCTATCTTCTTTATTCTACCTAAAAAAGGGATTGCAAAATTAGAAATATTTTCTGACACAACCAAACTTTTTGAAATTATTTTTCAATATTTCTTTATTATCGGTTGTCATCATATTTCAAAGAGCAATCACTTTTTCAAAAGCGAGTGCAAAGATATTAACTTTCAATATTTCTACCTAATTTTTTTATGGAAAAACGCTAAAACTTAAGATATAAAAACCCAACTATATTAAAATGAAATAATTATTTTTGATATAGAATACAATAATTAGACTAATTAATGATAGAATTTTAGCTGTTTTAGCTCTGCAATAATCTCTTTTTTGTCTTTTTTCACCAAAACTAAATGCCCAAATTCATTAACATCAATAATTTTAGCCTCTATATCTTCCCCATTATTATAACGATAATTAGCAAATACATTATAATGTAACAAGCTCTCCAAATATTCTTTTTTGAAGTTAAAACCATGCTTTGACTTCAATATATCATATCTCAATTTCAGACAACCTAAAATTTCAATCAATATGTTTTCAATCAAAAACGCTTGTTTTGTTTCCAATTTCATTGAAGTTGGATTAGGTGCAAAATGAAAATCTATTTGATTAATGTTAATTCCAATGCCACAAATAGCACAAGTAAACTCCGAACCAATTATCTTATTTTGCACTAACATACCACATATCTTATTTTTTCTAACATAAATATCATTGGGCCATTTGATAGAAACATCATTAATATACTTTGAAAGGAAATCACAAATTCCAAGAGAAAGCACTTGTGTAATTAAAAATTGATTTGCTATTGGTAGAAACGTTGGCTTTAATAATAATGAAAAGGTTAGATTTTTTCCTCCTTCAGACTCCCATTTATTCTTACCTTGACCCCTCCCTTGTTTTTGATTTTTTGTTGCAACAATAGACCATTCAGGTAAAATGTCCGAATTGAGTCCTTGCAAATATGTCTGAGTTGAATCTAAACTCTCAACCCAAATTACATTATATGTGTTAATATTCATCTACAATTTTATTGTTCAATAAGAATTAATCAACTTAAAACTATAATACTTTCTACTATATGTAAAAAACAAAAGTTACAGATTGCAACAAATATTCTAATTGTTATCTAATAATAACTAAATAAGCCACTGCTTGAATTAGTATTGAGAGTAAAAAAAATGTTTCACCATTGATCAAATTGTTCTCTTTTCTACAGACATTAAGAACAATAATAATTCAAATTTTGTTGTTAAATTTGTAGACCTTTTCACTGCCTGATTCAAATATTTTTTTGTACTTTTGCATTACGTAAATTACATATTGTAAATACTTCATCTAAAAGAACAAATAAAAGAGTTTCCCATTCATTCAAAGACACATTATCTTTCTACAAATATTTACGGTGTACACCAAAGAACCTCTAAGGTATAGACCGTAATAGTGCTACGGTGTACACCGTAATAATGCTGTGGAATATACCGTAGTGGAATTTTAATTTCGATTTAGTAGAACAAGACTTCGATTTAATAAGAAGAAATCAAATATAATGAGAAAAAGACTTTGATTTTTCTTAAACAGAAAGCTTTAAAAATTGAATAGATAAAATCAAATCATTTTATTCCTCCTTTTGACTTTTAAACTTAACTTTTTTCAGTCAAATTAATTTTTCAATGAAATAATAATGCTTATTCAGTACGAATTTTCCATTAATAACTAATAAAAAAAACGAGAATTTGATTTCATTGATATTTATTTCCTATATTTGCAAGTTAAATAAATCATATTCAATGACAAAAAAAAAGACAGAAAATAAATTATCCCAAATGATGACAGAGGTGGCAATCAAGGGAATACAAGACAAAAAAGGGAAAGACATAACAATAATTGATTTAAGAGAAATTGAAGGTTCTCTTTTCGATTTCTATGTTATTTGCACAGGCAATTCCCCTTCTCATGTTGATACAATATCAGAAGCAGTTGATAAAGAAATAAAAATAGCAACTGGACTTAATCCAAAAAGAGTTGAAGGATTACAAAATTGTCAATGGGTTTTGTTAGATTACTTTGATGTAATCATTCATGTTATGCTTGAAGAAACAAGAGACTTTTACAGAATAGAACAGATGTGGAAAGATGCACCTCAAACACATTTAGAGAATATAGAATAATAATTTGAATTCAAATTTTTATGGACAACAATTCAAAGAACAAAAAAAACAATTTCAAAAAAGCACTTGGAGGAAAACCTAAGTTTAAATTCAATATATATTGGATTTATATTGCTGCATTTGCTTTCTTCGGAATATTGTGGTTTACTGGTGGTAGTGACGGAACAATAAACAGAGATATTGAATGGAATAAACTTGAACAAGTTCTTCTCAAAAAAGACTACTCAAAAATAACTGTAGTCAACAAAGAGTTTGCTGAAATTTATATCAAAGCTGATGCGATAAAATCTGATACTGCATACAATGACCTAAAACCTAAGTCTGGACTGTTTGGCACACAATCCTCTCCGAAAGAAGCTTTCTACACTTATAAGTTTGGTGATTTCTTATATTTCCGAGACCAATTGAAAGATGTAGAAAATCAATGGATAGCGAGAGATACTGTAGGTGTAGTAAGCGACGTCAGGAAAAGTGAAATAATAAGCTCACATAGAATAAATCTAAATAATGAAACAAGGAAGGACTTTTGGAGTGGAAATTTTTCATTCATACTTTCTATATTAGTATTAGTTATTATATGGATAGTATTCTTCCGCATGATGAAAGGCGGAAATTCTGGTGGAGGCGGAATGGGAGGCGGAATATTTAATGTGGGAAAATCCAAAGCACGTTTATATGATAAAGAGAACGACGTACAGGTTACTTTTGCAGATGTTGCTGGCTTAGAGGGCGCAAAATTAGAAATAATGGAGATTGTTGATTTCTTGAAAAATCCAAAGAAATATACCGACCTTGGTGGCAAAATACCTAAGGGTGCATTATTAGTTGGTCTACCAGGGACAGGAAAAACATTACTTGCAAAAGCTGTTGCAGGCGAAGCAAAAGTACCTTTCTTTTCCATTTCTGGTTCTGACTTTG
Source organism: Bacteroidales bacterium (assembly GCA_041662185.1). GTDB lineage: Bacteria > Bacteroidota > Bacteroidia > Bacteroidales > P3 > UBA10566. Next base: position 166,605 of record JBAZSY010000002.1, read on the forward strand.
TTGAAATGTTTGTGGGCGTTGGGGCATCAAGGGTAAGAGATTTATTTAAGACAGCAAAAGAAAAAGCTCCTTGTATAATATTTATTGATGAAATAGACGCAATAGGTCGTGCAAGAGGTAAAAATCTTGCATCAGGTTCTAATGATGAAAGAGAAAATACATTAAACCAACTCTTAACAGAAATGGATGGTTTTGGAACAAATGCAGGAGTAATTATACTTGCGGCAACCAACCGTGCAGATGTTTTAGACAAAGCCTTACTTCGTGCTGGACGTTTTGACCGTCAAATATATGTTGATTTACCAGACTTAGAAGAAAGAAAAGCTATATTCAAGGTCCATACCAAAAACTTAAAATACGATAAAAAGAAAGTAGATATAGATTTTCTTGCTAAACAAACACCAGGTTTTTCTGGTGCAGACATAGCAAATGTGTGTAATGAATCAGCACTTATTGCTGCAAGACATAACAAAAAGTTAATTGATAAACAAGATTTCCTTGATGCCGTTGATAGAATAATTGGAGGTTTAGAAAAGAAAAATAAGGTAATAGCTCCAAATGAAAAGAAAACAATTGCTTATCACGAAGCAGGACATGCTTCAGTTAGTTGGATGCTTGAACATGCACACCCACTTGTAAAGGTTACTATTGTTCCTCGAGGACAAGCTCTTGGTGCTGCATGGTATTTACCTGAAGAAAGACAAATAACCACAAAAACTCAGATGCTACATCAAATGATTTCTCTTCTTGGAGGACGTGCCTCAGAAGAAATCGTTTTTGGAGAAGTATCTACTGGTGCTTTAAATGATCTTGAAAGAGTTACTAAGATGGCTTATTCTATGGTTGCTTACTATGGTTTGAATGAAAAAATTGGTAATTTAAGTTACTATGATTCTTCTGGACAATCAGAATATGGATTCACAAAACCTTTTTCAGAAAAGACCGCAGAGCAAATTGACTTTGAAATTCATAAAATGGTTGAAGAGTCATACTTAAAAGCAAAAGAAATATTATTACAATATAGAGAGAAGCTTGATAAATTAGCTATGCTTTTGGTTGAAAGAGAAGTAATATTTAGAGAAGACTTAGAAGAAATATTTGGTAAACGCCCTTTTGATGAAAAAGAAGATATTCAAGAGAAAACAATCAAAGAAATAGAAATCAAGGACGAAAATGTTATTGTTGAAACAAATAGTTAAGACGATAAAGATAATTAGTAAATAAACTAATGAAAGGAAGCTCTGAAAAAGAAAAAGTTCTAAAGCTCATACGCAATTCTTTGCTAGATAAAGCAGAAATCCCTTATCCTTCTTTAGATATGGATTCAGATTTTTATGCTCCTCTCAATGATGATCCTGTAATGATATTTGCTGAAAATATTGTTGAAAGTGGAGGCAAATTTATCTACTGCAAAAATGATGACGATTTAATAGACAAACTTTTTTCTTTGATAGATTATCGCAATTGGTTAAATCATATTGTTTCTTATGGAGATAAACTAAAAGAATTCCTTATAGCAGGAGGACTGCACACTAATGATATAAAAGATAATGAAACAGAGGTAGGTATGATTCTTTGTCATTGCATTGCAGCACGTAATGGTTCAATAATAATTACTTCCAACCAAGCAGAAAAAAATGAGCTTCAAAAGTTTCCAAATATTCTTATCATAATTGCTTATACTTCACAAATAACAATAGATATTAAGTATTGCCTCAATCAGCTTTCAGAATCAATGCCTCAATGGATTACAACAATTAATCCTAGTTATCTATTGAAAGAAGAAATAAAAGAACTATATTTGTTCACTGTTGAAAATCTAATTCAAACTGAAAAATAGACATATGAATAACTTTACTAAAAGAACTATCACAGGAGCTATTTATGTAATAGCAGTTATTGTAGCTATAATGTTTAATCCTATCATTTTATCTACCTTCTTTGGTATTATTGCTCTCTTAGCTCTTTATGAATTCTACAAAAATATAAAGATTAGCAATATATTACCATTAAACATTCTTGGAATACTGTTAGCTATTTTAATTTATATTTGTTTCTCTCTAAAAGCATTTCAAATAGAAAATAAATACTTTATTATCGCTTCACTATTACTTTGCTTCACTATATTTATTGTTGAAATTTACAACAATAAAGAAAATCCTTTTACAAATATATCATATACTCTATTAGGTATTATATATATAGTATTGCCTATGGGTTTAACTAATTTCATTGTTAATCCTACTCTTTCATCTAATATTTTCATTCCTATTCTATTGCTTGGTATCTTTATACTTGCTTGGTGTAATGATACCTTTGCATATTTAGTTGGAGTGAAATTTGGAAAGAATAGATTATTTGAAAGAATATCTCCTAAAAAAAGTTGGGAAGGTTTCTTCGGAGGATTTATTGCTGTTCAATTAGCATCTCTTCTTCTTTATAATCTTTCTAACACACCTCTACAATTCTTTGATTGGATGATAATGGGTGCTATTGTTAGTGTTGTTGGAACTTATGGTGATTTAGTTGAATCTATGTTTAAAAGACAAATTGGAGTTAAGGATAGTGGTAAAATACTCCCTGGTCATGGTGGTATATTAGATAGATTTGATATTCTTTTTATAGCCATACCATTTATATTTAGTTATATATTTCTACGTCTAAATTAATAAATAAAACAATGTATATACACAAAGAAGGTTACAAAATTATTGCTTACACAACTCTTTCTTTAGTTGTTATTTTAAGTGCTATGAAATACTTTATAGTTGATTGGAATTGGTATTGGTATTCACTTACTGTAGCTATGATAATATTAGCTCTAATCATTATTAGATTTTTCAGGATACCTAAACGTGAGTTAGTACATAATTCTGACCAAATAATTGGTTCCGCAGATGGAACAATAGTAGTTGTTGAACAAGTATATGAGCCAGAAGTTTTAAAAACAGAATGTATTCAAATCTCAACATTCATGTCTCCGAACAACGTTCATGTTAATCGCTACCCTATTTCAGGAAAAATAACTTACACAAACTATCATAGTGGTAAATATTTAATTGCAAAACATCCCAAATCTTCAACTCTTAACGAAAGAACAACTATTTGTATTGAAACTCCAAAAGGACAAAAAGTTGTAGTTCGTCAAATTGCAGGAGCATTAGCAAGAAGAATTGTTTGTTATTCAAAAGAAGGACAAGAAGTCCGCCAAGGCGATGAACTTGGGTTTATTAAGTTCGGTTCAAGAGTCGATGTTTTTATCCCTTTGGAAGCAGATGTTCACGTTGAACTTGAAGACAATGTAAAAGGAGGATTATCTGTTCTTGCTACATTATAAATGGAAAACTTTGAAAAACAAACAATCAAAGGCTTTGAAAAACAAATAATCTTTGAGGATAATCATATATTAGTAATAAACAAGAAGAATTCTCAGATTGTTCATGGAGATAAGACTGGTGATGATAGCTTAGTTGATTTTATTAAGAACTATTTAAGAGAAAAATACAATAAACCAGGTAATATATACTGTGGAGTTGTACATCGTCTTGACCGGCCTGTAAGTGGAGCTGTAGTATTCACAAAAACGGAAAAAGCACTTGTTAGACTTAATAAACAAATTCACGATAGACTTTTTACAAAAAAATATTGGGCAATAGTACGTAATGCTCCTCCAAAAGAGGAAGATATTTTGATTGATTACTTAATCAAAGACGAAAAACAAAATAAGTCTTACGTAACTAAAAACTCAGAAAAAGGTTCTAAAGCTGAACTAAAATATAAGGTATTAGCAAAAAGTGACCACTATAATTTATTAGAAGTTGAACTTTTCACAGGAAGACATCATCAAATAAGAGTACAATTAGCCAAGATAGGATGCCCTATAAAAGGCGACTTAAAATATGGCTTTGGACGATCAAACAAAATAAGTTCAATATGTCTTCATGCTCGAGAATTGAGTTTTGAACACCCAACATTAAAAGAGAAAATGACTTTCATTGCTCCAGTTCCTGATGAACCTTTATGGAAATGGTTTGAAGAAAATGCAAATAAAGAATTATAGATCAATGAGTGAATATTATTATACTCTAATTAATTAGTAATTTTGCCGAATTAAATTATACATATATAATATGGCTACAAAAAAACCAAAAGCTAAGAAAAGTAAGAAAAAAACTGGTTGGAAAAAGTTTTGGAAAATAACAGGAATAGTTATTCTAAGTTATTTTGTTTTCTCTGTTTTCTTGACATTAGCATATAAATTTATAAATCCTCCTTTTACAATTCTTATGGTACAGAGGGTTTTTGAACAAACATTCTCATCAGATAGAGAAGTTAGACTTACTAAAGATTGGGTTGATATTGATGAAATATCTCCAAACATGGTAAGGGCGGTAATTGCTTCTGAAGATAATTTATTTGTTCGCCATAATGGATTTGATGTAAAAGCGATAGAAAGAGCTATAGACCATAATCAAGAAGGTGGTAGTATTAGAGGAGCAAGTACAATTAGTCAACAAACCGCTAAAAATGTATTTCTTTGGAATGGAAGAAATTGGATTAGAAAAGGACTTGAAACCTATTATACTGTTTTGATTGAAGCCTTTTGGAGCAAAGAAAGAATAATGGAAGTTTATCTTAATGTAATTGAATTTGGCGATGGCGTTTATGGCGTTGAGCAAGCATCAAGAACCTATTTTGGTAAAAGTGCAAAGAATCTTACAAAGAAAGAAGCGGCTTTGTTAGCATCTGTTTTACCATCACCTCTAACACGTAATGCAGGAAAACCAACAAAATGGTTAAATTCAAGAGCTAATCGTGTGATGTATTTAATGGATAGACACGGGAATATAAGATTACCTAACTAAATTTATACAGAGAAATTATCCTTTATTCTCTTTTAAAATTGATAACTATTTCCACTCAAAGGTAGAAATCATATTATTTAAATCTGTAGTTATCCTTTTAATAATTGGAGCTAATGAATCATTATTTGGTTTGAATTCAAAATATAAAGCCCCACGAATAAAATATTTAGAACTATCAGTGATATAAAATTGATAAGGAGAAACAACTTTTGTTCCCTTTATCTCAAAAACATAACCATAAACCTTAGATTTATTATTGGCATAAGCCGTTTCTAAGATCCCACTTGAAAACTTATCATATTTCTTTGTAAAGTTATAGCTATCATTAATAAGAGAATCTAAAGTAACCTTTGGAGTAAGATATTTAAAACTAACATATAATTTACACCCATAATTAGGAAAGCTTATATTAAACCAATTTTTATCAACAAACTTACCTTCTGCCCTTTCAACAATACCATAATTAGGATATTGAAAATTAAAAGGCAACCCTAATGTATCAAACTTTTGATAAGTTGGAGTTGGAACATCCAAACGAAAATAAGTCTTAGGCTTTGGTGTAGAAACCTCATCATTAAAACAACTTGAAAAACAAATTTCAATAAATAAAAGCAATATTATATATCTAATCTTCATACGTAATTAACAATATTATAAATTAATAAATTCACTATTTAATAATTAGTCTAACCCTTTCAACCTTTCTATTATCGGCTCTTTCAACCACAAAGAAATAGTTTTCAACCTTAATAGTTTCCCCTTTAACTGGCAAATGCCCTGCCAATTCAATTAACATTCCAGCCAATGTATCAGCATCTCCCTTTACTTCGTCAAAAAACTTATCGTCTGGCAAACCAATTGCCTTACAAAAATCATTAATGCTTATTTTTCCTGTAAAAGAATAAGTTTTCTCCCCTAACTTAGTAACCAAAGAAGGTTGAAATGGATCAAATTCATCTCTAATCTCTCCGACTATCTCTTCTAAAATATCCTCTAAACTTACAATTCCGACAACACAACCGAACTCATCAACAACAATAGCTTGATGACGTTTTTCTTCTTGAAACTCTTTCAATAAATCATTTACATCCTTAGTTTCTGGAACAAAAAAAGGCTCACGAATAATCTTGCTCCATTCAAATTCTTTATCAGTAAGCAAATACTTAAACAAATCCTTTACATGAAGAACCCCTTTTATTTGGTCAAGTTCTTTTTCATAAACAGGAATTCTTGAAAAGCCACTCTTTGCAATTATTTCCATAACATCTGAAAAAGAAGTAGAAATCTCTAATGCTAAAATATCAACCCTTGCAGTCATTATATCAGAAACATCACCATCTAATCTTATAACTTTTTTATGAATATTTTTATCCACCAAAGAACTATTCTCATTCTTTGTTTCCAAATAGAGTTTCAAATATAAATTATAGAAAGGTTTTAAGGCCTTCTTAAATAAAAATCCTTTTGTCTTCAATATTATTTGTTTATTTTTTCAATGGCAAAAGTAAACAAAAATATACATTTATAGGGTTATAATGATAAATATAATAGAAAAGTCATTATCTTTGTGGCATAATAACATAGAATTTTATGAAAAAAATATTTTACTTATTAGCTTTAGTTTGTCCTTTTTTAAGTAGTGCTCAAGTTGCTTGCACGTCTCAAAATGGACAAACTATTCAAACCATCATAGAAAACTTTTTCCTTGGTGGAGGTGTTAGTGTTTCAAATGTAAGATTTAATGGTAGTTTAACATCAAATACAAATCAATTAGGTACATTTACGAATGCAAATATTACAGGGGATAACATTCGTTTAGGTAGTGGTTTAGTTATTGTTACTGGTGATATTCAAGATGCAACAGCAGGTAGTTCTGCCATTCATAGTTCAACCGCAAATCCCGCATCAGATGATAACTCTGTAGCAGTTCCTTTATACCTTTTGCTACAATCTCAAGGAAATACTGCACCTATGGATGATATAGGAGTCTTAAGTTTTGACTTTGTACCTCAAGGAGGTGAAGTATCTTTTAAATATGTTTTTGCAAGTGATGAATATCCTGGATATGTTTGTTCAACATTTAATGATGCTTTCGGTTTTTTTGTTTCAGGACCTTATAATGACGATGGCATAACTCCTGCACCTTTGCCTCCAGGAGCAACAAGACTTATGTATTCAAATATTGCAATTATTCCAGGCTCAGATCCAGAAGTTCCCGTTACAATAAATACTGTAAATGGAGGAACAGCCGCAGGATCTGTTACACCCTGCATATTAACTAATTCTAATTTACATATACAACAAAGTTCTGGATCTTCTATTAATCAAATGCAGGGATATACTATTGCTCTTGAAACAAAAAAAGTAGCTGTTGTTCCTTGTTATAAATATTCCATATCAATAGCTATTTGTGACGTTGGAGACCATGCATTTAATTCAGCAGTTTATCTTGGTGCAAATTCTTTTAAGGTTGATGTTTTTAATCTTTCAGACACAATTCAAGGAACAGTAATTTCAAGAGACACATTAATACAAACCGATTGTGCTTCAACAATAATAAAAGCAAAACTTAATCGCCCTGCAACGGGAGGAGAATCTTACACATTCCAAGTAGGAGGAGATATGATTGAAGGACAAGATTACGAACCTTTTGGGAACTCACTTTCTTTTCCAACAGGCGACTCAATAGCACAAGTTACAATTAATTTTAAATCAAATCCACTTAACGCTGTTGGTCAAATAAAAAACTTAAAGATAATAACAGAATACACAACTGAATGTACACCTCAAGACACAATTAATATTTACACAATAACTCCAGGCAATTTAGCATTTACTAACGTTTCCCCTACTAATAAAATATATTGCAATGACATATTACCTCAAAGAGAAATATTAAGTGCTCAAGCAATAAATGGAATAGGTGAACTTAGTTATCGTTGGACTGATGCTGATGGAAATTTAATTGGAGAAACTCCTGAGCAAAACATAAATGCAGTTACAATTACTGAACCAACAACAATAACCATTACAGTCACCGATAGCTGTAATGGAATAATATCTCGACAAATACCTTTCTCAATAAATTCTGCTACTACTGAAGCTTCTTCTGATAAAGAATTAATCTGCGAGGGTGATAGCATATTGCTCTCTTGCACAAATGCAGTAACTTGTATTTGGTCTTCAACTCCAGCCGATATGAGGTTAGCTCAAAACAATACTTCAATAAGTCCTATTGCAATGCCAGCTTATCAAACTAATTATTATGTTACAATAACAGATGCAAATGGTTGCGAAGCCTCAGACAATGTTGTTGTTACCGCTATACCTGCTGTTCATGCAAAGATGTCTATAAATCCTACAAAACTTACTTTCTCTGATTCTGAATCTAAATTTATTGACCAAACAGCAAATGCATTTTCAAGACATTGGGACTTTGGTGATGGAACAAGCTCAACTCAAGCAAGTGGCTCTCATGTTTTCCCAAATAATGAAGAAAGAGAATATGGAATAACACTTATTGCCTATAATGAAGCAAATTGTCCAGACACAACTAAAAGTATAGTTATTGTTAAACCTGACTTTACTATTTTCTTACCAAAAGCCTTCACTCCTGGGAGCGGAAATATAAATTCAATATTTCGCCCTTTCTCATCTATGGATCTTGAATATGAACTCTCTATTTATAATCGTTGGGGAGAAAATATATTTTTCACTGACAAAAAAGGCGATGGTTGGAACGGTAAGTTAAAGAATGGCGACTATGCTCCAGATGGAGCTTATGTTTGGACTCTTATTTATCACGATGGCGATGGATTATTACAAAAGAAAACTGGAACAGTTGCCCTAATCATAAATCCAAGATAAAAAAATAATGTTTAATGATTAGTTATTAATTGGTATTAGACTTCTCTTTTGTCAATTTATACTTTGATTATTACTCGATTTCCTTGATATAAAACTAAATTTATCAAAGGTTCAATTTAATTAAACTTAGTTTTAATCTGATATAATGTCATTATTTGAGATGTAAGTCTTAATTTAGAAAATCAAGACTTTGTTTCTTACGTTTGAGTCCTTAGTTTGTTATATTTAACGTTTATCTTTTAAATTTGAGTCCTTGATTTGTTAGATTAAGACTTTTTTTCTTCAATTTAATCCTTTATATTTTGAGTTGAATACTTATTTTTACTCTTTGGAACGGCTATTGCTTGGGCATTTAACTTTTTTATGTTGAAAAATATCCAATTTCATTCCCTCTCTTTCGTTTTATTTGAGTAATTTTATCCCGTGAAAATTAATGTAATTATGAATAGAAAACTTTTTGCGCTTATTTTATTAAGTAATACTTTGTGTTTTAGCCTTTTTGCTCAAAAGACTGAGATAATTAAAGAACCTCAACGTATTTTGAATGATGCAAAAGCTCTTTTTAATGGACAAAAATATGCAGCAGCTTATCAACAATATGTCAATTATATCGATTTGGTAAAGCAAGACAACACCGTAGAACTCTCAGATGCATATTATTTCAAAGCTATCTCAGCTACAAATTTAGAAAATAATGATGCTGATAAACAAATAAGAGAGTTCCTTAATCTTTTTCCAAATAGTGCAAGGAAAAATAATGCTAATTTCTATCTTGCTAATTTCTACCAAAAGCAAAACAACTATAAAGATGCCATTAAAACATATAATGAGATTGACGTTGCAAATCTAACTAAAGAACAAAAATTTGAATACAATTATAAGCTTGGTTATTCTTATTTCAATAGTGGAGACTTGACAACCGCTAAAAGTTATTTTGCCGCCATAAAAGATAGCAAAAACCGATATTCGTCTCCTTCAATCTATTATTATGCTCATATTTTATATAGTGAAAAAGATTATAATGCTGCTCTAAAAGAGTTTAAAGAACTTAGAAACGATAGGAACTTTAAAGGAATTGTGCCTTACTATATTGCTCAAATCTATTATCTTCAAGAAAAATATTCTGAATTAGTTAAGCAAGCAGAAGAACTATCACAGGCTTCTAACTCTAAGCGTACAAATGAAACCAATCGTATGTTAGGTGAGGCTTACTGCAAGTTAGAACGCTATGAAGAGGCAATTCCTTATCTTGAAAAAGCAGTTAAAGATAATCCATCTGCAACTGCTGAAGATAATTACCTGTTAGGTTATACTCTTTGTCGTAGCGATAAGTATGCCGAAGCAATTCCTTATCTTTCAAAAGCAATAGGAAATAATGATTCTTTATCTCAGAATGCTCTCTATAATATTGGCTATTCTTATTTGAAAACTGGAGACAAAACATCTGCTCGTTCTTCATTTCAAGAAGCTTATAAATTAGATTTTGATCCTCAAATTAAGGAAGATGCTCTTTTAAACTTTGCAAAACTTTCTTATGAGTTACCTAACCCTTTCAATGAAACTCTTAAGTCTTTCCAATTATATTATGATACATATCCTAAATCAAAGAAAATAAATGAAGTAAAGGAATATCTTGCTCAATTATATGGAGCATCGAAAAACTATAAAGATGCAATACAACTTATTGAAGAATTACCATCAAGGAGTAAGTCAATCAATGAAGCATACCAACGAATAGCATTAAATAGAGGTATTGAAATATTTAATGAAGGAGAATATCGTGAAGCAATAAAATTATTTAATAAGAGTATTGAGAATCCATTTGATAATAATTTAACTGCTGCTGCTTATTTTCTTAGAGGAGAGTCATCTTATCGATTAGGTAATTATGAAGGAGCTATAAGAAATCTTAATTCCTTCTATAATGTTCCTAATGCAAATAAAAGCATTTATTATGCTAAGGCTAATTATTCTATGGCTTATAATTATTTCAAGCAAAAGGCTTATAGTAAAGCACAAGAATACTTCAATCGTTATATTAAAGCAAGTAAAGATGAATCCCCTAAGTTAATTTCTGATGCTTATAACCGTATGGGAGATTGTCATTTTATGTCAAAAGACTTTTCAAATGCAGCAAAAGAGTATGACTATGTTATTAACGCCAACTTAATTGATGTTGATTATGCTATTTATCAAAGGGCATTATGTACTGGAGCAATGGGCAACATAGAAACAAAAGCAGATATAATTCAAAAGGCATTAAAAGAATATCCTAATAGTTCATATAGAGCAAGTATGTTGTTTGAACTTGCTAATTGTTATTTGGTACTTGAACAATCAGAAAAAGCTTTACAAACTTATAATAAGGTTATTGAAGAATATCCTCAATCAATTCATGCTAAAGCTTGCATTGGAAAAGTTGGCATGATTTACTATAAACAAGGAAAAGACAAAATGGCTGTTAGTACTCTTGATAAACTTGTAAAAACTTACCCATCAACAGAAGAATCAAAGGCTGGTTTAAAGAATATTCGTTCTATTTATATTGATCAAAATAAAGTTGATGAATATTATGAATATGTAAAGACTGTTCCTAATGCAGACTTTACAGTTAATGAACAAGACTCTATTACTTATGAAGCTGCAGAAAGTGTTTATATGAGTGGCGATTGTGAAAAAGCAATTATAGGACTTCAAGAGTACTTAAATAAATTCCCTATTGGCTACTTCTCAACAAATGCTAATTATTATTTGGCTGACTGTTTCAGTAAACAAAACAAAATGGATAGTGCATTAATATCTTATTTATTTATTTGTACAAGTCCTAAGGGTATGTTTACTGAGAAAGCTATTTTAAATGCTGCAAATATTAGTTATAATAATAAGAATTACAAGCAAGCTGACGAACTTTACAAGAGATTAGAAAAAGAGAGCGAAATAAATAATCATAAGTCATTGGCTCAAATTGGAATTATGCGTAGCGATTTTTATTTAAATAACTTTGACACAGCAATTGTTTATGCTCAAAAGGTTTTATCTATTGCAAAGAATACAACCGCAACAAATGATGAAGCTAACTATATTATTGCAAAGAGTTATTTAGAATTAGGGGACACAATAAAAGCTTTGGATATATTTAAACAGTTAAAGAAGTCAAAGAATGGAGATTATTCAGGTGAAGCTAACTATGTCTTTGCAGAAAATGCTTTTACTAACAAGAAATATGATCAAGCGGAGAAACAAATATTAGCTATTTCTTCAAATCCAACAAGTGAGTATTGGTTAGCTAAGTCAATTATTCTTTTAGGTGATGTTTACGTAAAGAAGAATAAAAATCTTTTAGCTAAACAAACATATCAAAGTATTGTAGAAAACTATGAAGGAAAAGATTTAGTTGAGATTTGCAATAATAAGATAAAAACTATTGATAATGCTGACGATATAAATAAAGTTAAAGAAGAAAAAAAGGCTCAAGAAAAGAATGATGAAGTTGATGAAATAATAATTGATCGTAATTCTCCCTCTGCAAACAATACAGAAAAGCCTTTAGAAAATAAAGAGCCGTCCTCTACACAAGAACCTAATGGAAACAAAGAATAATGTTTAAAAATATTTTAGATATGAAGACCATAAATAATATAGGATTATTTGTTTTTTCGTCATTAATTAGTTTTGGATTAATGGCTCAAAGCACTAAAACTGATACAATAAAAAATAATACACAAAACAATTTAAACGAAAGTGTTATTATTACAACACAGTTTGACCCTGTTGTTAATGAAGCATCAAAACTAACAGAGAATCCAAATATATTTGATACTACATTTGCTGTACCAAGTTTTGAATATAATATAATGAATAAAATCTTCCCTACTAAATTAGAAGTTGAAGAAATCAAACCAGCTAAAGTTAAGGGAGAACCTATTGCAATGCTATATAATGGGAATATAAAAGCAGGTATAGGTACATATCTTACTCCTTATGTTGAAGGATTTTATTCTGAAACAAGAAACAAAACATTTCTTTATTCTGCTCAAGTACGACATTACTCTTCTCATTGGTCAATAAAAGACTATGCAACAAGTCATTTTGCAAATAATGATATTAACCTTTATGCCAAAAACATTTGGGATAATTTCTTTGTTGATGCAAAAGCTTACTATAATAATTCCATCAATTACTATTATGGCTTTAATAATGACACCTTAAATTTAGATAATGCTAATTTCAGAACCATTTGGAATAATGTTGGCTTTAAAGCTAATTATGAAAGTCTTTTCCGTGATGACGACGCCCTACATCATAAAGCAAGCTTTGCCATTGAAGATATTTTTGGTTCTTGGGGAAACAATGAAATGACTATTATTGCAAGTGCTGAAGCGTTAAAACGTTTTGAATTATTTAACAATGATAAACAGACAATAGGTCTATCATTAAACTACAAACATTCATTTAGTAAGTTTGATGTTTCTATTCTTGATAAGGCTCCTTATTTTTACAATGGTGTTTTGCCTTTATATTTAATTGCAGATCCTACAATTAAATATAATACAGGAATAATAAGTATTAAACCATATTTTGACTTCAAAATAGATAAATTTCAACTACATACTGCATTAGACTTTGCTCCTGAATTTGGACAAGAATCTCATTTCCATTTCTTCCCAACAGCAATTGTTTACTTCCCTGTCATTCTTAAGAAACTTTATTTTAATGGTGGGATAACAGGAAACGTGGAAAGAATTGGATTAAATGGTTTAAGATTAGAAAACCCTTATATTAGTCCTTATCTTAATATCAAATCAACTTCTAACTTTAAACTATATGCTGGATTAAATTCTACATTTACAGAAAGTCTTGAAATAAATATTGAAGGAGGATTACAAAACTTTACAAATCATCATTTCTACACTTTTGATTCATTGTCCAGTCTTAACAATATGTTCAATATAGTTTATGATGATGTTGTAAGATTTTACCTTAAAGCACATTTAGAATACAATATAATTAAAGTACTTGCTCTTTCACTTAATACAGAATTACAATCATTCAAAACAGATAAACTTGAATTTGCATACTATCAACCTAAATTCACAACATCTCTTTCTCTACAATATATTGCTGCTGACAAATTAATATTTGACCTCACTCCTACCTTTAAAGCAGGAATGAAAACAATGTATATGGGAGAAGAAAAAACATTAGACCCAATTATTGATATTAATCTTAATGCCGAATATCGTTATAGCGACCAACTTTCTGTTTTTGTTAAACTAAACAACCTTGCTTTCCAACGCTACGAACAATACTATAATTATCCTTCACAACGCTTTATGGGAATGGTCGGAGCTTCAATGTCTTTCTAAGCTTTTTGATAATCCAAAAACAGAAGAATGGTAACAAGAGAATATCTTATTGAATTCTACAATAGACCTATGGGCAGGAAAAGTCTTGCAGAAATAATTGCAGAAATAGAACAAGAATGTTTTCCAATAAGTGTTTTATATAATATTTCCTTTAACGAAAAACAACAAATAGCCTTTCATGCAGCTTGGACAATAGAAAAGATGTATGAAAAGAATATTGAAATTATTGACCTTGTAATTGAAGACCTACTTAGAGACTTCAATAAGATAAATAATCATGCTTGTGGAAGACATTATGGAAAACTTGTAGCAAAGGTATTAGAACTTAACGATAAAGGAAAAGCAACTCCAATAATGATAAAAGTATTAAAAGATTCTAATGATGAAACTGTTATTGAGGGTTGTTTCAAATGGTTAATAGAAAAAGACACTCCTATTGGAACTAAGATGTGGCAATTAGAAATTCTTTCCTATTATACAAACAAATACAATTGGATAAAAGAAGAAATCATACCTATTGCACAAAGTCTACTTTTGAATGGAACACCAGCAAGTATTAATTATGGTAGAAGATTACTTAAACGCTTAAACGCTCAAAATACTTCACCTGTTTAATTATTAAAATTGCAGTAATTATTGTAGAAACTAAATCCGCTATTGGCATGCTTATCCAAACACCTTCTACTCCAAAAAAATGAGGAAGGAAAAACAATAATGGAATAAGAACTATTACTTGACGAGTTAATGAAAGAAATATAGCTTTTTTTGCTTGTCCAATTGACTGAAAGAAGTTTGAGGATACCATCTGAAAACCTATTATTGGGAATAGACAAAACACAATACGAAAACCTTTAACAGCAATTCCTATTAAAGTCTCATCACTCGTAAACGCTCTACTTATTGAATAAGGAAATATTTCTACCAATATAAAAGCTATAGTCATAACTATTACTCCTACCTTTATTCCTTTTTTAAGTACTTCCAAAACACGAGGATAGAGTTTAGCTCCATAGTTATATCCAACAATTGGTTGCATACCCTGTGTTAGCCCAAGAACAATCATTACAAAAACAAATCCAACACGATTAATTATTCCATAAGCTCCAATTGCCAAGTCTCCTCCATATTTTCGCAAACTAAAGTTTATAAGGATAACAACAAAACAAGCAGCAGTATTCATTAAGAATGGAGACAAACCAATTGACAAAGCATCAACAACGATTTTCTTTTTTAATCTAAATATTTCTCTTGAGAAGTAAAGTACCTTATTCCTTTTTAGGAATATTGTTACAAGCCAAAGTAATGCAGAAAATTGAGCAATAACAGTTGCCCAAGCAGCTCCAGCAATTCCCCAGTCAAAGACAAGGATAAACAAAGCATCAAGAACAATATTAATGATAACGGAAAATATAGTAACATACATTGCCTTTTGAGGATGACCTGAAGCTCGCAATATTGCATTTAATCCAAAATAAAGATGAGTAAATACATTCCCAATAAGGATAATGAACATAAAGCTTCTTGCATATTCAATAGTTGCTTCACTACCTCCAAACAAATAAAGTATATGTGTTAGGAAAGGAAGAGTAAGCACAGAGAATGAAAGTCCAAATATAATGTTTAGAAGAACAACATTTCCTAACACCATTCTTGCTGAACAATAATCTTTTTGTCCCAAGCGTATAGAAAGCAATGTTGAAGCTCCCACTCCTACCAATGTTCCAAAAGCTGCAGCAAGATTCATAAAAGGGAAGGTAAGAGCCAAGCCCGAAATTGCCAATGCTCCTAATTTTTGTCCAATAAAAATACTATCTACAATGTTATATAACGATGATGCAATCATTGCAACAATGGCAGGCATTGCATACTGACGCAATAATTTTCCTGTCTTCTCTCTACCTAATAAAAGGGCTTTATCTTCACTCATAATTTAGCGTGCAAAGTTACAAAAAAGAAATACGAGAATAAGAATAATTATTTTTTCTTTCCTAATCACAAACTAAAAAGGCTTTTTCTACGTATGAATAAGCAAATAGTATCTTATTAACTTATAGCAAATACAAAAAGTCATGAGAATTTTAATGATTATAGTTCTTGCAATAGTTTCAGAATGTAGTATGTTTCTTAGAAAAGAAATAAAACGTATATTTTATTCTTCTTCGTTGTAATATACCTTATAGAACTTTCCTCTTTCATCTTGTCCTTGTTCAATCAGTTTTTTATCTCCATGAACATAGATATGGAAATTCTTATCTAATTTAATTACACTTTTAAATGAACGGGCTTGTTTCTTAACGGCACTATCCGAGATATTGAAGTTATCCATTATCTCAACACCAAAACCTTCTTCATATTCTTGTTTAAAGTTATTGAAGCTTTCTATAACTTCGGGTTGAGCCATAACTTCATTAGCAAACTCTTTAATATCAAAACTATCCTTTTCCTTAAAGAACTGAACAGATTTATTTAAGAAATCAGCTTGGTCTGCTTTTGAAACATCAAATTGAGAAGGAAGTTCTTGAGTAACGAAAGTCTTACACATAGAAAGAACATTATGGGTATTATAGTATTCATCTTGACGAGGTTTTATATGTAAGAACTCATCAATCCAATACTGTGCCTCAGAACCTTTATTAGTATTATCAACAACAGCAACAATATAACCATTCTCTTTCTCAATATTAAATATCAAGCAACCCTTATCAAGTTTATTTATATTAATTCCTCTTTCAGCTTCAATACCAAAGTTTTCTGATGTAGAACGAACTTTAAGGAAAGTATCTTTATTTTCAGACTTAAATATTCCAACACAATCAGAAGTTTTTCCATTAATAAAACATTCCTTGAAATAAACAACATAAAACTCCCCTCCTTTTACCTTGGGGTGAATACTCTTTTCATATAAATGCTTAGCCAAATTAACTGATTGTTCAAAGATATTAGAAGTATTATCAAAGATTTCAGAGACATAATTATAAACCTCATTAAACTTCAAATCACTATCATGATAGAAATTATAATATTCCTCACTCTTAAAAGAAGAAAAGAAATAACTAATCAAAGTCTCTCTTAAGCTTTCTTCTTCAATATTAATTTCCTCTTTAGAGAGAATAATGACTTCATCATTTTTATTCCCTACCCAATGAGCACAAACATTATCTAAAGTACAATTTATATGATCAATCATTTATAGTAATTCTAATAGTTCAACAATAATTATTGCTTAATGGAAAAACAAAAAGCAGTACAAAGGTATAAATAAAAAGGCTTTCTTCCAATTCTTAAATATCCAACATAAATAAAACTTAAGATGCAACTACTTTTTAGATTTTAATTTATCCGCATTTGCTTTATGAAGTTTCTGTAAGTTTTCAAAATCATAATCCGACCTTATCTTATCAATAATAGTAGTTACAACCTTATATATTTCCTTATCTTTTGAATAATCAGCAGGACAAACAAAATTAACCCTATTATATTTAATTAATCTTTCAGCTTCTTGCTTTCTTGTTGAATTTGGTTTATAGACAGCTATTGATTTACCCCCTTGTTCTTTTATTAATTTCATACAAGGTATATCAGTTGCTCCATCTCCAAAATAAATCATATTTTTAAAAGGAATAGGCCTTTCTTCTTCTGGGGTAAAATCATTTACTTTTTTATTCTCCGAAACATTTGCTATACCTTTATTAATCATAAAAAGAAACTGGGTTTTTGCTGTAAAATCTACTGCCACAGCAGGCCAAACAGCAATATCATCTTCATATAGAAAAGAGCAAGCGTAAATCTTTTCAAACTTCTTTGCAATAGTAGTTCCTTCTATCATTTCTTTCAATCCAGAAGAATTTATATAATGTTCAATTTTAACATTATGTATTGCTCCATATTCTTTAATTAAATCAAACCAATCTTCTACACCTTTAAAAAACTCAATGCTTTTCCCAAAATCAACAAAAGCTTTTCTTTTTATACTATTATTAGCAGATTTAGATTTATCAATCATTAATTTCATATAACAAAGTATCTCACTCGCATTATTTTTCTTTGCTAATTCTACATTTTCTTTCCAAAAACTCTTTTTGTCTTTTATTCCAATCGCCTTAAGAAAATCATACTCCTGCATATTCCCAGGAGATAAAGTCCCATCAAAATCATAAATCAATGCCACAGTAGGTTTCTTTGCTCTCATAATTATTTATTATTTGCATTTAATTCAGTCATCCTCTATTTATATTATATGCTAACATCGTTTTCCTTATATCAGGAAGACGATAATTTAATCCTCTTTTTTTATATATCTACCGACAGTTTCCATTTTGGAAATAGTCGTTTTTTCATTATATATATTCTTGATTTACTTACAAATTTGGGGGACTTTGATATCAAACAACTCACTCATATTAATCATCACTCAATAAAGTTTCTAATTCTTTTTGTAGCTCTTTCCTATTAGGTAGATATAATTGATATTTACTAACAAAAAGCTGATTTGTGATATTCTCCATTGCATACTCAACTAATATTTTGTCTTTATATGCTCCCAATACAATTCCTATTGGAGGATTATCTCCTTCAACGTTCTCTTCTTTATTAAAATAGTTCAGATATAAATTCATCTGCCCAATATCATTATGCTCTATTTCCCCTCGCTTTAAATCTATCAAAACAAAACATTTAAGAATACGGTGATAGAAAACTAAATCCACAAAGAAATGACGATTAGAAAGTGTTATTCTATATTGGCGACCTACAAATGCAAAACCTTTTCCTAATTCTAAAAGAAATTGTTCTAAGTTTTGAATAAGTTTTTCTTCAAGTTCCCCCTCTAAATATTGGTGTTGTTGAGGAATATTCAAAAACTCAAATACGTAAGGGTCTTTGATAATATCTTGAGCATTCTCAACCTCATTTCCATGTTTGGCTAATTCCAACAAACTTTCTTTGTCTTTGCTTAAAGCAATACGATGAAAAAGCATACTCTTCATTTGACGTTTTAACTCTCGTACACTCCAATTTTCTTTTTCACATTGTTTGATATAAAAGCTTATTTCCATGTCATTATCTGCTTTTAGAATTTCAACATAATGACTCCAACTCAATAAGTGAGACAGTGTCTGGCTTATTTCAAATTGTCCAGACGATGTCTGGATTTTTGGAAACGTCACATAAAACTTTCTCATCATAAACATATTAGATCTACTAAATCCCTTTCCAAATTCTAATGTAAGGTCTTTTGATAGTCTATTTATCAATTCACTCCCATAATCAACTTTTGCTTTTCCTTTTTGTTCAAATTCAACAATATGATGTCCAATTTGCCAATAAGTTTGCAACAAAATAGTATTAATAGCACGACCAGCTTGCAACCTTCCCTTCTCCAACAAAAGCCCAATCTCATGCTTTAAACTTACATAGTCATTATTTTGTAGTTCTTCCTTCATAATAATTTACCTTTGCTTCGTTATATTCTCTTTTATGGAATTTGAATTATTAAAAATAAAATTATGCGACATTTCAAGTTAAATTTTTAAACCTACTTTTATATTATGGGATATTTTAATAGCAACTAAAACATTACTTCTTCTCGTTGATTTTCATATTTTCATATTCTTCTTTTGCTTGCTCCGTAAGTTTAACTAAATAATTCTTAGGATCGTTTCTAGCTCCTTCGTACTGTTCTCTATTAATTTTTGTTTCCGATGTTATTGGAATACTTTTATTTCCTGAACTTGTAAACCATAGATATTTTATTGGGACTTTATTTTCTACAATTTTTTCTATTAATAAACATTCGTCACTATTATATGAAGTAAGGTATATACATGTAATTGCATTTCCAATATCTAAAAAATCTTTTTCATTACTTATTATCCTATATTCATTTTCCCCCTTCCAACTTAACTGTTTTGTGAAGAAAATTTCCTTTTTCTTTTTTATTATAAGTTTTTGAATGTCTTTTATGGAATTTACATCATGAGGCAGTTGTATGCTATAGTTTAAAATTTTCTTATAATTGACAATCCCCATTAATGTGTTTCTATGAAAAGATAATTTATCATAATCTAATTCAATACATACACCTCTTCTTTTATTTCCATAATGTCCCCACATCATAGTAGACATGCACCCTTTTATATAAGAGTCATAATCCATGGTCAAACTAATCTGTTTATATTTTGCTTTTTCCTCACAAAATGCCTGCATTAAATGCAATTGATTGGTATTAGTCTCACAAGAGACATGTGGAGCAACTTCTTGCAAATCATTTACATTTTCTATTACACCAAATTTTAGTTTCTTAGTTAACCAAATTTTAACAAAAGTCTCAAAAGATGTGTAATGATATAATTTTCTATATCTTTCTTTACCTTTTAACTTTGTTCCAGGAAATTTTCCATTTGCAGTTATAACCATCCTTCTTGTTTCTTAACGATTTCTACATAATCATATTGACAACCAATAAATAAATCTTTCGTTATCTCAATCATAATTTTACTATAATTTAATCTATTAATAATTGAAGAACTATTAAATCCCTTTAGTCTTTTATTTATTCAAATATATTATTTACATGAATAAGTAGCAAAGATAATCTTTTTATTAGTACAATATCTTTTTAATGATTAAAAACTACAAAATTCTATTTATATGGGGTTAGGCGACTTAAGTATAGACTTCCTTTTATTTTACCAAGGAATAAATTCAAAGAAACCTTATATAAATTTACAGAGATTTGATTTAAGTTTATTTATTCAAGGTTTAATTCTTGTAAGGGGGCGGGTTTCAACAAGTAAGGTGGCAGGTTAGTGATAGTAACCAGGCGGGTTCCTTGTGGTAAGGTGGCGGGTTACAACTTTTTTATCGTGTTTTATGAAATTAGAATAGGGTTTTGATAAACTTTTCCTTTGTTTTTTTAGATTTTATCTTTGTTTCTTTGGATTTTCGCCTTGTTTATTTGGGGTTTTATCTTGTGGATTGGGATCTAACAAGGGTTAATGGGGGTTATAGGAAAAGGAGCTTTAAAACTATTTGTTTGTTTTAAAGCTCCTTTTGGTTTATGGGATTTGTTTTATTATCCTATTTGATTTAGATTTTCTATTTTCTTCTTTTGTAGGAATTCATAAATGCCTCCTATATGTTCTCGCACATTTTTATTGCCAAATTCATATACTTTATCAACTAAGCCATCAAGGAATTCACGATCATGGGATACTATTATAGCTGTTCCGTCAAATGCTTTTATTGCTTCTTTCAACACTTCTTTTGATGGAATGTCAAGGTGATTTGTTGGTTCATCGAGTATAAGTAAATTCACTGGTTCTATTAATAAACGCACCATTGCTAAACGACTTCGTTCTCCTCCTGATAGTACTTTTACTCTTTTATTTATTGAATCTCCTCCAAACATAAAAGAGCCTAATATTTCTCTAAGTCTTGCTCTCACATCTCCTACTGCAACATTATCTACTGTTTCAAAGACAGTAAGGTTTTCATCTAATAAGGAAGGTTGATTTTGGGCAAAGTATCCAATTTTTACATTACTCCCTATTTCCAATTTCCCTGTATATTCAATCTCTTTTAATATACATTTTATAAGTGTACTCTTTCCTTCTCCGTTTTTACCAACAAATGCTATCTTCTCTCCTCGGTTTACAACCATTCCTATTTTATCAAGAACTACATGGTCTCCATATGCTTTGGTTAGGTTTTGAATTTCCAGATTAAGGGCACTTGAGCGAGGAGCTGGTGAAAATTTAAGCCTAAGACTTGAATTATCTTCAACATCTATTTCCACTCTTTCCAGCTTTTCTAATAGTTTTATTCTTGATTGAACCAAAGCTGCTTTTGAAGCTGTGCAACGGAAACGATTAATAAAAGCTTGGTTGTCTTGAATTATTTTCTGTTGATTTTCGTATGCACGAAGCTGTTGTTCTTGTCTTTCTTGGCGAAGTTCTAAGTATTTGGAATAATTTACCTTGTAATCGTGAATTTTTCCTAATGATATTTCAATTGTACGGTTAGTTACTGCATCAATAAAAATCTTATCATGGGAAACTAACAGGATTGCACTTGAGGTATATGCAAGGAAGTCTTCTAACCATTGTATTGATTCTATATCTAAATGGTTTGTTGGTTCATCTAATAATATTACATCTGGGTTTTGTAGAAGAATCTTTGCAAGCTCTATTCTCATCCGCCATCCACCACTAAATTCAGAACATTGTCTATCGAAATCTGTTCTCATAAAGCCTAAGCCAATCAGAGTTTTTTCTATTTCAGAAACGAAGTTTCCACTGTCAATTATTTGCATGTGCTCATAAGCACGACTTAGTTTATTTATAATCTCAGAATATTCTTCGGATTCATAATCTGTCCTTTCCGACATTTCTTTTGTTAAGTTGTCTATGTCTGATTGTAGTTGATTGATACGGTCGAATGCTTTTTCAGTTTCTTGCATCACTGTTGTACCTTCATTATGAATCATATGTTGAGGTAAATAACCTACGGTTAAGTCGGGAGAGAAAATAATTTTTCCTCCTGTGGCTTGTTCTTGTCCTGCTATTAATTTTAAAAGAGTGGATTTTCCTGCTCCGTTTCTTCCTACTAATCCAATTTTATCCTTTTGATTTACAAGAAATGTTATATTGTCTAATAATCTTCTGCCGTCAAACTCGACGGTAATTTGTTCTACTGAAATCATGTTTGTTTTTAAATATCTATTATTTTTATTCTGTCGCCTTTCTTATTCCCTATTAAACAAAGTCTGAACTAATCCTGAACATCATTTGATTTTTGTACAAGACTCCACTAGCTTTAATTATTTGCTCTAATTAAAAATGAAAGACGTGTAATGAAAGAAAGGAGCTATAAAACTTTGAGGTTTTAAAGCTCCTTTTTTGTTTTATCTATTGAGGTATATTTATTTCTCCTGTCTTTTTATTTATAAGCAATATGTTTTCTGGACTTTTAAATTACATTCCGTAACCGAAGTAATTAATTGTTTCGTAAACTATACTTGCTATTCCTAATCCTAAGATACCTATTAAGCATATTATAAAACTGATGCGTGAATAGTTATCTGATTTTATTGGTTCTATTGGGTTTTCATTTTTGTTTATGTACATTGCTTTTACTACTAATAGATAATAGTATAGTGAAATGATTGTGTTTAGTAATGCTATTACTACTAACAGGATAAATCCACTTTTAAATGCTGCTGCAAATACAAAGAACTTACTAAAGAATCCTGCAAATGGTGGTATTCCTGCTAAAGAGAATAGAGCTAAAGTTGTTAGGAATGTTAGTTTTGGATTTGTTTTATATAATCCATTATAATCATCTATACCTGTTTTGCCTGTTCTTTGTTCTATTACCGATACTACTCCAAATATTGCAAGGTTAGCAACCATATATACTAAAACGTAATATACTAATGAAGCCATTCCTAATGCTGTTGCTCCAATTACTCCAAGCAATATGTAACCTGCTTGTGAGATTGAAGAGAATGCCAAGAAACGTTTCATGTTCTTTTGACGAATTGCAAAGAGGTTTCCTATTGTTATTGTTATTATGATTAAGCCATAAAGAATTGTTTGCCATTCTGTAATCATTGGAGCAAATACCTTTATTAGAATTGTTAGAAGTACAAATACTGCTGAACCTTTTGAGATAACAGACAAATAAGATGTAACTGCTGTTGGTGCTCCCTGGTAAACATCAGCTGTCCAAAGGTGAAAAGGAACTATTGATATTTTAAAGCCTAAGCCTGCTATAAAGAATACAAAAGCTGCTAACTGCATATAATTTCCAGAAGTCAATGTTTGTGGTATATCTTCAAAATAAAGTGTTCCACAAGCTCCGTATAGGAATGATAGTCCAAAGAGAAGAAGAGAAGAAGAGAACATTGCTGTAAGTATGTATTTCCCTCCTGCTTCTGCTGAATCGTGTTTATATTTATCAAATGCAATTAATGTTGACATTGGGATTGAAGCTAATTCAAGTCCGAGGAAGAACATTAGGAAATGACCTGAAGCTATCATAAAATACATTCCGAGAAGTGTTGAAAGCAAAAGAACATAAAACTCTCCTTGTTTAAATTTGGTATCTTCACGTTTCAACCAAACATTTGATTGCATAAAGACTATTAATGTTCCTATTGAGAGTATGCTCTTAATTATGGTCATCATTGGAGTGTAATAATACATTCCTCCAAAAGCACTACCTGAGGTTGATGTTGGTATGAAATTAAAAATAATATGAGCTGTTAATAATACACAAGCTGTTAGAGAAAAGTATTTACGCCCTTTTTCACCTGCAATTAAATCATATAAAAATAATACCGCAATCACTAAAATTAGCGATATTTCTTCTTTCATATATAGAAATTGACTGTAATCCATTTTTTCTTACTTTAAATTCATTACCTATTTTACTATGGAGCTTACTATTGGTCCCACACTATCACTAATCATATTATTCATCAAAAAAGGAGCTACCCCTAAAGCAACTATTGCAACTATTAGAACTATAACAGAAACTCTTTCGTCCCAAGTTGCATCAGTTAGTTTTAAGTGTTCTTTATTCTTTACTTCACCATAAAAACTTCTTCCTATTAAACGTAGTATATATACTGCTGTTATTACTATTGAAGTTGTTGCCATAATTGTTAGAACTCTATGGAACATATCTGTATGTTGGAAAGAGCCAACAAATATTGTCATCTCTGCAACAAATCCACTAAATCCAGGAAGACCTAAATTAGCAAGACCTGCTATAACATAGCAAACAGAAAGGAATGGCATTACTTTCATTAATCCACTTAACTCACGAATATCTCTTGTATGAGTTCTGCCATATATCATTCCAATTAAGGCAAAGAATAGAGCTGTCATAAGTCCATGAGAAAGCATTTGAATAACTGCTCCTGTCGTTGCTGTTTGATTCATCATCAATATTGCAAAAAGAACTAATCCACAATGACTCACAGATGAATAAGCATTTATATATTTCAAGTCCGTTTGAACAATTGCACTAAAGGCACCATAAACAACAGATATTGATGTAAGAATTAAGAATATCCATCCAAGTTGATTTGCAGCCTCTGGCATTAAGAACATAGCTACACGGAAACATCCATAACCTCCAAGTTTCATTAATACTCCTGCATGAAGCATTGATACTGCTGTTGGGGCTGAAGCATGACCATCGGGTGACCAGGTATGGAATGGAAATAAAGCTCCAAGAACTCCAAAGCCAAGAAATGTCATTGGGAAGAATATAAGTTGAGAGCTAAGAGGGATATTATGTGCTTTTGCTATTTCAAGAATATTCATTGATGTTGCTCCTGAAGAAAAGTAAATTCCTAATATACCAGCAAGCAAAACAGCCGATGCTCCCATAAGCATAAGTGTTAGCTTCATTGCTGCATATTCTTTTTTTCCACTTCCCCAAACACCAATAAGTAGGTACATTGGAATAAGAGCTATTTCGTAGAACATAAACATAGTAAATAAGTCTATTGTTATGAAAAAGCCAAACACTCCTAAGGAAAGAAGGCAAAACCAAAGGAAAAACTCTTTAGTTTGTTCTGCCATTTTCCATGAGGCAAAAGTTCCTGTTAATACTATGATTGAAGATAGGCACAACATGGCAACAGATATACCATCAACACCAAGTGATAATTTTATATTCAAGGAAGAATACCAATTCCAATCGGAGCGGAAAAGCATTTCTGCTGTATTTCCAGCTGCACGTTCTGTTAAGTATAAGTAAGTAAGTACTCCTGCTAATATAAGTAATAGAGAAGAGCCTGTGACCATAACACATCTAATCTGATTTTGGTTTTTACTTATCCATAAACCAAGAATCATAACAATAGGGATGAGTACGAATAATAATAAAAGATTCATATTTCTACTTTTTTATATTACCAAAAGAATAAGTCCAATTATAGCCACTATTCCTAAAAAGAACACATAAGCATATTGTTGAACATGTCCTGATTGGAATTTACGAATTGAGTAAGATACGGATTGAGTTCCAAAAGCTAATAAGTTCATAAAGCCATCTACTATATGACGATCAAACCATGCAATAGGTGTTGAAATACATCCAAATATTATCTTGTGAGTTACAAATTGATATACCTCATCAATATAAAATCTTTTGTAAGCTGCCTTATGTAAGCCTTTAAATGTTGCAGCCAATTTAACAGGTATTGGTTGAGTTTCTTTTTTATAGAATATTGTAGCGATTGCAATAGATATTAGAGCAACTACAACACTTGTTATAGCAACAGAAGGTTCTAAATGTATATCATAACTAAGTCCACTGCTTGTGATGAAATGTCCAAAAGGAATAAACCCTGCAAGAATTGTTACAAGAGCAAGAAACATTAGAGGAATTGTCATTGAGAATCCTGATTCATGAGGTATATGTTCGTGATTTGCTGCTTTAGCCCAGAATATATTATAATAAAGACGGAACATATAGAAAGCTGTTAAGCCTGCAATAACTGTCATTGTCCAACCCATTGTTGGGGAAAAATTAAATGCTGCTGCTAATATTTCGTCCTTACTAAAGAATCCAGAGAAAGGGGGAATACCTGCGATTGCAAGACAAGCTATTAAAAATGTTATATGTGTTATTGGCATGTGTTTTCTAAGTCCACCCATATCTTTCATTTCATTACTATGAACTGCATGTATTATTGAACCTGCACCCAAGAATAATAGCGCCTTAAACATAGCGTGAGTGAATAAATGGAACATTGAAGCCATATATCCTAAGCCTCCATGAACATCTACTGAGGTACAAACGCCTAAAGCTACCATCATAAATCCTATTTGGGATATTGTTGAAAAGGCAAGAACACGTTTAATATCGGTTTGAACACATGCTATAATTGCTGCAAATAAAGATGTAAATGCTCCAACAAATGCTATGATTTCTAAAACTCCAGGAGCAAAATTAATGTATAATAAAAACATTCTTGCTACTAAATAAACCCCTGCTACAACCATTGTTGCTGCATGGATTAGAGCAGAAACTGGCGTTGGACCTTCCATAGCATCTGGTAACCAAATATGAAGAGGGAACATTGCACTCTTTCCTGCTGCTCCAATAAACATAAGACCTAATGCCCACGATAGAACTCCTACTCCAAGGAATGTTTGTCCTGCTGCACTATGTAAAATAGCATCAGAACTTCCATTCATTAATTCTGTAAAGCCAAATGTTTGACTATAGAATGATAATACTAATATTCCTATAAGAAAACCTAAGTCTGCAAAACGTGTTACAATAAACGCTTTCTTAGATGCAGCAATAGCAGCGGGTTTTGTATAATAGAAGCCTATTAACAAATAAGAAGAAACCCCTACTAATTCCCAGAATATATATGTTTGAAAAATATTAGTTGCTACTACCAAGCCAAGCATTGAAAAAGTGAATAGAGAAAGGAATGCATAATAGCGTTGAAATCCTTTTTCTCCATTCATATAACCCATGCTATAAATATGAACCATAAATGATACTGTTGAAATAACTATCAGCATCATTACGGATATAGGGTCTAATAATATTCCTAAATCAACATGAAGACGATCGGTAAAACTCAACCATTCTATGTTAAAAGGTATTATCTTTTCAAAGACTCCATTAACTCTTGACATTGTGAAATAATCCCAAGCTGTAAAGAAAGATAAACAAGTAACTATTCCTAATGAAATGGTTCCTAAAAGACCTGCTGTTTTGTGTTTTAATTTATGTCCAACTAATCCTAAAAATAGAAACATTATTAATGGGAGTAGTAATATAAGTATTGTATATTCCATAATTTCTCTTAGTTTAATGTTTCATTTTATCTATTTTATCTACATTCAAACTTTGAACGTTACGATAGATATTAATAATAATTGCAATAGCTACTGCTGTTTCTGCTGCCACAATTCCTATAGCAAAAAGCGCAAAGAAATGTCCTTCCAATTGATTTGGGAACAAGAATTTATTAAATACAGCGAAATTAATATCTGCTGCATTTAATATTAATTCAACAGAAATTAGCATTGCTAATGTATTTTTACGTGTTAGAAATCCGTAAATACCTGCACACAACATTATTGTGCTTATAATTAAATAATATTCAACTTTTATTTCCATATTCTTTATCTTTTACGTGCTATTAATATTCCTCCAATTACACAGGCTAATAACAACACACCTAAAATTTCAAAAGGCAATATATATTGATATTTTCCTCCACCTACTAAAGCAAATCCTATTGTTTTCATGCTTAGCTCCTGAATTGCTTCTGTTGAAGCCATAGGAATAAAATTATGAGTAAAAATAATAAAGAATATTATTCCTGCTCCTAATAATACGGTAATTAGTATTGGTATTAATTTGCCTTTTTTTATTCCTTTATTTATGTTTTCTTCAGAATTTGTAAGTAAGATAGAAAAGACATATAATATAATTATACCTCCTGCATAAATCATTATTTGTACAGCACCTAAGAAAGTATATCCTAAAAGGAAGTAAATAGCTGCTGTACCAAAAAGTACAAACAACAAATAAGTTGCTGAACGCATAATCTTACTTGTGGTTACTGTCAGTATAGAAAATACCGCAATAAAAATTGCCACAACAAGAAACACTACATTTTGAAATGTTATATCCATATTATTTATTTTTTTACGACAGTTGATCCTTCTCTATTTAATTTCTTGATAAGTTTTTCACGAGTAAAGACTGCGTATTCAAAAGAGTTATCAAATGTTATTGCATCGTGAGGGCAAGCATTAACACATAATTGACAAAATATGCAGCTTCCTAAGTTGTATTCATAGTTAGTTAGCACTTTTGTTTTCTTTCCTTCTTCGTTTTCTATAGTTTCAAAATGAACGTTAATGGTTCCATTCGGACAAGCATTTTGACAAATACCACAAGCTATACATTTATGCTGGTTGTTTTCGTCATGTGGCATTACTAATGTTCCTCTAAATCTATCCGAAATTTTTAGAGTCGCTCTATTCTCTGGGTATTTTTCTGTAACTTTTTTACGGAAATAGACTTTTATGCTAGTTTTCATACCAATAAGCAAAGTCTTAATTCCTGAGAAAAGTGAATAAAAGTATTTATAAAAGCTATTCATATTCTATTGAGTTAAAAGTGGAGATGAAATACTACTACGAATATCATTAAAGCAAGATTAAATAATCCTATTGGAACTAAAATTTTCCATTCAAGTTTTAATAGTTGATCTATTCTTAAACGAGGGAATGTCCATCTAATCCACATTAATAAAAAGACAACAAAGAATGCTTTACCAAAGAACCAAATAAATCCTGGTATATAATCCATTAGTGCATTAAATCCATCTAATCCAGAAACATGAAATGGCATCCAACCTCCTAAGAATACTGTTGAAGCTATTCCTGCTATAATAAACATATTTAAATATTCAGACAGATAGAAAAATCCAAAGTGCATACCAGAATACTCTGTATGATACCCTGCTGTTAATTCAGATTCTGCTTCAGGTAAATCAAATGGG
This sequence comes from Bacteroidales bacterium, assembly GCA_041662185.1. GTDB lineage: Bacteria > Bacteroidota > Bacteroidia > Bacteroidales > P3 > UBA10566. The sequence continues at coordinate 196,259 of JBAZSY010000002.1, forward strand.
CCTCTATTTACTTCTGCATTTCCTGCAATAAGATAAATAATAAAAGCTATTAGAGCTGGAATATGTCCTTTAAATATAAGCCAACCATCTGCTTGTGATTCTATTATTTCTGAGAATTGTAATGTTCCTGTAAAAACAACAACTGTTAGCAAGCAAAGCCCAACAGAAAGTTCATAACTTATGATTTGAGCTCCACTTCTCATAGCACTAATCATTGTAAACTTACTATTGCTACTCCATCCTGCAAGTAAAATTCCTATAACTCCTATTGAAGATGCTGCCATAAGAAATACCACTCCAACATTAAAGTCTAATATTTCCATACCTTTATTTATAGGAAGGCAAGAAAAAGCTAATATTGAAGATATTATTACTACAAAAGGGGCTAAGGCATAAAGAAATTTATCTGAATCTTTTAGAGAAATGATTTCTTTAATCAACATCTTTATAACATCAGCAAAAAGCTGTAAAAGTCCAAACTTTCCAACTCTATCTGGGCCTATACGACATTGGAAAAAACCACAGACCTTTCTTTCCATATATATTAGTATAATAGCAATTACTGCATATGCTAATAAGATACATATTCCTATAGCTAAACATTCTAAGAAAATTGCCCAACCTTCAGGCATTGCTCCTATCAATAGGTTATGGATCCAACTTGAAACTACGCTAAAATCAAACATATTAGATTCTTTTTTATTTATCTGTCAATCTCAGGTATTATATAATCTAAAGTTCCTCCGATTGCTATTAAGTCTGCTATCTTTCCTCCTCGTGTTATTGTATCAACTGCTGCAACAAGAGGAAGTCCTGTTGAACGGAATTTCATTCTATAAGGAGACTTATCCCCTTTACTGTATATGAAAACTCCAAATTCTCCACGACTACTTTCTACTGATGCAAAGTAATTTCCTTCAGGAACACGAATTATTGGTTTCATCTTCACTTGATAAGATCCTTCTGGAATATTATCAATTAATTGATCAATTATATTCATTGATTCAATTATTTCATCCATACGAACCATATATCGAGCAAAACTATCACCTTCTTTATATATTATTTCTTTAAAAGAAACTTTATCATAGATACTATAGGGCTTACGTTTACGAGTATCACATGCCCAACCTGAAGCACGACCGGTTCCTCCTGTTGCTCCAAAAGAAATAGCATCTTCAAGTGAAAGTACTCCGACTCCTTTAAGACGTTGTTGAGCTATTATATTACCTGTGAAAATATCATGATACTCTTTTAATATCTTTCGCAAATAAGAAGTAAATTCTTTTACTTCTTTTACAAAGTTTAAATGAATATCTGCTTGTACACCACCTATTACATTATAGTTTTGAATCAAACGACCTCCTGTTGTTGCTTCAAAAATATCTAATATCTTTTCTCTATCACGGAATCCGTAAAAGAATGCTGTTAATGCACCTAAGTCCATACACAAACAAGAATAGAATAAAAGGTGAGAATCTATTCTTTGGAGTTCATCCATAATTGTACGAATATATTCTACCCTTTCTGGTATTTCTACTCCCATTGCTTTTTCAACACACATACATAATGCATGACGATTTTGATGAGCGCTTAAGTAATCTAATCTATCTGTTAATGAAAGAGTTTGAGAATAAGTCAAACTTTCACACATTTTTTCTATGCCTCTATGAATATAGCCACAATAAGGTTCAATTTTTTTGATTGTTTCACCTTGTAAAGATGTCCTAAAACGAAGTACACCATGGGTTGCAGGATGTTGAGGTCCAATATTTATTACATATTCTTTCTCATCAAAAATAACATTATCTTTATTTGTAAGGTTACCTTCTGTATCTAAAGTTAATTCTTGAGTTGTATCTTCGGTAACTTCATTATCCATACGCAATGGATTCAACTCTTCATTATAATCCTTTCTAAATGGATAACCTACCCAGTCGTCTCTAAGAAATAAACGACGCATATCTGGATGATTAATAAAACGTATGCCAAAATAGTCATAAACTTCTCTTTCGTTTATATTGGCGGTTTTCCATATATCACTAACTGAAGATAATTCTGGGTTTTCTCTGTCTGTTGTACTGGTTTGAAGGACTACTATGTGACCATATTTTGTAGATTCTAAGTGATATATAACACCTAAAGAATCTCCAAAGTCCATACCTGTCAAACTTAATAAATAGTCAAAAGAAGTGTCTTCATCATTTTTAAGTCTTAGTGCTAAAGCATGAAAAAATGAAGCAGGAACAATAATTATTGTATTTCCGTTTTCTAAAAATTCAGCCTCTGGAACTATTTCTAAAATTATATTTCTTATGTCCATGCCTATTTTTGCTTTTTTTCTTTATGATTCACTCCTCCTAAAAACTTTTCAAGCTTAATTTTACGTTGTAATTGCATCATGCCATAATAAAAAGCTTCTGGACGAGGAGGACAACCTGGAATATAAACATCAACTGGTAATATCTGATCTACTCCCTGAACAACATGATAAGATTTAGTGAAAGGACCGCCTCCAACAGCACATCCTCCAACAGCTACTACATATTTTGGGTCTGCCATTTGATCATATAATCTTTTTAATACTGGCGCCATTCTATATGTTATAGTTCCACAAACCATAATCATATCTGCTTGACGGGGGCTTGCACGAGCTACTTCAAACCCAAAACGGGCCATATCATAACGTGCAGCACCAAGTGCCATGAATTCAATTCCACAACAACTTGTGGCAAAAGTAAGAGGCCATAGCGAATTACTACGCCCCCAATTGATAACATCATCAATTGCTCCAAAAAAAACATTTGCTCCTCCTGCATTAAGTTCTGATACCATTTGCTCCAAATACTCGTTGTCTTTGAAGTCTTCATATTCCATTGATTTTATCTTTGGCTTCTTTATTTCCATTCTAATGCTCCTTTCTTCCATGCATAAGCTAATCCTCCAACTAATACTAAAAAGAAAAATAGCACACTTAAAATTGCATCTATTCCCAAATCACGAACAACAACTGCCCATGGGAAAAGAAAGACTGTTTCAACATCAAATATTAAAAATAGAATTGCAAAAAGATAATATCCAACCTTGAATTGCATCCATGATTTTCCTCTTGTAGGAATACCACATTCATAAGCCTCTCCTTTTTGAGGATTATATGAACGAGGGGATATTAATTTAGCTATTCCTAATGCTGCCACAACTAACAATAATGCTGTTAATAAAGCAGTAAGTAGTAGAATAAAATTCATAATTATCTCTTATTAAAATAAATAATTAGAGGGTATTTACAGAAAATAAAAACCCAAAAAATTTTTGCAAAGGTAAAAAATATATTCTCAAGTACCACCATATTGCAAAAGAACATTTACGTTTTGGTATGGTATATCTTATTTATAAATGCATTTAATATGTACAACTGAATATGATTCATTATATAATAAAAAATAGGAGTAAATTTAATTACCCCTACTCTTAAAATATATTATATGTATTTTTCTCTTAGTGCAAGAAGCTTAAAAGCATACCTGCAGCTACAGCAGAACCAATAACACCTGCTACGTTTGGTCCCATAGCATGCATTAACAGGTAGTTGTTTTTGTCATATTCTCGTCCTATTTTATTAGAAACACGTGCAGCATCTGGCACTGCGGAAACACCTGCATTACCAATTAATGGATTAACTTTATTTTCTTCTTTCAAGAATAAATTCATGAATTTAACAAATGAAACCCCAGCAGCTGTTGCAATAATAAATGAACAAGCTCCTAATGCGAAAATTCCTAATGATTTACTTGTTAAGAATGTCGTTGCTTGTGTTGAACATCCAACAGTAAGACCAATAAGTATTGAAACAATATCAACAATTGCTCCTGATGCAGTATTTGCTAAACGTTTAGTAACCCCTGATTCTTTAAGTAAATTACCAAAAAACAACATACCTAATAAAGGAATAGCTGTAGGTACAATAGTACAAGTTAATACTAATCCTAATATAGGAAATATTATTTTTTCTGTTCTGGAAACTTGTCTTGGTGGTTTCATTCTAATTAAACGTTCTTTTTTTGTAGTAAACAAACGCATAATAGGTGGCTGAATAACAGGAACTAATGCCATATATGAATATGCACACACCGCAATGGCACCTAATAATTCAGGAGCTAATTTAGAAGCAAGGAAAATAGCAGTTGGACCATCTGCTCCACCTATAATTCCTATTGCTCCCGCTTCAGCAGATGAAAATCCTAATGCTAATGCAATCATATATGCTCCAAATATACCAAACTGAGCAGCAGCACCAATAAGAATAAGTTTAGGGTTGGACAAAAGGGCAGAGAAGTCTGTCATTGCACCAATTCCTAAAAATATCAAAGGAGGATACCATCCATTTATGACACCATGATAAAGGGTATTTAATACTGATCCATGTTCATAAACACTTATTTCTAATCCTGGATAAAAAGGAATATTCCCTATAATAATACCAAATCCAATAGGAATAAGTAACATAGGAGAAAATTCCTTTGCTATTGCAAGATAAAGAAATACCATCCCTACTATTATCATAATAGAATTACCTATAGTAAAATTAGCAAAGGATGAATATTCAAAAAACTGAACAAGCTGTGATTGGACAAACTCCAAAAAGCCCATTGTAGATTCTAAAGCTATCATATTTTATTCTCCTATAGTTATAAGTACATCACCTTCTAAAACAGAAGAACCTCTATCAACGTTAATTTGTGTAATAACACCTGCTAAATCGGAATCAATTCTATTTTCCATCTTCATAGCTTCAAGAACTACTAATTTTTGACCAACAGTAACTCTATCACCAATTTTAACATTAACCTCAAGAATTACTCCAGGGAGTGGAGTTTTAATTGTTCCTACTTTACCCGATGCTGTTGTTTTTACTACTTCTTTTGAATGGTCAGTTGATGGAACGGCAACAGGACGGACTAATTTTGGTGTTTTTACTTGTTTAAGTTCTCTGTCTATAGTTACTTCATAAGGAGTGCCGTTTAATTCTAATTGAATAATGTTGTCATCTACATCATTAATATTAACAGCATAAGAAGCTCCATTGATATTGAATTTATAATTTTTCATTTTTATATCGATTTGTTTTTCAAATTATGATTGATTTACCTTTTATATTGATTCATATTATATAATTTAGAGCTCCAAGGAGAATAAACTTTAGCAACTTTATTAATTGTTAAAACAGTATTTTCTTCGTCATGGAGTTCTCCTTCATACATATATATAGCTGCGGCAATAGCTGCATATTGATCTTCTGATAAATCAGAATTAATATCAACTATACTTTTTATTACTTCTCCTGCTTTTTCTTTAGCAGCTTTCCTGTCATCCATTCGCTTCAACGACTTGGTTGATCCTGTAATAACAAGAACTATCAGTATTAAAGCAAAGAAAACAATAGTAAATGAAATAACAGTTACAATAATCCCATAAGGATCTTGTCTTTTTATAACATCCGCTTTCTTAGGCTTTTCGTAATGTATAACCGAAGCATCTTTGAAAGATAAATTCTCAAAACCTTTAGATACATCTAAGCTTAAAAAATCAAAACCTTCAACATTATTTCCAGCAATGAAAATAGTTTTAGAACTAGGGTCATAACTAAATGAGCTAGTTTGTCCAGAAAATCTTACTTCGTTAAGTTGATTTCCTTTTAAATCTAAAACTCTAAGGATAGAACTATCACAATTTGATGCAAGGTAAACTATATTATCATCATAAATTTCAACATTTTGACTACGATAAATATATTTAATATTATAAATCCCATCTATTACATCAACAAGTACTTGATTTTGAATAACCATTTTTCCATCTTTTTTAGATAGTATTTCAATAGTATTTTCTTTCGGATTTATAACAGCAAATATTTTTCCATTTTTGCCAACTGCATAATTTTTAGAAAGAGGAGCTTCATTTTTATTTGAAGGAGTTGATCCATTTGAATTATTATTTTTCACCAACTCTTTTAACGTCTTAACTTCTTGCTGCAATTCTTTTATCTGTAAATCTGTAGATGTTGTTTCTTGGGCATTAGCAAAAGGACAAAAACATAACAAAAAAGAAGCTGCAACAATCTTTAAAATATTTTTTTTCATAATTATTATATTATAAAGGCATGTTTGAGTGCTTCTTCATTGGATTTTGATCCTTCTTTGTTGCAAGAGCTTGCAAAGCACGAATAATTCTAAAACGAGTATTTCTTGGTTCAATTACATCATCAATATAACCATATTTTGCTGCATTATAAGGATTAGCAAACTTATCTGTATACTCTTTTTCTTTTTGAGCTACAAAAGCAGTTTTAGCTTCTTCAGACTCAATCTTTTTAAGTTCACTACCATAAAGGATTGATGTAGCTCCACTTGCTCCCATTACAGCTATTTCAGAATTTGGCCAAGCATAATTAATATCACCACGTAATTGTTTGCAACTCATAACATCATGAGCTCCACCATAAGATTTACGTAAAGTTATAGTAACCTTAGGAACGGTTGCTTCTCCATAAGCAAATAATAATTTTGCTCCATGGATAATTATTCCATTATATTCTTGACCTGTTCCTGGTAAGAATCCTGGTACATCAACAAGAGTTACTATTGGAATATTAAATGCATCACAGAAACGAACAAAACGAGCAGCCTTCTTTGAAGCATTAATATCCAATACCCCTGCCATATAGTTTGGTTGATTAGCAACTAAACCAACAGAAACTCCATTGAAACGAGCAAAACCAACTACTATATTTGCAGCATAATCACGATGAACTTCTAAAAATTCTCCTTCATCAACAATTGAATGAATAATATCTAATACATCATAAGGTTTATTTGGATTTTCAGGAATAAGGTGATTTAATGAATCATCTAAACGATCTATTGGATCTGAACAAGGATGAAGAGGTGCTTCCTCTAAATTATTTGATGGAAGATAGCTTATTAATTTTCTAATTAATAATAACCCTTCCGTTTCTGTATCAACAACAAAATGTGTAACTCCTGACTTTGAAGCATGAACCATAGCTCCACCAAGTTTTTCATCTGTAACGTCTTCGCCTGTTACTGTTTTAACGACTTTCGGTCCTGTTACAAACATATAACTATTTTCTTTTGACATCATAATGAAGTCTGTAAGAGCTGGTGAATAAACTGCCCCTCCTGCACAAGGTCCAAAAACTGCAGAAATTTGAGGTATAACACCAGAAGCCATAATATTACGTTGAAATATATCAGCATAACCTGCTAATGAATTAACTCCTTCTTGAATACGAGCTCCACCTGAATCATTAAGCCCAATAACTGGAGCTCCAACTTTCATTGCTTGATCCATTATTTTACAAATCTTCTTTGCAAAAGATTCTGAAAGAGAACCTCCAAATACTGTAAAATCTTGTGAAAATACATATACAAGACGGCCGTCTATTGTACCATATCCTGTTACAACACCATCAGATAGGAAAATATTATCTTGCATATTAAAGTCTGTGCAACGGTGCGATACAAACATATCAAATTCTTCAAAAGAACCTTCATCTAAAAGTATTTCAATACGTTCTCTAGCTGTTAACTTACCTTTTGCATGTTGAGAATCAATTCTTTTTTGTCCCCCACCTAATTTTGCTTCTTCTCTTTTATCAAGAAGTTGCTTTATTTTGTCTTCAAAAGCCATTATTTTTATTATTATATTGTTATTACTATTTGCAGCAAAGTTCAGTTAAAACTCCCATTGTAGTTTTAGGATGTAAGAAACCTATTTTCAATCCTTCTGCACCATTTCTTGACTGTTTATCTATAAGTTTTACACCTGCTGCTTCTACATCAGCAAGTGCTTCATCTGTATTTTCAACTGCAAAAGCAATATGATGAACCCCTTGTCCTTTTTTTTCAATAAAAGAAGCAATTGTACTCTCAGGAGAAGTTGGTTCAAGTAATTCTATTTTTACTTCGCCAACCTTAAAGAAAGCTGTTCTTACTTTTTGATCTTTTACTTCTTCTATGTTATAGCATTTTAATCCCATAACATTTTCCCAATATTGAATTGCTTCATCAAGGTTAGCAACAGCAATACCTACGTGTTCTATATGTTTAATTTCCATATTATTATGTATTTTAAATTATTTTTCTTGAAAAGAAAGTGCAAAATTAGTATAGTTTTTCCACTTTACGAAACAAAACATAGATTATTCTAATTTGAGGCTATATACAATGGATTCCAATTGCATAAGCTCATCTCTTTTGTTTTGATTAGGAGCATAAACGAAACAATCTATCATAACAAATTGATTATTCTTTTTATCTAAAAAACAATAATTTATAAATGGTCCCCCCATAAAGTCATTAAACAAACGCCATAAGCCTCTTGTTTCAACAGCAATTTGTCCATTTATATTAACAGCTTTTCTTGTGTATGGAAAACGAATCTCTGTTCCCATATAAGAACCACGAGTAGGTCCTTGTATATGCTCTTTTGCAATCTTATCCCTTAACTCAATTATTTTTTCTTCCTTAAACATCCCCTCTCCCAAATAAGGAGTTTTATAAATCATAATACTTAAAGTTCTTTGTTCTTTATTAGCAAAATAATCTTTCTTAAACCAAGCAAAATTATCTTTCAACATTGAAATTGAAAACTCTTTTGAAAACATCATAGATAAACCAAAAGTAGCATTCAACTTTTTTGTTGCTTCGATGTTTTCTAATCTTTTAAATGCATGAAATACTCTTCTATGTTCATTGTTATAATATTGAGCAATAATAGTTGGAGCATAACGATGAATTATAGAATAAAGGCTATCCCTATTATTTGCTATTATTTGAAAATAAGCTTGAGGAAAAGATTTATAATCTATATTTTGAAATATAGTATTCTCTTTATTTTTTTCAGAATAATCAACTATCAAAACATTTCTATGCTTTTGAAACATCTCAGAATTAAAAAAATTATCTGGTTCCATTTGAACAACATCAAATAAAGGCTCAGGGACGGCAAGACCATCACAAACTTTCAATAAATAAGAACCTAAAGTATCTTTTAGTTCTCCCTTATAAATATTATCTGGAATAACTAAAATCATTTCTAACGTTTTCCCTCCTGAAGAAGGAAGATTTTTGGGGTTTTCTGATATTATCGATTTGTTTTCTGATTTTACATCTTCTTTTTTAGAGCAACTAAAGTTAATAAACAATATTGCCATTGAGAATAAAGCAATAATATAAACTGTTCTTTTCATATTTTTATGAGATTATAATTTGCAAATATCCAAACTTTTATTGAGAAAACATAGACAAAAATTTAGAAAACGAAGATTTTATTGTATTTTTGCACCTTAAAAGATTATAATATGTTAGAGAAATTAGAAGCAATACACAAAAAATACTTAGACGTTGAAGAGCAAATTAATCAGCCAGATATTATGTCTGATATGAAGCGTTACGTAAAACTTAACAAGGATTATAAAGACCTTCAACCAATAATTGCTGCCTACAAAGAATACAAAAATACATTAGAAAATATAGATAATGCCAAGGAAGTTATTAGCACAGAAAAAGATGAAGACTTTCGTGAAATGGCAAAAGAAGAGCTAAATGCCTTGATTGAGAAGAGAGATAAAATGGAAGATGAAATAAGGTTGTCATTAGTTCCATCAGATCCACAAGATAATAAAAATGCAGTATTTGAAATTAGAGCAGGTGCAGGAGGTGATGAAGCAAGTATTTTTGCAGGAGACCTTTATAGAATGTATCTAAAATTCTTTGAGAAAAAAGGTTGGAAAGTTGAATTAGTAGACTTCACTGAAGGAACAGCAGGGGGATATAAAGAAGTTGTTTTGAATATTTTAGGAGATGGCGTTTATGGACAAATGAAATATGAATCAGGAGTTCATCGTGTTCAACGTGTACCTCAAACAGAAACCCAAGGACGAGTTCATACTTCAGCAGCATCAGTTGTTGTGCTTCCAGAAGCAGAAGAATTTGACGTTGAACTAAAACAATCCGATATAAGAAAAGACACATTTTGTTCATCTGGTCCTGGAGGGCAATCTGTAAATACTACATATTCTGCAATTCGTCTAACACATATTCCAACAGGAATAGTTGTCTCTTGTCAAGACCAAAAATCTCAAATAAAAAATCTTGACAAAGCAATGGTTGTTTTAAGAACAAGACTATTTGAATTGGAATACAGTAAATACTTAGAAGAAATGTCATCTAAGCGTAAAACAATGGTTTCAACAGGTGATAGGAGTGCAAAAATTCGTACATACAACTATCCTCAATCACGAGTTACTGACCATCGTATTAACTATACAATGTATAATCTTGCAGCCTTTATGGATGGCGACCTCCAAGACATCCTTGATGCTCTTCAATTAGCAGAGAACGCAGAAAGATTAAAAGAGGCCGTAAGTTAAACAATATTTGAATAGCTAATGCGTTAAATACTTTATTATTTATCAAGACAAAACGCATGAAAACTATTCAATTAATAATATCTATAATCTTATTCTCAACACTAACATTCTTATCTTCTTTTTCATCAAATGCACAATTATCTAATGTCCCTATTGGAAGTTGGAGAGATCATTTGTCTTATTATCAAACAGAGAAAATAGCTTTAGTTGAAAACAGAATATTAGTTTCTGCTGGAAGTGCTATGTTCTTCTATGATAAAGATGACAACTCAATGGAACGGTTTTCAAAAGTCAATGGATTAACAGATGCTGGCATTGTTCAATTAGCATACGATAAAACAACGAAATGTATTATTGTAGTTTATGATAATTCAAATATTGATTTAATTCAAAACGATAAAGTCTATAACATCCCTGATATAAAAATACGATCAATTGAAGGGAGCAAATCTGTTAATAACATTACTTTCTACAACAAAAAGGCTTATTTATCATGTGGATTTGGAATTGTTGTCTTAGACCTTGAAAGAAAAGAAATATTTGAAACATATTATATAGGCAATAATAGTTCAAAAATCAATGTAAATAACATTGTCATTGATAATGACTCTATATATGCAGCAACTGTTAATGGCTTATTATATGCTCCTTATAACTCCCCTTCATTAGCAACAAGTGAAACATGGAAAACTTACGGAAGCTTAAATAATCCATACAATTCAGAAATAAGCTATATGTTTATGTTTAATAATCAGCTTATGGCAGGAGTTAAACGTCAAAACGATAATATAGATTTATTTGTTAGGAATGAAAATGGTTGGGATACCGTTTTCTCAAACTTCTTGGTTTATTGGATAAAACCAACGAGCAATAAGTTAGTTGCTAAAGTATGGGGTTCATCAAATCAAGCAGTAATTGTATATGATACAAACTATGTAGAAAAAAGAGTAATAGATGTTGAATGGTGGCCTATACATAGTGATATTAATAACAAACTTATTACTCCAGAAGTTGGAGATGCATTAATTACTGGAGATGATCTCTGGCTTTCTCATGAAAGAGAAGGGGGATTAATATGTATGGAAAATTATTTAGTGAATAACACAGTAAAACTAAGATATCCTAATGGACCTCTTTCAAATGATATTTTTTCAATTACTTCCACAGCAGGGAAAATATATGTAGCCCCTGGGGGGAGAAACTTTCAAAATGCGCCAAGGGGCTTTCCTGGAAATATATACTCTTTCAATGGTTCCTATTGGGAGGCGTTAAGTAATTTTCTTGATCACCCTGAAATAAAAGATATTATTAATGTTAGTATTGACCCAAGAAATTCAAACCATCTTATGGCTTCATCTTGGTGGAATGGAGTTATTGAAATATTAGATAATAAGATAATAAAAGTATGGGATAGTACTAATACTGATAATCTTCTAAAACCAAGTTATGGCTACCGTATTGCTGGAGTTGAATACGACGCTTCTGGAAATCTTTTAGTAGGAAGTTCATTATCAAGCAATTCATTATGCTATCTTAATTACAGAAATGAATGGGGTGGCTTTAATACTTATGAAAAGATAGGCCAAGCAGAAGTATTAGGACTTGCTCTCGATAGGTTTAATACAGGAAATTTCTATAAATTTATTTGGACAACCAATAATAATATATTGGCATTAGATAATAACAACAATCAAATAATAATAGACCCTAATAATGGTTCAAAAGATGAATCAAATAAGGTAAATTGTATGACACAAGACCAAGAGGGAGAAATATGGATTGGAACAGACAAAGGAATTAAAGTAATATATTCTTTAGATGGACTTTTCACGGCAGGAGAAAATAATAAGTCCTCAGTAACTTGTAATAATATAATTTATCAGGAAAACGGTATAGCTCAATATTTACTAAACTTTGACAATATTAATTGTATAATGTGTGATGGAGCAAACCGCAAGTGGGTAGGAACAGAAAGAAACGGAATATTTGTATTTTCATCTAATGGGGATAAGCAATTATACCATTTCACTGCAGAAAATAGTCCATTATACTCCAATCGTATCTTAGCAATGGCACAAGAACCAAAAACTGGGGAAGTTTATATTGGGACAGATCGTGGGGGAATCTCTTATAAAGCAGAATCAACTGCTGGTGCTGAAGAAGCAGGAAAATTAACAGCATTTCCTAATCCTGTAAGACCTGATTATAGTGGAATAGTCGCTATTAAAGGTTTTGTTTCAGATTCAGATGTTAGAATTACAGACGTTACTGGAAATATGGTTGCTCATCTAAAATCAATTGGTGGTCAAGCTGTATGGGATGGAAAGAATTTTAATGGAGAAAGAGTTAGCAGTGGAGTTTACCTAATATTTGGTACTGCATTGGAGGGAGCTCAAAACGCAGTTGGGAAAATACTTTTTGTAAGATAGTTCTCTTCATGATTTATAAAACAAAAGGAATTGTATTAAGAACATTTCCCTACTCCGAGTCCAGCACAATAGTAAAAATATTAACAAAAGAATTTGGAGTAAAATCATATATTCTTAAAGGAGGTAGAAATATAAAGAATAAACTACGTTCCAATATATTCCAACCTCTCTATATTTTAGACTTAGAAGTATATAATAGCCCAAAGAAAGATCTTCATATAATTAGCGAAGCAAAGATAGAATTTGACCTCAATAGTCTATTCTCAGACATAAAAAAGACAACAATAGCTTTCTTTATTTCCGATATAATAAATCAATGTATAAAAGAAGAGGACCGTAACGAAGAGTTATATAATTTCATAGAAGAGAAAATATTAGACCTAAACACTCTTGAAAGCAACTTTTCAACCTTCCATCTTTACTTTCTTACAGAACTATCCGCATATTTAGGATTCCAACCAATGAACAATTATAGTATAGAATATCAATTCTTCGACTTAATAAAAGGTCATTTTGTAGAACAAAGACCCTATCATAATCATCACCTATCCGAAAAAGAATCTTACCTCTTCTCCTGTTTTCTATTCTCCCAAAACCCAATATCCGAAAACTACACCCAAACCACATTAACAAAAGAAGAGAAAAACAAAATCCTAAATATCCTAATCCAATTCTACGAAATACATCTACTAACCCCAAATTCAATTAAATCCCACGAAATACTTACAACAATACTACATTAAAAAACGAGGATTCAATAAAGAACCCTCGTTTCATAATTATATCAATGATATTTCACCCTACTTTTCAACAATAACTTTTCCACTAATAGTTTTTCCATTAAGAGAAACATTATAAGAATAAGCTCCAGCAGAAAGAGAAGAAACATCAACCCTATTACCTTGTTTTGCTTTCAATTTTTCTTTTCTTACTATTCGTCCTTGCATATCAAATAATTCAATTGAACTTGCATTATTAAAATTAGTGCATTCAATATCTACATTAATATAATCCCTTGCAGGATTAGGATAAACCTTAATGCTTTCCTTTTCTCCCGTTTCAACATTTGTAATACTTGAGTATCCATTAGGCATAAACTTAATTACATAGTTTGTCCATAAATTAGTTAATTGTGATGCTGGCCAATATCGTCTTGAACTCACAGCCATTAAAAGACCGCCATCATCAGTTGCTTTTACTCCACTAATAATTTTCTGGTGTTCTTCAATATTAAAATCTATAAGATAGGTATAATTCAAAATTCCAGAAATATTAAAATTTGCTATACAAATTCTAACTAAAGAATCTGGATAATAACTTGTACATGGAAGTTCTGTAAGAAAACAAAGATAAATAGAATCCTTATTAATGTAATCGACACGTCTATTATAATGAAATGCTAAAGTAGTCCCTCGAAGATCTTGCGGTATAGTACTATTTATTAAAGTATTTTCATCATGAGTTATGGTATTTATTTGGTAAATTCTATTGGGATAGGTATCTGCACTTTCTGCTATTATTATTGAATCATTTATAGTTGCAATTGCTCCACACATATAATTAATATTACTAATACTATCAACAATTTTCAATGATTGCTTATCGATTAAATATAATTGTGATTGAGAAGAATAAGGATATCCAAAATAATCAGAAAATAAAATATTGTTTCCTTGCTCTATTATCTCAAAACTTCCAACACGCCTTTGCATAGAATCAGAACGTAAAATATTTCCCAATGTATCTACAACATAAATATATGTTTTATCATAAGGCGATTCCAATGGACTGTAAAACAAGAAAAAATCTTTTTCCTTAGAGAAAAGGTTTTTTATATTAAAATAAGTAAAATTATTTCCCTCTAAATAATCGAATATATTAGTTTGAATAATAGAACCATCCCTATTTAAATCACAACATATAAATTTACTATCAACATAATATAGCTTATTATTATATTTATATTGAAAGGCATAACCATGTATAGAATCTAATATCTCAAGATTATTACTATTAAAGTTTAAAGTATAACCTGGTTTATAAACTCCATCTTCTCCATAAAAAACAGCGCTATCTGTACATACCCAATCTGTAGTATCATTATCAAGGTTATTAACAAGATGATACATTAAGTGAGTATTAGATATTGAATTAATTTTTAAATGATCATTAGAAAATAATAAATCTAATGATTGTGCACTTGTGCTAAAATATGTAATGAAACATATTAGCAAAAAAAACAATATTTTACTCTTCATAATTACTCTATTGGAAAATGCAAACGAGTTACTATTGTATGTAAATCATCTCCTGGAGTAAAATATATTAATTGTGCATTTTTTATTTGTGCCACAGCCATATAAGCACTTTTCTCTGTAGCTCCTGGTATATCATAATAAATGTTAGGCCAAACATCAATAGCTGTTCTTTGTATGTTAGAATTTGGGATTACATAAGTCGCACAACCATTTGTCATATGTATTGTTGGATATACTAATAGATCTCGCAAACGACCATTTAATATGTCAAAAGCAAAATCACTGCTATTATTAGAAACTACTTCATAAATCTTAAATATTGTATATAAAAAATAAGTATTCATTGTAGATGTATTTATATTATTAAATGAACAATTATAAACGTCTTTCTTACACAATATTCTAACGATTTCATCTGTTGGAGGATTTGGAAGAGAAAGCCAATTTGAATTTTCACTTGTTACTGTTACTATATCAGAATTACTTTTAATTATTTGTGACCTAAACAAGTGGTCATTAAAATGGAAAGGAACCATTTCTAAACTAAAAGTGATTGTTTGATTTGTAATATTAGAAACATATAAATCTGAATATTGAAGATATTTATCTCCCATTGATGTTAAAACATAATTTAAAAATGTAGTATAATTTTCACGCAATACATCTACATCTATATTACCATTAGAATTCAAGTCTACACTAAATGTGAAAGTTTGTCCATCATAACTTGTAGTATCATATTTTTCTTGTTTATCTACTACAGCATAATTATAATAAAATTCCATAGCAAACAATGCTTCTTTTATTTCATACTCTGAAGTAGTACTTTGTCCTCTCATTAATGAATCAAATTTCTGCATTATTGCAATTGTTTGATCTTTTGTATAATGAACATCTTCATATGTATGATCTCTTTGATCATAACTATTTGATAATGTTGATTTATTATTAACTTTAGTTTCATTATTGAATTGATCTTCATCTGTACAAGCTACTGCAAACATTCCTAATATTGCTATCGCTAGTATTTGTTTTATATTTTTCATTGATTATTTTTATATTATTTATACTATAAAATTTATACCTCTCATTTAGGGTATAATTCAAAAGTTTTAGAGAAGTTCTCTTTTTTGAATTTATTTTTGTCTCAGAATTGGAGGCTTCGGAAAAGAGTAGTTAATTGAGGCTACCGAAAACCCCATCGCTCATCAAATTTATTTTTGCAAAGATAGAATATCCCATAAACACATAGATACATAAGTTTGCTATGGATATTTAAAGATGATAATGTTTGACAAAAATCTTTCATTAGATAATTTTTCAACACGGCAAAGATAAAAATATTTTGATACAAAACAAATTTATTTCACAATATTTTACCTTCCATTTTTATTTTAAAGTTAGTTTTGTTTATAACTTATTCTTTTATACTCTTTAGCTCTAATATTTTCCAATTTAATAGTTGATTATTGTGAAAAATATCTCTTATTTTTTGCATCATTTCTTCTTTAATTTTGTATTAATTTTGGGGTGAATGGACAAAAGGTAGGCTATTTATTATTAAAAGTATATCTAAAATACTTATCAATAAATATTTGCTTAACTTTAAATGCTTGCGAAGATAATAAATTCAATACTTACAACGCTTTCATTCTCTATTTTGTTCTTTAAGCCAATTTTTCTTTCTTTTATGCACAATAATAATAGAATATTTTGTATCTTTGTAGTTCAAAGTTGCTAAAAGTCAAGAGCAACGGACAAACTCACTTAAAATATATTAAAATATACGATGGGCATCGTAGATAGGCTACGATGGGCATCGTAACACCACCACGATGCCCATCGTAGTGCTATTTAATCCCTATTAAAATATTTTTATATCCCGTTTCCGCATAAAAAGATCCCTTTTAATTTCAGAAAGAGTTAATATAAATGGAAATATATGGAGTTTAATTTCTATCGGAGATAACTTAATTCAACAAAGACCTTGTTTCCTTTTACGGATTGTTCAGCTTAATTTAATGGGATTCTTATTAGAAGGATAGTTGAGATATAGGAATATCTGTTATTGTGCAAAAACAAAAAGCGAAGAAAGTTTTTAGCTCTCTTCGCTTTTTGTTTTGATGTTTTGTTTTGTTTTTCTTATAGATTAGCGGCTATTTGAGTTGCTATTTGTTGAAACTCTTCTGGGGTGAATTGAAGTTTTGGACGTTTAAAGTCTAAATCTCCTACGTTTTCTAAGGGTACTAAGTGAATATGTGCATGTGGTACTTCTAAGCCTATTACAGCTATTCCTACCTTTGGGCATGGATTTACTTTCTGAATAGCTTTTGCTACTCTCTTGGCGAAGATATTTAGCTCAGAGAGCAAATCATCGTCAAGGTCAAAGATATAATCTACCTCTTTCTTGGGAACTACTAAAGTATGTCCTTTTGCAAGTGGTGAAATATCTAAGAATGCAAAGCAATTTTCTGTTTCTGCTACTTTGTAACATGGTATCTCGCCTGCAATAATTTTTGAAAATATTGATGCCATATTATTCTCTTGTTATTTTCTTTATCTGTAATTTCATAACTCCTGCAGGGATTTCTATTTCGGCAATATCACCTACTTTTTTACCTAACATTCCTTTTGCTATTGGTGATGTTACTGAAAGTTTCCCCTCACGAAGATTTGCTTCGCTTTCTGGTACGATATCATAGACTTGAGTTGCATTATTTGTTAAATTAACAAACTCTACCTTTGAAAGCAATAATACTTTTGAAGTGTCTATCTTACTTTCGTCTAATAATCTTGCATTTAATACTAAGGTTTGAAGTTTTGATATTTTAGCTTCTAAATGTCCTTGAGCATCTTTTGCTGCATCATATTCTGCATTTTCCGATAAGTCACCTTTATCTCTTGCCTCAGCTATGGCTGCTGAAATGGCAGGACGTTCTACCGTCACCAAGTGATGGAGTTCGTCTTTTAGCTTTTGCAGGCCTTCTTGTGAATAATATTTTACTCCTGACATAATAATTTGAATTGGTGATTAAAAAGAATCGAAGACCCTTTGTTAAAGGTCTTCGATTCTTATAAGAAATTTATTGGTTAAACTATAATGAAAGAACAAGACCTATGGTGTGTAAACCACCTGCAATCTGTGTTAATCTATATGCGTAATCAATTGATAAGTTAACTCCATTTGAACCCTTTTTACTTTTAGATATTGGTGCTACTATTGAAGCTCCAGCTGAAAATCCAGAGTATAATGTTGTTGCTCCAGCATCAACATCATATATGCTTTTTGTTATTGCATCTTCATAAGTGTAAGATGAACGAAGCATAAAGATTTTTCCAAAGCCATATTCAAGTCCTAATGTATATTGGTCTTTTGAAAATGCCATTGAAGCATAGTTTCCTGCAACAGTTAAACGATGTGTTTTTTCTGCAAACAAGAAGTCATAAGATGCTCCAATATTTAAACTCGATGGTATTTCAAAGGTTTGAGAACGTTGTTCAACAGATTGTGTGTGGTCTGAACCAGAGTAAACTGCGTTTACTGATAATCCATCTCCACTATAACTCATTGCTGGGCCCCAGTTCTTTAAAGTAATACCAAATTTAATTTCATAATCTTCACCTGTTACGTATTGGACACCTGCATCAACTGCAAAACCAGTTGCTGTTACGTTATCTATGCCTTCATTTATAACCTTTATGGTTGCCCCTCCGAAAATAGATGTTGAAAAAGCTTTTGCATAAGAAAGTCCAATATTCATGTTACTTATTGAAAAAGTACCGTTATTCCCTTTCTCTGGACTTCCTGTTGTTGTTCTATCTGTTAAGCCAAAGCTCATTGAAGTAACAGATATTCCTAAAACTCCAAAGTCTCCAAGGCTTTGTCCAACACCCAATGCACTTACTCCAATGCCTGAGTTTTGTAACCAATTAGTGTATGACAAGTTAAATTCAGTTCCTGAGATTCGTCCAAGTCCAGCAACGTTTGAAAATAGTGCGTCTATTCCCGTTCCGCATGCTGTATTAACTCCTCCCCAACCTGCACTTCTTGCCCAAGGGTTAATCAAAAGTGAACCTGCTCCTGCAGTTCCTCTTCTGTCGTCATTCCCTGCTTTTACGTTCGTGTTAGCAAATAGTAGTATTCCTAACATGAACAAAGCAAATATTCTATATATATCTTTCATAATCTCTCTTATTTAAAATATTTCAATTTGTGCTGTTTTTATTGGAAAGAATTTAAGTCAATCGGACGTAAAGCTCCAAACCATTTAATAATCTTTTCTCCTACTCCATCAGCTTTTATATGTATTATATAAGCTCCGCCAGAGATTGGTAATCCTTTATGATTCTTCAAATCCCAATCAACTGATGTTAATGCAGTACCTGTACCTGAAACTAAACTCTTTGATGGTCCACGTAGTTTTCTTATTACTGTTCCATCTACTGAGTAGATTGTTATATGGCAATCTGGAGGAAGGTTACATATCTTAACAAGATTTTGTACTTGGTCATTTTCATAAGTTGAAGAAGCAAAGTAAGGATTAGGTACAACAGTTATTTGGTCTAATGCTGATTTCGCCAATTCAATATTTCCTGTTGAAGTTGCAATATCTTTTGTTATTGAGAACTCATACATCGGATAATTATTGTTTTGAGGATTTGCTGCAGAACCATTTTCATTATTGATATAATTTATCTTATATGGTTGACGAACTCTTAATGATACTGTAACATCTGTTGGTATTTCGGCCTTAGGATCAGAATTAAATGCTGTTGCTAACGGCATTCCTACCCACATAGCAGAACCAAATACTTCCATAGCCTCTGTTAGATTGGTATTCTTATAGTCATTGCCATAAGGAGATGTATTTGTTAATACAAGATTATCTAACTTTCTTAATTTATTATATGCCCAAGTTCCCATATCCATATTACCATTTTCATCTTTATCATAATATGACTTTGGATAAACTAGTCTAGTATTTAAGTTCGGCTCAAGATTATTTGGAGTATATAGTGTATATTGAGAAGCTCCTAATACATATATGTAATGCATACCTCCAAATACATATCCACCTCCATCTTGTGTTGTTGATGTTGGATTCCAAATCAAATCTCTACCATTACCAGGTTGTCCTACACCTAATTGTGAGTTTTCCCCAAACATCATATTTAGTCTTTGACCTGTTTCAAGATTAATAGCATATCCTGGGAACCAACCCCAACCTTGAGTGCCATCTCCTGCATTATCTCCGTTTTTATCAACAGAAGCATGCCTCCTTAATTGGAAACGTTTTGCATTTCCTTCAGTTTGATTAGGATCATCTCCCATTTCAATAACGGGACAACGTGTCCATTTTGTTTTATCACTCGTGAATACAATATCAACTGAAGATAAATTACTCATATCATTTGATGTTGTTGAATAAACAAATGAAGGGTCTAATCTAAGTTTAGTAACATCAGCAGGACTTGATTCTGAACTAAAATGATAATATGAGAAACCTGGATGAGGAAGAATTGTTCCACCATAATTTGTATATAAAGAAGTTAATCTGTATGGTGTCCACCATCCACTTCCAACTCCTTCATAATCGGCATCCTTATCTATTGGATAATCATAGAATATAGTATCAAATTTATTATTTGCAGAATTCCAAACTAATTTACCAATAGAATAATAATAGTCTTGACCTAAATAATCAAAAAGATTTTCGTCACTGCTAAAAGGATCACGTCTAATTGCTTCAGATGCAGATTTACTTCCTGATTTAATCCAGTTTAAATAATCCTTTGCATCATTATCTGTTATACCAAATAACCAAGTTTTATTTGGATCTTTGGCAACAATACTTGAATACAATGCTGTCCCCTCATCTAAATCACCACCAAATACTTTTTTTTGTTTAGAATATAAATCATTACTTATGTATAATGGAGTTACTGTTTGATTAGGATTTGTAAGTGATATTGAAATACCTAATGGGAATATAATTTGCTCATTAATATCTCCTATTGTTCTATCGGACGTTATTGAATAAATAGAAGTTGATGCTCCATTTACTGTTGTGGTATACAATGGTTGAGTGGTATCAATATTTTGTAATTTCCAAGTAGCATACATTAAATTATCTGATGTGTCAGATTTAATTATTTTAATTGTATATGAACCTTGACGTAATTTAATTGGGTCAATTACCTTAATATTTAATGGACCATAGTTTTCTTTATATAATAGGTCAGTTACATACGAGACACCAACTGGTTCTTCATTTGCTTTTCCCATTATTTTTTCTAAAGTTGATGTTTGGAAGTTTAATACCATTCCACCATTACCATTACCTTCTATTCTTTTTATCTCTGGGCAAATACCATAAGATGATTGAACTAATGTACCATTTTGTTCTGGTTCAAGTTGGTGAGGTATAGCAATAATTGAAGTAATACTATTACCAAATCCTGTCTTTCTACTAGCTAAATATGTTTCTTTTTGTCCATCTATTTTTGTTACATCCTCAGGATTATACGGCTTAAAATTATTGTAAGCATAAGCCACTGCAACATAATAATATTTTTTATTATTTACTATAGTTTTATCATTAGTTGATGCAAACTTATCTTCAGTTACTTTAAATGTATGTTGTATGCCACTATTTAACCCATCAACCATTACTTGAGGGACTAATCCTCCAATATTATTATCTTTATTATAATTTATTAATTTAGATATTGGTTGGTTGTTTTGATTAACATCAAAGTTTTTAATATCGCATTGTCCAACTAATCTTGCTTTGTCTTCATCATATATATCAGTAACAGATACAGTAGCATCTTTTAATTGGAATATCTGATATCCTTCAAATTTATAGTGCCTATCATATTCAACTGTACTAGTTATAAGAGTATGTACTGTATTATCATATATTGTATCACGAGTAATATCATAAGATTTAGGTATTGAAACATCTATTTTATCAAATGCTTCATTGATATTATTAGATGAAGGAGAATCATTTGTTAAATATAATATTAATTCTCTATCAAGTTCCTTTATTGTTAAATCTGGTGCATCTGGCCCTTCAAGAATATTAAAACAATTATCAAATAATGCTTGACATTTATCATCTATTTGTCTTAATAATGTTACTGATGCATAAGGACCTCCTGATGCAGCTTGTGCAAATGGAATTCCAACAGTAATATAATTAATTGCTCCCGGTTTTAATTCAAATGGACCTGCTGATTGCATAAAACGTCTATCCCCTGGTGCATTTCCTGATGATTCTTCCGTCCAACCCCTTGTGTCGGTAACGGTAGGTACAATACCTTTTGTTCCCCAATTCCATGTATCAGTTGTTCCTGGAAACATAAAATCACAATTAATAGTTCCCGAAGTTCCGTCTGCACCAAATGTCATATTAACACCTGTTTTCCACATTCCACGTAAATAGTTATAATAGTCAGTTGCTTTATCAGGTTCTCCTTTTGTTGTGTGTGAACTATTTTCATAATAAACAAATCTTCTCATTCCAAAACGTTCATCATCAATAATACCATTTCCAAAATTTACACCATTAATATTTGCTCCATTAGTTATTTTGTCATTTGGATCATACCAAAAATTTTCAAATTCACTAGCGTTAGCAGTTATTAATAATGTATCGTAGTTTCCTTCTATTGGATTTCCATTAGCATCTTTCTTAAGATATTTTTTTAACAATTCTTTACCTGATGCATCAGCTAGTGCTAAGTCTATATACACTTTAGGATTATCTAAACCATCTGCATCTAAATAAGGTCCTTGAAAAAAGTCAATGCCTATTGCAGGTGGATTTCCTGAATATGCTCCTGTTCCTGGACCATCAGTAGCCTTACCATTATAACAGTAACCTAATCCTCTTTTTACGTCACAACCTACGTAATCATCTTGAGCATATCCTAAATCTGGGTCAACCCATTGACTAAAATATGTATTTTGTAAAGTAAATGTTGATCGGTTAATGATTTCATAAGAATAAAAAGTCATATTATTGATTTCGTCATTCATACTAAATGCAAATGCTTGTGCACGAATTTCAAGACCAATAGGGTTTGCTGATTTAGATTCAGTATGGGAGTTTCCTTTATCGTTAAATACCCACCATAGAGTTTCATCACCTTTAAGAACTTGGTCGACTAAAATACCTCCTGTTACAGGTTCTCCTCCTGTACCAATCGAATCTTCCATAGTTCTAATTGGATTATACTTTTGTCCACTTTGTTTTGCAACAACTGGACAAAGATCACCATTAAAATCATAATATGGATAATCTCCTTTTGTATAATTATATTCTCCGTCTCCATCAACATCTTTAAATGGAGCTAAATATTTTGTTTGTTTCAATTCAGCATAGTTGTCTGGATGTGCTGGCCAATTTTTAATAGCATCTGTAATTAATGACTGATCTGTTGGACCTGATATTACTTGACCAGTTGCTTCATTCTTTTTACAACCAGCAACAAAAGCTTGAACTTCTGCTTTTGTAATGCGAAAATGTTTATCCCATTTTTCACAAACAGATTTATTAACAGAAGCATTTTTATCAACTGTTAATGGCCCCGGCCAAAAATCATCACCATCTTGTCCAAAACGTAAAGCAGCAACTCTTAATTGTTTGTTTTCATCTTGTCCACCAATCCACAATGCAGCGCAGAACATTGCAGTACTACTTCCATCTTTTGGGACATAGTATTTCGCAGTATTCCCATCATACCACATGTTACCGCCTGTATTTATACGTGCTCTTACATTATTAATACTTAATTCGGCAGAACCTTGAGCTCTTCTACATCTTTCAACACCACCGTCAGCTTTTGTGGATGTTGATGTTTTATTAACCTTACCAATATATTCTCTTGCAAAAACTGAGTTTTGCAAAAATAGGCAGATTAAAACTAACGTTGTTATTTTAAATATATGTTTCATTTTCAATCAATTTTCTATTTAATCAGTTAATTAAAATGTATAAGATACTCCTAAATTAACCATCCTAGGGTTTGTATAATTATAATAATTATTATTCAAACTCATTGTATAGTAATCTCTATAAGAATCAGGATCTAATTGATTTGCTATAATTGTCTGAGTTTCTGGATCTGTTAAATAACCATTATCATCTGCATCTCCAGTGACACCAAATAAACCAGCAACATTTTTAATGTTAAGAACATTAGTTATTCTTGCATAAATATTTAATTGAGTTACTCTCTTTCCAACCTTAATATCAAATGATTTATCAATATTCATATCAATACGGAATATCCAAGGAAGTCTTGCTCCATTATAACTACCAACAATTGTTTGTTGAGTATTGCTAAAGTATTTTGTATATGGACGACCTGATTGTGCAACACCAGTAATATTTACTCCAAAGTTTTGTAACCATTTTATTACTTGAGCTCTTTCTTCGCCTGTTTTTTTGTCTTTAACAATTCTTTTTGTTGTCGGTCCATTGTATTTATCTCCACCTTGATAACGGAAGTCAAATTGTAATTTAAATTCATGACGTCTATCATCACTAATTGGATATAACATTTTAATATTTGGATATCCAGCTCTAATTAATGATACTATTGTTGATTGAGGTAAGCCAGATGTACCTTCTGCATATTGTAATGTATAATTTGCATTTATACGTACGTTACTTGAACGTCTTAATTCATAAGTAATAGTTAACCCTTTTGTTGTTCTAAAATCTTGGTTACCATAAGAATAATACAATGTCGTTGGATCTGCACCTACATATTGTACTAATGCGATTAGGTCTCTTGTTTCTTTATAATATGCAGACATACTTAATACTGAAGATTTAGACAATACTTGAGTGAACCCAAGTTCATAGTTTGTAATTTTTTCTGGTTTTAAGTTTGGATTATTTAATATTGCTCCTGATTGTTTTTCCATATATAAATAATCGACATAATTTGCCTGCCAACCATCTTGTGGACGACGAGCAATCATATCATAAGAAGCTTTAAATTCAGATTTATCCGATACTGGGAATGAAAATGCAATACGTGGCATTGCTACTACTTGAGGTTTATAATCTTCAAAAGCATCTGTTGATATTTGAGATGGAAGACCTGTATCACTTAATTTTCCTTTTCTAAATGGAAGAGGCTGTCCTGATGCACCAGCTATATCAGATGGATTAGAAACTATTTCTCCATTAGCATTGTACCATGTATTTCCATTTCTGTATCCGGTTATAAATCCGTCATTATTTACATCACTTGTACTTGAATTACCATTTAAACTACTTACATATACAACATAATTATCACCAATATTTGATGGACGATTTGGAATTGTAAGTTCTCCTGCTGTATAAGCTGAATATAATAAATAAGGATCTTTTAATCCCATTTGATTCCCATCAAATCTATCTACACGAACACCAACATTAAAAATTAAATCTTTAAAGAAAAATTGGTCTTGGATATAACCAGCCATATAAATTGGTTGCCAAGCTCCTAATGTTCTTGTTTCTTTATTAGAGAAAAAGTTTTGTAAGTTTTGTTTTCCTTTAACAACATTTCCTTTGTGGTCATATCCATAATAACTAACAATTGAATTACCGCTATTAAATAGCTCATCAGCCGAAAACATATCTAATGAAAACATTGATGGATCATAACTATCGATATCTAAATAATCAGTTCCAGTAACACTTAATCCTAATTTAGATCTTAATGCTTGATCAAAATATGTTTGACTGGCTCCATCATATAACCTATTGTATGTTACATAAGTCATAGAACCTGAATTATCAATTATTGGATTATCTAAATCTCTATATAAAATATGAGAATTTGCTTCTTGTTTCATAATAGTCCACAAAGAAGATGCATTTAAAGAATATCCACGATAAGTTGATTGATCATATTGGAAACCAAATTCAAGAGAATGGCTACCGATATCAGCAGATACTTTAGCTGATAAATAAACATATTGACTTTCTGATTTAGAATATCCAGTAGAAGGTTGTCCAACATTAGTAAACATAGAATAAATACCATCTGGGGTATCTCCATTTGTTAAGCCTTGTAATGCTCTTATATTATCATAATTATATAAATTAGATCTAATTGCTTCAAAAGTTGGATCATTATAAAGTTGCCAAGTATATCTTGCTAGTCCTGGATTGTATTGAGATGGAGTAAAATCTACTTGATAATCTAACCAACCATTATGTTCCATTACATCTTGCATAACTCCATCAATTTCGATTCTTGTTAAAGAATATGTATTTCTCTTATATGTTTTGAATGTTCCCACATGACCGTATTGAAACAAATTATCTCCATGATCAGGATTATATGTTTCACTGTAAGATTTACTGTAAGAAGCTGCCATATTAAAAATAATATTCTTAATCTTCGAAGATTCAGAAGAATTAGAGAATTTTTGAGTAAAGTCACCCATGATTTGGAAACTATTAGACTTTGATTCGCTATTATTGGCATTATTCATTAATATTGATGAAGAACTACCATTTTTAGCAATACCGTTTGAATATTCTCCATTAATTTGAAGAATACTATTATCTGTAAAACGAATATCAAGTCCCCCTTCCAAATATAAATAATTATTCCATAAATTTGATTTCCTACCTACTTTTTCAAAATCGGATAATCTTAAATATGAAGCGGTGTTATATACAGCTCCCGTTGTAGGGTCATAAGTCAATGGATTATTATTAAGATTCTCTTGTTTATTAGCTTTCAACATATAATAATACCTATCAGAAGGTCTATTATAAGGGTCTTGAGTATATGAATTATATCCAGCTAAACGATATCCAATAATACTCTTTTCTATTCCATCACTTGATTTTTTCTTATATAAAGGACCTGTAAAATAAGCATCAAATCTATGATATCCACGTGTGTCTAAAGGTTCAGATGTTTCATACTTTAAATATCCCATAAATTTATTTGCTGGTGGTTTTAAAGTAATATTCGTAGTCCCTCCAATTGATTCGCCATAACGAGCTGGAGTTCCTCCAAGAATTACTTGTACTTCGGCAATTGCTTGCTTAGGTATATTTACGCTACCCTTTTTAACAACGCCATTAACATAAGTAACCATACCAGACTCACCACGAGCAGTACCAGATCCACCATCAGAGTCTGATATACCTCCTACTGTTGCAATAATTGCATCAACAGTATTTGCAGCCATCTTATCAATTTCTTCAGTAGTAATACGTTTACCTGTTTCTGCTGTCCCTGATTCAATTAGAGGAACAACATAAGCAGAAATTACCACTTCATCAATTTGCTTACTTGTTGGTTCTAAAGCTAAACTACCTCCTGGAGAATAACCAGTAGAAGTAACATGAACTCCTTTTTTTATTGCCTTTTTATACCCAATAAAACTTGCTATGACATCATAATTACCAGTATTTAATGGTTTAATCTGGAAATTACCATTTATATCAGTTTGAGCACCTCCTTTTTGTTGACCACCTTGTTCAACAATAACATTAACGAACGGCAATGGTTCGTTTGTTTTAGCATCTGTAATTGTACCCGTTAGTGTTCCTTGCGAGTACAAGATTAAACTGGTTGTTAAAAACAAACCAAGAGTAAAGAATAATTTTCTAAACATACTCCTTTAATTGTATTATTTATGTAAAGAATTAAATTTCATTTTTCAACTATTTTATATTTATAAAAGGGTTATTTAAGATTTCTGAATAAATAACAGCCTTCCTTATATCAAAATTATTTTCTTCTAATATTTTTGTTTCTTTTGGTGTTTCTTGAATTATTTTCTCTTTTTTGTTAAAATCAAAAGGAGCTTTCTTTTCTTCTTGAAAATTAACTTCATTTTTAACAATATTTTTAATTCCTTCTTCCTTGAAAATCTCTCCAAAAATCTCTTCAAAAACACTCTTTCTTTTATTTTCCTCAAAAATAGGAGGCGTTCCATCTTCATTATTTCTGCCTGAAACAGAAAACAACCTCTTGGATATCACCACAAATACAATTATACCTATTATTATATATATATTCATTTCCCCTATTATTGAGCTACAAATTTAAATAAAAAAACCACAAGACCAAAATATACATCAATATTTTCCAAATATAAATATTCAGTAGGAGATTATTCCTACTGAATATCTATTTATCTTTATTATTTTTTCACCTTAGCAAGAGCTTTATCATGTTGTTTCTTTATCAACAAATAAGCAATTGGACTAGCTATAAATAATGTAGAACAAGCTCCTGAAGTAATTCCTATTGTTAATGCAAATGCAAAACCTCTTAATACTTCACCTCCAAAGAAAAGCATAACAATAAGAGCTACAACTACTATACCTACAGTATTAACTGTTCTACTTAAAGTTTGATTTATTGATAAGTTCATTATTTCCCCATAATCATGATTTGGATACAATTTCACATTTTCACGTACACGATCAAAGATAATAACAGTATCATTAATTGAATAACCTATAATAGTAAGAATAGCTGCAATAAAGTTCATATCAACATCCATACTAAATGGTAAAATACCTTTAAATATTGAGAACATACCAATAGTAAGTATTGTATCAAATGTTAATGCAATTAATCCTCCAAAACCATATTGCCATTTATTAAATCTAACAGCAATATATATGAAAATTGCGAATAATGCTATCAGTACAGCAATAATAGCAGAACTTTTAATATCATCAGCTATTGTTGGTCCAACAATTTCAGAATTAATAATACCAAGAGGTGATTCTAATGTTGATTCAAATTCAACCAATTTAATATTTTTATTTTTATAAAATCCTTTTGTACCATTATATATTTTTTCAACAACTTCACGCTTAATTGCTTCATTATCTTCTTTTACTTTATAGTCTGTTGTAATCTTAACTTGATAATCTGGTCCAAAAGTTTTTACTTCTGGAGCTGATTCAAATTCCTTTGCTAATGAATTTCTAACATCATTAGCATTAACATCCTGATCAAATCTAACCACATAAGTACGTCCTCCGGAAAAATCTATACCATAATCTAAACCTCTAAATGCTACAGAACTCAAACAAATTACTATTATAGTTCCACAAATTATTAATTGTTTCTTTGCCCCACCTACAAAATTAACTTTTGGGTTTTGTAAGAAATGTTCAGTTATTGGAGTATAGAATTTTATTCTATTTTTCCATTTCTTGTTGTTTAGCATAGCCTCAAATACTAAACGAGAAATAAATATACTAGTGAACATTGAAGTAAGAATACCTATACTTAATATAATGGCGAAACCTTGAACCGAACCAGAAGCGAAATAAGCTAATACAATACCTGTGATTAATGTGGTAACGTTACCGTCAATAATTGCAGAATAAGCTGCTTTATAACCATCGGCTATTGAAACACCAAGACTTTTTCCTGCAAGTAACTCTTCTTTTATACGTTCATTGATAATAACGTTGGCATCTACTGCCATAGCAAGAGTAAGTACAATACTGGCAATACCAGATAAGGTAAGTACCACTCCTATTGAGGCGAGAACACCAAACAAGAAGAATAAGTTAACTATAACAGCAATACAAGCAGCAATACCTGCAACACTATAGAAGAATATCATATATATGCATATTATTAATAATGCAAACATGAATGATAACATACCAGCATGAATTGATTCAGCACCTAATGAAGGACCAATAACAGATTCTTGTACAACTTTAGCAGGAGCAGTAAGCTTACCTGATTTTAGTATATTAGCTAAGTCTTTAGCTTCTTCTATTGAAAAACTACCAGATATTTCAGAACGACCTCCTGTAATTTCACCATTTACTCTTGGAGCAGAATAAACAGCACTATCAAGGACAATAGCTATACTATTTCCAATGTTTGAACCTGTAATTTTTCCCCATTTCCTTGCTGCTTCTGCTTTCATTGTCATTGAAACAACAGGACGACCTTGTTGATCAAAGTCTTGACGAGCATCATCAATTACATCTCCATCCAATAAAGCAGTCTTTGCCTTATTAGTATATTGTATAACATATAATTCGTATTCATTAGTTTTATTAATAGGTTGAGCACTCCAGAAGAAAGTAACATTAGAAAGCAGTACCTTTGACGCTCTCGCTAGTTGAATATTTATTTCTTTTTTATTAGCCGCTGTAGCTGTACCAACTACTGATGGTGCTAAATCTCCTTTATTAAGTCGAGTGAATAAATCCAACAAAGGTCTCTTAGCCTTTATTGTGTTATCTTTTTTATTAGTTGTTTTAGATACATTATTATTTAATGTATCTACCGGATTAATTCCTAAAGTATCCGCTTTAGCAACATCTAAGGTATCTTTTTTCGAAGCAATGGTTGCTAAATATTCATCAGCAGCTCCTAAAGATTGAAATGTTTTTCCTGCATCACCAGCTAACCAAAATTCTAATTGTGCAGTACCTTCCAATAAACGACTAATACGTTGAGGATCTTTTACACCCGGAAGTTCAATAAGAATTCTTTCTGATGCTTGTAGTTTTTGAATTGTTGGTTGAGAAACTCCAAATTTATCGATACGTTTACTAAGAACTTGGAATGTTCTATCGTAAGCATCTGTACATTCTTTCCTAATTGCAGCTAAAACTTCTGAATTTGAAGAATTAGTAGTAATTCCTCTTTCTTTCAATTTCACACGGAAGAATGCGGATAAATTAACTTTTCCTGTTTGTTCTGAATCTTGAATAGTTTTTTCAAAACAAGAAATGAAATTTTTTCCACTTACTTTTTGAAGCGATGTTGCTTGATCAACTAATTTTAAAAAAGCTGGGTCTTTAGGATTGGTTGCAAGATTTTTCACTACATCAATAGTAGAAACTTCCATCTTAACATTCATACCTCCTTTTAAGTCAAGACCTAAATTAATTTCTCTTGCCTTACATTCTTTATAAGAAAATGGACGCATCCAAAGAAAATTATAGACAGTCTTTTCTGAAATAGAATCCAAATAATTGTTTTCTCTTTCAGTTGAGATAGAATCTAAAATCTCCTGTTCTCTTAAAGCATTTCCATTTGCTTGAATTTTTGCTTGATTCTTTGCATAGCTATTTAACGCATATTCTTTCGCATTACTTTCTACTCTTTTAGTAAAAAAAGTGAACGAAAGTTGATACAAACACACTAAGGCAAAGATAATTGCAATAATTTTGATAGCACCTTTGTTTTGCATATTATATAATTATTTATTTAAAAAATACCCATTTTTTTGAACTTGCAAAGATAGAAGATTATTTAACAACTTCATAACATCGAACATTTTTTTTATAGATTATATTATATACCACTCAATTACACTACACTTAATCAAGTATTTAAAATAAAAAACAAAATAAAATCTCTAAAAACAAAAATTATATCTCTAAAAAATTATAGCTTTGCAGGCTGAAAAACTTTAAATATAAAAAATCTATGACAGAAAAAGTTACAAAATTAATGAAGGATGTGCCAGCAGTAAGATGGACAGCCCTTGTTCTATTGGCATCAATGATGTTTTTTGCATACATGTTTGTTGACGTTTTATCTCCTCTACAAGAGCTTTTACAAAACACCAAAGGTTGGACACCTGAAGCTTACGGTAGATTTGCTGGTTCAGAACCATTTTTAAATGTATTTGTATTCTTCCTTATCTTCGCAGGTATTATTCTTGATAAGATGGGTGTTAGATTTACTGCTCTTCTTTCTGGTGCAGTAATGGTAATTGGTGCATCAATTAAATACTATGCTGTTAGTCCAGCATTCTTAGGTAGTGGAGTAGAAAGTTTTATGAATAATTTTATGAACCTACCAAACACAGCATGGAACATAACTCCATTTTATGATGGAATGCCCGGTTCTGCTAAATTTGCAGCCATCGGATTTATGCTTTTTGGTTGCGGTGTTGAAATGGCTGGGATTACAGTTTCAAGAGGTATCGTAAAATGGTTTCAAGGAAAAGAAATGGCTTTAGCAATGGGCATTGAAATGGCAATTGCAAGAGTTGGAGTTGCTGCAATCGTGTTAATATCTCCCAGATTAGCAAAAATGGGACTTGTTCCTGATGTTTCAAAACCTGTTCTATTTTGTTCAATACTTATCCTTGTAGGATTAATTTGCTTTATAATTTATTTCTTCATGGATAAAAAATTAGAGAAACAAATGGGAGAAAGTGGCGAAGAGCCAGATGAACCATTTAAAATAAAAGATATTGCAAAGCTATTTACAAGCAAAACATTCTTAATAGTATCTTTTCTTTGTGTACTTTACTATTCTGCAATCTTCCCTTTCCAAAAATATGCAATCAACATGCTTCAATGTAATTTAGGTATAGCAGCTGAAGATGCAGGTAATATATTCTTCTTCTTCCCTCTTGGAGCAGCAGCTATAACTCCATTCTTAGGAAGTTTCTTAGATAGAAAAGGTAAAGGAGCTACAATGTTAATTTTTGGAGCTGTTTTAATGATAATATGCCATTTAATTTTTGCATTTGTTCATTTGAATACATTTATTGCACTAACAGCTATTGTATTCTTAGGAATATCATTCTCATTAGTTCCTGCTGCTTTATGGCCTTCAGTACCAAAATTAGTAGAAAACAGGTACTTAGGCTCAGCTTACTCCGTAATATTCTGGATACAAAATATTGGACTTTATGCAGTACCTATGATTATTGGTAATGTATTAGCTGCTACAAATCCAGGAGTAACTGACCCATTGAAATATAACTATACTGTACCAATGTTAGTA
Organism: Bacteroidales bacterium; assembly: GCA_041662185.1. Classification (GTDB taxonomy): domain Bacteria; phylum Bacteroidota; class Bacteroidia; order Bacteroidales; family P3; genus UBA10566. The sequence goes on from JBAZSY010000002.1 coordinate 229,177, forward strand.
TTTGCTTCATTCGGAGTAATAGCATTAATATTAGCATTCTGGTTAAAAGCAGAAGACAAGAAAAAAGGATATGGTTTGGAATTACCAAACATCAAGAAATAGTTTTTAACTAAACAAAACACTAAATAGGCTAAGATTAATTTCTTAGCCTATTTTTTTGTTCATAAAATCGTTTTTAGAAAATTGGAATCAAGTTCTATTAAATTAGAATCAAATTACAATTTATCAGAATCAAATTCTAAAAGATCAAAATCAAGTTACAATTTCTTATAATCAAAATTATATAGAAATAAAGTAAGTAAAATCAAAAGAATCTATTTATTCATTAATCTCAAGCTAAAATTAATGAATTCAAACCCCCAAATTTTTGAATAATTGCACCAACATACAACTTGATTTCAAATTTTGAATTCTCAGAGCTTTCAGCATCCAAAAATATGCTTTAATTCTCCAAAAAAGATTAAGTCTTTCTTGATTTATACTTAGTATAATTCCAAATATACTTAATATAAATCCAAGTATATTAAGTATAAATTTCAAGTAACAAAATAAAGACAAGTATAGATAAAATACACGTGTTTTATATTATAGAAGCAAAGAATTTAGTTACTGCAAACAAGATACTTAGAATCAAAAAAGCATGATATTATATAGTAAACATCATGCTTTTTTATTTATTTCTGCTGCTATTATATAAAGTCAAATCACTTATTTCCAGTCACTTCCTTCTAATTGAAAAATATTATCTACTGGTTTGCAGAATATTACAGCTATCTTCATAATAACTGTTGCAGAAGGCACGTACTTCTCTAATTCTATGGCATTTATGGTCTGTCGAGATACTCCTACCCTATCTGCCAACTGTTGTTGCGACATTTTTAATATCGCTCTCTCAACTCTAATATTATTCTTCATTTTTCAAAGATTTTTTCAAGCTATAAAGCTCAAAATTAAACTTACACACAAATAAAATTAGAAAAATATAGATATCATATACCACAACAGCAATATAAAAAGTACCATATAAAAATAAAGTAAAGAGAATAAAAATAAAATATCCCACAATCATTGACCAAACTAAAGATTGTTCTCTTATCTTAGAAATATACTCGTCTTCATTTTTATTTTTAGAGAAAGCAATAAAACTTAATCCCATTACTATTATAATTGGTAGTAAAGTTGTGTTAGATGTTGTTTTAGCTATTGTAAAAAAACCAGATTCCTTGTTATTAGCAAAAAGAGAACCAATGTCACCGTCATAATAGATTACTGGCATATAAAAATTAAAGTCCCATTTTAAATCAAAAATTATTGAAATTAAAATATACAATAAAGCTAGCAATGTGATTATCCAACCTATCTTCTTAAAATACGTTGGAAACAAATAAGATTTTTTCATACAGTAAATTTTTAATTGTTTAACACAGTAAAAGTATAATATATTTTCCTATTTGACAAATATATTTTACATTTTATTGTATTCTTTTGTCATTTTATTACTTCTAACAATTAATATTACCTTGTAAGTCTATTTATAATTGATTGATATTGTGGATATTCTTTTATTAATTCTTCCTTATTTGCTAATTCAAAATTATTAAAAGAAAATTCAGGTGAAACAGCACAACTTATTAAAGAAAATCCTTTTTTTGATGGAATTTCTGCTGCAAACCAGGTGTTTGGTTCTATTGCTAATTGAAAATTATCATTAATTTGAGATGAAAGAGAATGAGTTTCTAATTTTCCTTTTTTATTAAGTATATAGATATTTATAGGTTCTCCAATATGAAAAAACCATACTTCAACAGAACTTAAACGATGAAACGCAGAAAAATCTTCTTTTTCTAATAAATAATATATTGAACTCATCAAATATTTACCATCAATAGACTTATTTTCAGAACAAAACATTCGTTTATAGTACCCTCCTTCTGGATGAGGGATTAAACCTAAATTATTAATAATCTCTTTTGTTTCCATATATTAAATATTTCGAGCAAAGATAATACAAAAAAATTATGCCACTACATTTTGCAATATAGTGGTATAAAAATATTGATAATTAAATCTATTCCTATTATTCTTTTGCAATAAGCGAAATATATAGTTCTTTTAACTGATCCTGTGAAATTGTAGATGGGGCATCTGCCATTGTATCTCTTCCATTATTGTTTTTAGGGAAAGCAATAAAATCACGAATTGATTCTACCCCTCCAAATATTGAACATAATCTATCAAATCCAAATGCTATTCCTCCATGAGGTGGTGCTCCATATTCAAAAGCACTTAATAAGTAACCAAATTGTGAATCCACAACTTCTTTACTCATTCCTAGCACTTTAAACATATCGTTTTGCATATCTCTATCATAAATACGAATTGAGCCTCCTCCAACTTCTACACCATTGATAACTAGATCATATGCATTAGCTCTTACATCTTTTGGATTAGTAAACAACATAGAATAATCTTCAGGTTTTGGAGCTGTAAATGGATGATGTTTTGCATAAAAACGATTTGATTCTTCATCCCATTCCAATAGAGGAAAATCTACAACCCAAAGAGGCGAAAACTTATTTGGATCTCTGAAACCTAATCTATTACCCATTTCTAAACGTAGAACGCTTAAAGAAACTTGAGTCTTTTCTTCTTTTCCTGCCATTACAAGAATTAAATCACCTTCTTTTGCACTAAATTTCTTAGCAATTTCAGTTAATTGTTCTTGCGTAAAGAACTTGTCTACAGATGATTTGAAACTTCCGTCAGAATTATATTTAATATATACTAAGCCATTAGCCCCTACTTGTGGTTTTTTAACAAAATCAACAAGTTCATCTAACTGTTTGCGAGTATATTCAGCACATCCTTCTGCACAAATACCTACAACTAATTCTGCATCATCAAAAACAGAGAAACCATTACCCTTTGCAACGTCATTTAATTCTACAAATTTCATTCCAAAACGAATATCAGGTTTATCAGAACCATAATACTTCATTGCATCTGCCCAAGTTAATCTTGGAAAGTCAGAAAATTCTTTTTGCTTTACTTCTTTAAATAAATGCTTTATTAATCCTTCAAATAAATTAAGAATATCTTCCTGTTCAACAAAAGACATTTCACAGTCAATTTGAGTAAATT